>JAZOBQ010000137.1:0-11418 GCA_045596005.1 Oscillospiraceae bacterium
TATCTCCGCCAGCGCGCCCAGAAGCTCCATCACCTGTGTTTCGGCGTTTTCGGGAATGATAATCTTTTCCGGTGTCTCGCCAAATGCGGGTATCACCAGAGAGCAGAGCACGCCCCTCTCGTGGAGCTTCACGATAATGGAGGCCATAAGGGAGAACATTTCCTCCATATTCTCGCACTCCGTCACCCGCTCCTCATGCCTGTCATTGCCCTCTCCCACCTCTTCCATGTGGGTAAAGGAGAACATATCCGGCATGAAGCACACACGGCGCATGGTCAGCTTTTCGTAAACATTCACCTGTATCTCGTCCCGTCGGGCCAGCAGACGCCAGTTGATATTTTTGAAGCTGTCACCCTCGCGGTAGTCGCGGGTGTTCTCCAGCAGGGTGCGATCGGTGTAAAAGCCGTTCTTGGCGCTCTCCATCTCGCTCATGTTGTTGAGGATCAGGCTTACATCCACGGAGATGATTTTCGGATAAACCACAAATCTCACGGGACAGGGCAGCATTGCCTTGCCCGTCTGGGTGCTGAGACCGAAGCCGTCGCCGGAATTGAGCTTCAGCGTGTCCACACGGCACACGCCCCTGTGGACAGCCTTGGCCTGCTGCTTCCAGCTGATGCGCTGATGGGGCATCACCCAGAGGAATGTGGAGCGCAGCTCGCGTTCTTTGCCCTTTTCCGGCTGCGTATCGACATCGGACAGGGAATCCTCCGCCGGGGCAATGCAGGTGCGGTTTCCTATGGGGAAGCTCAGATCCAGCCATATGAGGGGCAGCATTTTGCGGTTGCGCAGGCGTGAGGGCATCTCCAGCATCTGCCCGGGAAAGCCGCAGCACTCCTCGTCCTCGGTCTCCACCTCCACATTGCGCAGGGAAAAGCGTCCCCACACAAAGGCCACAAGGCAGAGGATAAGCACAAGAATAAGGAATCCCTCCAGCGCCGCCATATCAAAGTATGCCGCCACAAGGATGAGCACCGCCAGAATGCCGAGACCTATCCACGATACGAAGTTACTTCCCGGCTGCTTCATCGAACATCTTTGCCTTTCCGGGAGGCACGGGGGTCTCCTCAAGTATGGAGGCGAGAATATCCGCCTCGCTCTTCTTGGTGTAGCGCGCCTCGTTGCTCACGGTGACGCGGTGTCCCATGATGGGCAGGAAAATGGCTGCAATGTCCTCGGGGGTGACATAGTCGCGGCCGTGGATTGCGGCGTAGCTCTTGCCGCCCTGGAAAAGACAGCGGGAGGCACGGGGAGAGGCGCCGGACTTGAGCATTTTATGCTCGCGGGAACGGTGGACAAGTTCCACTATATATTCCTTCACGGCGTCACTCACAAATACGCCCTGAATCTCACGGCGGATATCCATCAGTTCCTCGGGGGAGGACACGACGTCAACAACGGAAAAGTCTATGACGTCGCCAAGCTCGGTGAGCATCTTTGCCTCCTCGGCTCTGTCGGGGAAACCGAGGGAAAGGCGCACGAAAAAGCGGTCCATCTGGGCGGCGGGCAGCTGGAAGGTGCTCTCGCGCTCCACTGGGTTTTCGGTGGCCATGACAAAGAAAGGCTCGGGCAGGGCAAAGGTATCGTTGTCTATGGTGACCTGCTGCTCCTCCATGGCCTCCAGCAGAGCGGCCTGAGTTCTGGGGATGGCGCGGTTTATCTCCTCCGCCAGCAGGATGTTGGTGAAAACGGGGCCCTTGACCTGCTTGAAAGATGAGGTCTGGCGGTCATATATTGTCATGCCTATGATATCGGAGGGCAGAAGGTCGGGGGTGAACTGGATGCGCTTGAAGTCACAGCCAAGCGCACGGCTCATGGTCTTGATAAGGGTGGTCTTGCCGCTTCCGGGCAGGTCGTCGAGGAGCACATGGCCGCCGGCGAATACGCTCATGGTGATGAGCTCCACCTGCTCGGTCTTGCCCACGAATATTTTGGCTATCTCTTTTTTCAGCTTTTCGGCACAAATCTGGGTTTTCATTGGCATCGCTCCGGTTAAAAAAATTAGAATAATTCAGTATAACAAATCGAAATGTGCATTTCAATGCACATGATGTTAATTTTTGCGGGAATATAAAAACAAATCCGAACTATACTTTCAGTTCGGATTTGCTTTATATACACCTGTGAAACATAATCTGATAGATTGGACTTCGAAATTAAGTCTAATCTGATTAAGTTTCGTCTAAACGGATTTCCACAGAACCGTATTTGTCATTTTTTATTTCGTCAAATACCTCCGACTCTCGAACATAATCAAATATGTTCCCCTCTATGTCCATATTCCAGGTTGCTTCACGGAACTTTTTATTTTTTTGCGAGGGATCGTACAGCACATCCACACGAATCTGGTAGTATTCATCATCGTCTTCCTCATCTGTATGCGGAAGTTGTCGCACTAATGAGAAGTAAAACTGCGGTTTACCGGTAAAATCATATATTCCGCTTTCAAATAATATCCAGTCCTGCTCAACAGGGATCCGGCACATTTCTTCAAATACGTCAATAATGCAGCTTAAAGGGGTCTCACTTGTAATTCTGCTTTTCAGATAATCCATGAGAGCTTCCATATTGATTTCTCCTGTAAATTATAATTGCGCTGTTATTTGTTTACTTATTTACAATATCACACCGCCGCCGATTTTACAACAAAAGGCACAGAGGAACAAACCGCTGTGCCTTTGACAGTTACAATTAATAACAGTCGTTGGTGTAGTTATCGAAGTAACCCTGAATGAAGATAACAGGGGTGCCCTTGTCGCCGGAGCCGGAGGTAAGGTCGCAGGGAGAGCCGATGAGGTCGGTAAGGTTTCTGGGGGTGGTACCCTCGGAGACCATGTTGCCCACGAGGCTTGCACCGTCCTTGGCCTTGATGATATCATGACCGAGAGCATCGACGGCAGCGGCTGCAACCCCCAGTACGGTCTTCTCGGCTCCAACAAGGCCACCGATGACAGCGTAAAGCTCTTCCCCGTGGACTGCATGGCCATTGCCGACGCCATCGGCAAGCGTATGAGCGAGGCCACCGGCAAGAAGGTGGAAGCCATGATCTACGGCGACGGTGCGTTCAAGGATCCCGCCGGCAAGATCTGGGAGCTGGCTGACCCCGTTGTCTCCCCCGGATATACCGACGGTCTTATCGGAACTCCCAATGAGCTGAAGCTCAAGTACCTTGCCGACAACGATTTCGGAGATCTGCATGGCGAAGAGCTGAAGAAGGCTATCGAAGATCGCATCAAGGCCAAGGATGGCGCAAGCCTCGTCGGCAACATGGTGAGCGAGGGCACCACCCCCAGAAACCTCACCGACCTTATCGGCTCCCTGTGCGACCTTACCTCCGGCTCCGGCGACAAGGGAACTCCCGTTATCTTCATTCAGGGTTACTTCGATAACTACACCAACGACTGATAATAAGAAATGTCAAAGGCACAGCGGTCTGCTCCGCTGTGCCTTTTGTTGTAAGAAGTGTGCGGCTGTGGTAGAATAGCGGCAAAGAGGAAGAGAAACTTGAATTTGTAGAGGTGTAATATATGGTTGAAATACCATTCCTGTTTTTAGAGATTATTTTTGCATCAATCTGGTTAGCGATAAGATTTGGTGTATGGGGCAAGCAAAAACACATAGACTGGAAGCGGGAAGCAGTCTTACTTCTGATGTATATTAATGTGGCTGTTATTATCCGCTTTGTATTCTTCCCTATGTCCAAAGTAGATGGACAAGTTCAGCCGCTTATATTTGATATTGAGACAGCATTTCCGTTTAGAGTCAATTTGATTCCGATGGTGAATCTGTTTGACTATGATAATAAGCGAGACCTTTTGCTAAATGTAATTGGAAATGTTGCGATGTTTATCCCAAGTGGAATCGTATTGCCGATTATTTATAAGCGACTTGATTCATTTGCAAAGGTAATTTTGGCTGGTGGTGGCATCTCGCTTTGCATTGAGATTATCCAATTGCCTTTTAGTGAAAGAGCATCCGATGTAGATGATTTCATCCTGAATACTGTCGGCGTAATGTTGGGGTATGGGATTTACGCATTGATACGATACCTAAGAAGAATAAAGAAAAATCTTCCGGTCTGATAGTTAGATAAATTCAAGTTTGCCGAACTGACAAAGTTCATTTACCTATAAAGCAAATCCGAACTGAAAGCATAGTTCGGATTTGTTTTTTATTTTCCCACTAAAAATTAACACCATGTGCATTGAAATGCACTTTTCGATTTGTTATACTGAATTATTCTAATTTTTATACATCGGAGCGATGACAATGAAAACTCAGGAATGTGCAGCAAAGCTGAAAAATGAGATAGCAAAAATATTCGTAGGTAAGACCGAGCAGGTGGAGCTCATCATTATGAGCGTTTTCGCCGGCGGTCATGTACTTCTGGATGATCTGCCCGGCAGCGGCAAGACCACCCTTATCAAGACCATGAGCCGCGCTCTCGGCTGCGACTTCAAGCGCATACAGTTCACACCCGACCTTCTGCCCTCGGATATTATCGGCATGACCATCTATGACCGTGCGAGCGCTTCGTTCAAACAGGTCAAGGGTCCCGTTTTTACCAATATCCTGCTCGCCGACGAGATAAATCGAGCTATCCCCAGAACTCAGGCGGCTCTTTTGGAGGCCATGGAGGAGCAGCAGGTGACCATAGACAATGACACCTTCGCCCTTCCCGAACCTTTCTTCGTCATGGCCACCGAAAACCCTGTCGAGCGAGAGAGTACCTTCCAGCTGCCTGCAGCGCAGATGGACAGATTTTTCGTACGACTGTCCCTCGGCTTCCCTGACAGAGCGGAGGAGGCAAAAATGCTCACCGAGCTTGGTGATATAATCGATTTTTCCGTTGTTGATATTGTATCCTCTCCCGAAGAACTGATGGAGATACGCCGCGAGATACAGGGCGTATATGTCAGCGACAATATAAAGGAGTACATAGTGGAGCTTGTTCACCGCTCACGCGAGCATAAGCTGCTTCGCTCCGGTGCGTCTCCCCGTGCCTCCCGCTGCCTTTTCCAGGGCGGAAAGAGCTACGCCGCAATACATGGACGCGACTATGTTACGCCCGAGGACATCGCCGCCATTTTCCTGCCCATAATGAGCCATCGTGTGACCGTTTCCAACGAGGCACGCTATACCCAGAAAACCGAGGCCGATATTCTGACAAACATACTTGAGGAGACCCCCGTGCCTCCCGGAAAGGCAAAGATGTTCGATGAAGCAGCCGGGAAGTAATTTCGTATCATGGATAGGTCTGGCGCTTCTCGCCGCGCTTATCCTTGTGGCCGCCTATTTTGATATGGCGAAGCTCGAAGCCTTCCTCGTCATCGTGCTCATTTTATGCCTCATCGCATTCGCATGGGGACGTTTTTCCCTTAGGAAAATGGAGCTGGAGTCGGAGCAGGAGGACTGCTGCGGCTTTCCCGGGCAGCTGCTTGAGGCCGAGTCACGCCTCGTGAACCGCAAAATGCTGCCTCTTATCTGGATAGACCTCATTTTTCCTCTTGGGAAAAAGACATGCGTTGAGCCCTGTGAGGAAGATTGCTCCTACGTCGATCAGCCGGACGACAAAAAACTCAGAGCCGAACTGCGTTCGACCTTTCTCTGGATGATGCCGCATCAGTCCATAAGCTGGAAACAGCGAGCCAAGGCTGTGCACAGAGGCGTGTGCCGCATAGAGGAGGTAAAGATGGCCTCCGGCGACGGTTTTGGTCTGAGCACCCAGACTGGCAAACTAAAACTGCCCAGCCCGCTGAGATTTGTTGTGTATCCCAAGGTTGTGCCTGTCGACGTAACGCTCATTCTCAACAATATGAGCGAGATGGAGAGCGCAAAAAACGGCTTCTATACCGACCGCACCCTGCTCGAGACCACAAGGGACTACCGCGAGGGCGACAGCTTCAAGAGCATAAACTGGCGTCTTCTTGCGCGCAGGGACGAGATCCAGGTGAATGTATATGAAAAACTCACCATGCGCAAAGTGTGCTTTATCCCCGATATGTTTTCTTTTACTCACATTGAGGAAATTGGAGAAGGAAACGAAAAGCACGAAGAACGCATTACAGAGACCGCGGAGATGGAGGAGATGTTTTCGCTTTTGGCTTCGCTCATCGTCAAGCTCCATGAGCGCGGCGTGCTCTGTTCGCTGGTGATACCTTGCGCAGAGGGCGAAAGAGAGCGGATCATAATACCCGAAAACGCGGAAGGGCAGGTAATGGAGCTGTTGGGTGCTCTCGCGGAAATAGAGTATGATTCCGAACTTGTCAAAATACCTTCGGACGCTGTTTTGATGGAGCGCCACAAGCTCGGACAGATATATGTACTGTCGAAAAATCTTGAACGCAGCCTGCTGAGTTCCGATCCGCGTGCTGCGGAGGAGCTAGGAGCTATAAGCATACTTCAGGAAAAACCGCCAATGCATATGCTTGGCGAGCGGAATATTTTCACAGAAACGGATTTCAGAACCGTATGAAACGATTTACCGAAATTCTGAGCGGCAGCGCAGCCGTACTTTTTCAGGTGGCGCTGACGGGATGGATGTTTGCCCTTTCGGAAGTAAATTTCGATTTTACCGCGATGGAGCTGAATTACATCCTGCTGTCTGCTGTCATGCTCGGTGCTTATTATCTGAATACTGCAATAATGCGGCGAGGTGTGCCGGTTCCGCTCTTTGTAATTATTGAGCTTATTATGGTCGCGGCGGGAATCTTTGTTTTTGTGAGGACTACCCATCTTGTGCCCTATGAAACGCGCACTGTCGTTATGAACTGCATCGTATACTGTCTCGGATTTGCTGTGACGGCCTTCCTGTCGTGGATGCCGACGAATCAGAACGGCATACTCTTGCGCTTCGATGCTCTTGCCATTATGGCGGTGGTCATGCTGGTGCTCGACTATGTCCTTGTGATGCCCGGAGCCAGAGGCGCTCTGAATATGTGCTATTTCTGTCTTGCATTGACATTGCTTTCCGCCATATCACTCAAATCCGGAGCTTTGGCCGGACGCGGCGGAGCTGTGGAGGGCAATCCTGCGCTCGGCAGGATTATGCTTTTCGTGGTTGCCGGAATAATTGCGCTTCTGGCGATCATCGTTGTCGCTTATGCCTCGAGCGGAGTCAAAAGCTTTTCCGAATTCCTGCTCAGTATTATCAGCGTATGCGTGAGTGCTGTGAAAGCGGTTCTGGTATTTCTTTACGGCCTTCTTGAACGCTTTGTAAACTGGCTTGTTCAGTTTATGGAAGATACTCCGATGGAAGGTGTCGGCATGCCGGGAACGGCTGGCATGGAAGTGCCGGAGATGGAGAATGTCGATATCAGCATGCCGGTGTGGATATATTATGTTCTTGCCGGTGTTGCCGCAGCGGTTCTTGCATATATACTCTTCCGTCTGCGACGCCTCAAAACGGTAAAGGTTCAAAGCCGTGCCGTTGTTGTTACGAAACTGCGCCGCGAAAGCGGACTCGCGAAAGCACTGAAGGAGATGTGGGAGCGTCTGAAAGCGGCTGTGCGTTTTCGCTGGAACTGTTTGCGTTACCGCCGCAGCGCGCCGGGACTGCTCGTATGGTGCGAAAAAAAGGCACCGGAGGAGTTGGCCAGACGCACAGATGAAAGCGGAGAACGCTTTTTGCTCAGACTTGGCTTGGCTTTGGGCGGCGAGGCGGAGGAAATTTTCAAAACGCTTGCCGGTATCGTGGAGAAGAGCTTTTATTCTCCTCGGCCGCAGCCACTTCCCTTGGGCTTATATAAGGCAGTGAAACGGACAAAGTTCGAGCCGACGCGCCATGGAAAAAGTGAATGACAGATCACCGCAGCAAAGCTCAGTCTTTGCTGCGGTGATTTTTGGTGCCTTTAGGCGTGGAAATAAACCCCCGGTTCTACCGGGGGAAGATAAAAAGCTTTAGCATGAGGCTTTCCGAAGGAAAGCAAACTCCCGTAAGTAGGGCACTGAATGTTAGTAGAGTGCTTCAGAAATGCGTTTAACCCGTTTACGGGTGGTAGGGCATGTGATGCAATAATATAATTCAGTGCCCCTTACAGGGGCCAAGCCGGTAATAGCCCCTTCCAGGGGCTGTGCAAACCACCAGTTTACTGGTGGTTATGTTTGAAAATCATGCAGTACGCATCAGACTGCCAAAACTTTTTTTGAAACAGATATATCCATATTCGCTGCAATCTTCGTTGTCTATGTTTTTCACATAGCAAAGTTGCTCACCAGTTTTCATGTCTTCTCTGTCTGATTCCCATTCAGATTCATCATCCGAAACATAAAAGAGAGACAACATACATGTCCAGCATATCCGTTGAATTTGGACTTTGAGATAAATTCATCGCATAAGGGGCATTCCGCCGCCGTGAAGACATCCTCCGGGGCAGGCGCGGACAAAAAGCAGCTCGCAGTCATTTATGTGAGCAAGCGCTTTCTCCGCCGCCGCAAGCCCTTCCGCCTCTATGACCCGGATATCCTTTGCCTCGACCATGGGCAGTTCGGGCAGGGCGTCAAAATCCTCGCCCTGCAGGGAGGCCCAGACCTTGTCGGCGGTGAAGCTGGAAACGCAGGCTCTGCGTATCATCTCGAAAGCCTCGCGGGTGCTCAGCTGGGGGATGGCGCCGTCTTCGGACTTGGATGCGATGCAGTTTGAAAAACGCACTGCAAACACTTCCTTATCACCGGCCAAATGACGGCAATGCTCGGCAATCAAAGCGAGGGGATCCTCGGGACAAAGCATCTTTCCCAAAAGCTCCGGATGCTTTTTCTCCACATAGCGCCGCCACGCGGGGCAGGAGCCGGAAATGCTGCCCTTTTCAGCCTTGGCAAACATGGTCTGTTTGCTCCATTCCTCGGCCTCGGCAAGGTCGAACACCGCGTCAAAGCCTATCTTACGGAAGATCTCCGCCAGCTTTCTTCCGCAGTCGGTGCCGGGGGCTTCTCCGAAAAGCTCGCCTATGCGCTTGTAGGTGCTGGGGGACACGGCTGCAACCACGAACTTTTCTTTGTCGAAAATGGCCTTCCATGCCTTTTTGCTGTCATCCTTGGGCGTCAGCGCACCGGTGGGACAGTGCGCCACGCACTGGCCGCAGCCCACGCAGTCGGTCTCCGCGAGGGGCAGGCCAAAGCCGATGTTGGTCTCGCCGCCCTTCAGGTTGGCGGCAATTGCCTTGACTCCCTGCAGCTTTGTGCACACGGCTTCGCAGCGGCGGCAGAGTATGCACTTGGCGTTGTCCCGCACAAGGTAGGGAGTGCTTGCATCCGTCATAGCCCTGCGTTTGCCAATGCCAAAGGCCCGGTCGTCCACCTCGTATTCCTTGCAAAGCCCTCTCAGCTCACAGTCGGCGCCACGGGGACAGTCCGTGCAGTCCATGTGGTGGTCGGAGCAGATTAGCTCAAGGTTTTTGCGCCTTGCTGCGCGCACCTTTTCGCTGTCTGTGACTATCTCCATGCCCTCCCACAGCTTGGTGGAACAGGCGGGGACCAGTGTGCCGTTCATCTCCACTACACACACTCGGCAGACGGAGATGCAGTTCAAATCTTTAAGATGGCATAGGGTGGGGATATAAATCCCGTTTTCTCTCGCCGCTTCGAGGATCGTCATCCCCTCGGCGGCCTTTATGGCTTTTCCGTCAATGTTGATTCTCATTTCAGCACCTCCGGAAAGTTATTTATAAGGCTCAGCGCCGGGCTCACAGCCGCCTTGGCAAGGCCGCAGCGGGCGTTGAGCTTTATGTGCTCGCATAGCTCCTTCATGGCTTCCACATCGTCGGACCAGAACTGTCCGCCCTCGGCTCTTTGGAGCATCTGGGCAAGGCGCTTCAGACCCACACGGCAGGGTACGCACATTCCGCAGCTTTCCCGGGAGTAAAACTCCGTCAGCTCCCGCGCCACGGTGACGAGGCTTTCGCTCTCTCCAATAAATCTGGCGGAGCCTGTGCCTCGGACGATGGCCTTGCTGTCGGCGGGGACTATCTCGCCGGAACCGCCGCCCAGCTGCACCGCTTTCAGCTCTTCGCTGCCGCCTCCGGCGGCTTCAAGGAGCTGGGCTGCGCTTGCCCCCGCTTCAAGCTCGTACACACCGGGGTTTTTCACCTTTCCGCAGACGGTGTAGAGCCTTGTGCCGGGGAAGTCCTTTGTTCCACGCCTGCGGAAATTTTCCGCGCCGAACTCGATGATAAAAGGCACGTTGGCAAAGGTTTCGGTGTTATTGATGACCGTGGGGCACTCCCAGAGTCCCGCAATGCCGGGATAGGGGGGCTTCAGCCGGGTCTCGCCGCGCCTGCCCTCGATGGAGCTGAGAAGGGCAGTCTCCTCGCCGCAGACATAGGCGCCGTGGCCCATGAATACTTCGATCTCAAAATCCCCCAAGGGGGCTTCTGCAATTTCTTTTTCAAGACCGACTCGCAGGTCGGCGTACTCGCCCCGGAGATAGATATATCCCTTTTTTGCACCCACTGCGGAGGCGCAGATAGCCATGCCCTCAATTATTGCCTTGGGGTTTCGCTCTATGAGCACCCGATCCTTACCGGTGCCCGGCTCTCCCTCGTCGGCGTTGCAGACTATGTATTTGCTCTCGCCTTCCACATTTCGTGTGGTCTGCCACTTCTGCCACACGGGGAATTCTCCGCCGCCGCGGCCGCTGAGGCCGGAGTCTTTCAGCGCGGGGATGACCATTTCCGGGGCGGATAACGCCAGCTTCAGCGCCGTCCATGTGTAGTTTTCCGGGGCGTTCAGCAGTATTCCCGCCTTTCGGCAGGGGTAAAGGTTTTCAATGTAGTTCTTTTCGCTTTTTTCAAAGCTGAAATGTTCATAGAAACTGGCTGTGCCGATGACTTCGGCAAGGCTGAGCTTTTCTTCTGATGCCAGCTGCACAAGCTCATCTTTGGGCAGGTATCCGTACTCGTACTGTATGTCCTGCAATTTGTTCAGCAAACTCATACTTCGCCCTCCTTACCAGCCGACAGGGGGCTTGAAAAAGCTCTTTTCCGGACTGTCCAGGGCACCGATACGGAAAATCTCGCCCGTTTCCTTGCGCTTGAACAATATGCGCTGGTTTATGGGCAGGTGCATCTCCAGCGCGCCCCGGGGGCAAGCCTCCACACAGCAGGCACAGTACCAGCACTCATCGGGGTAGGCCACGATGGGCGGCTGCCCATTTTTCGGATTGGGCAGAAGGGTCTGGATGCGGCATATATTCACGCAACTGTTGCAGCCGATGCACTTAGCCGGGTCAATGCTCACAGCCAGAGTGGGGCCGGAGGGGTTGGGAACGATATAGCATTTTTCGTCCATTTAGTCTCCGCTCCTTTCCGCCGCTCTGCATTTATTGTAGTTGCCGAGATATGTGCTCTCGTTTTCGCCCTTGAGCCAGTATTTGTCTTCCTTATGGATGGTGAGCACCTTGTCGCCGTCCAGACGGTTGAAGAT
>JAZOBQ010000138.1:0-12923 GCA_045596005.1 Oscillospiraceae bacterium
GTCCTCAAGGCCGGCGACTCCGTCCACTTCGGCAAGGGCACCAAGCGCGGCTGCCTCAACACCGGCATCGAGTCCGCTCAGATGATGACCATCATGATCAAGCCCCAGGCATAAGTTTACATAAGACTTATTCAAAGCACCGTCTTTTGACGGTGCTTTTTTTATTTGTTTCGTAACTGTGTGGTAGGTTTATATGGTCTGCATCTAATATATCCACGCGGCAGACCTTCCAAAGTCGGCGCATGCTAAGGCAGAAGTTGAAGCATTCGCAGAAAAACAGAACAAAAATATATCCTCCGAGCGCATAGCGCGGCACGAGAACTATCACAAAAATCACTCCGAGTGCCGCTTCACAGATGTTATAGCTCATCGACTGCATCATTTGCCCGAGACCTTTTAAGCAGCCATCGGTGATTATATCCATGTACATTATCGGCACGAGCAGGGCAAAAAGGCGTATATATCGTCCCGCCTCGAGGCTTTTGTAAACGGAGATACCAAGCTGCGTTGAGAATATGAAAAGAAATGCGGCTACGGCGAAAGAAAAGAAGAACGCAGCCTTTAGCAATGAAGAAACGAGCGATCTTACGCGTTTCATGTCTCCCTGTACCTGTGCGGCTGTAAGTTCGGCAATACTTATCTCTGCGGCAGCAGCAAGAAGGCATGAGGGAAAGCTTATTATCGGGAAAACCATACCCGTTATGACTCCGTAGCCGCTCAATGCCGCATGGGCACTCAATCCGCTCAGACGCAGTTTTTTTGGAATAAGCAGGTTTTCGAGACTTGTGAGCGATGTTCTTGCGTATGCGGAAAAGGCCAGCGGCAGCGCGATTTTCAGCATTCTGCGTGGAATTTCGTTCTCCGATGCTCCGTGGGATGAAGAAGGTCGGATGATAATATACGCAAAAAAACTCAGCGCGAGTGAGCAGCCGTCTGCGATAAGGTTGCTGCGGGCGATGGCGGCACAGCAAAGCTCCAGATCTCCGGAAGGAACACGGGAGAGGAACAGTATGGCGCATCCGATATTGATAAGCTGCTCGGCAATCTGTATGGCAGCGGCGCGAAGTACCTTGCCGGCGGCGATGAAATATCCGCTGAAGACAGAAGAGAGCGCAAGCATCGGCATGCTGAGCGCAAGCGTGCGCAGGCTCAGCACCGTTCTCGCATCACCGATCCAGAGAAAGCCTATCCGTTCGGCTCCGAAAAACATAACTGCAAATGCGGCGCAGCCAAAAACTGCGGCATAAGACAGACAGTTCAGCACAGCTGCGGCTGCGCCTGACTGATGCCCAAGACCCAGTTCCTCGCTGACGAGACGCGTGGAGGTGAAGCGTATACCGCTTATCGCAAATGTCGCACAGAGCATATTCACAGTTGCGATAAGCTGGAAAAGCCCTATGCCTGCCGAACCGACGCGGCCTGCGAGCCACACTTGATAGCTCAGCCCCACGCAGCGCATAATTATGCTCGAAGCAGTCAGAACGGCAGTTTTTTGGATCAGCTTTTTTATTCCGGACATAATAAAACCTCCGCATATACTCAGACAAGTATATGCGGAGGTGCTTTTGTTTTAGTAACTCAGCTGCCGAGCACAAGCTCGTCCAGTTTTGCACGCGTATCTGCGAGCTTCGTCTCGTTTTCGGCGGAGAGGCGCTTGAGACGGTGCAGCAGGTTTTCGATCTGGTCGCGAGTATTGCTAACGCGGTACATTGACTGGCTGATACGGTCCATAACGGCCCAGTCGGCGAATAGACCGTCAAAGAAAAAGTCGGCAAAGCCGAGAAAACCGTCGATACTCACCTGAATATCGGCGTTGATGGTGACGTCGGCAAGTTCGGTCTTGAAGCGGCGCAGGTCGCTCTGGAGCATATTTACCGCGTGCTGTGCTTTGTCGAGATGGCTGTGCTTTGCGATGTCGGAGATGAGTCCGCCGCCCAGCAGGTCGAAAGTTCCCCAGCCTTCGGCGCTTTCGAGACTTTTCATTACTTGAGACGCAGTGCCGTAGGCTGCTCCGCCTGCGGAAATGGCCTCACGCAGCTCCTTTGCGCGGCTGCTGAGAGCGGCAAGACGGGTCTCAAGCTCGAGTATAGCCTCCGCTTTCGCACCCCCGGCTGCTTTGATAGCGGCGGCCTTTTCACGAAGCAGCGTCTGATACTCATTTTCGCATCCACTTAGCTCGCGCAGCTCGGCTTCTGCTGAGTTCAGTTCGTCGATGACGTCCGCCAGCTCCTGTGCGGCTGTGTCATATTTGACCCTTGCGGCGTAAGCCTCTCGTCGCTCTTTGTCGAGTTGATGATCGAGCTTGCCGACAACATTGTAGAAATATGCGGCGAGGGAGCGCCCCTCAAGGCGGTCTACGTCGGCCTGCTCTTTGTTCTTTATTGCTTCCAGTTCACAGACTTCCGATTCAAGATATTCTTTCTGGCTGCGAAGCTCCGGGACGATGGAACTCAAGTGGCTTGCACGGGCGCAGCGGTCGTGAAGCTCTTTCAGCTTGTTGTCGTAGTATGTCATAGTGTGAGCTCCTTTCTGAGTTCAGTTGAGTGAGTCGGAATTTGCCTCAAAAAGCTGTTTGATGCGCTCGCGAAGAGCCTGATTCTCCGCCTTCTGCAGCAGAGGATCGGAGGCTAGCAGCTCATGGGCAGCTGTCTGAGCAGTCTGAAGCACGCGCATATCACCGCCGAGGTCGGCAATGTGCATTTCGGGCAGACCGTGCTGGCGCGAACCGAAAAAGTCACCGGGGCCGCGAAGACGCAGGTCATGCTCGCTTATCTTGAAACCGTCGCTCGTCTCGCACATTACGCGCAGACGTTCCTTGCTCTCGTCGTTTTTTGCGTCGGAGACAAGTATGCACCAACTCTTGTGCTGGCCGCGTCCTACTCTTCCGCGCAGCTGGTGCAGCTGGCTCAGTCCGAAGCGCTCGGCGTTTTCGATAATCATCAGCGAAGCGTTTGGAACATCGACGCCAACTTCAATGACCGTGGTGGACACAAGAATATCGATATCGCGGGAAACGACAGCGCTCATGACGGCGTCCTTTTCCTTTGCTTTCATCTTGCCGTGGATGCAGCCGACACGAAGCTCCGGGAATATGCTTTGAAGATACTCGGCGTGCTCCACGGCGCTTTTCAAATCCATCTCAAGTTCCTCGTTTTCTTCGACCATGGGGCATACCACGAAGACCTGTCTGCCTTCGCCGACCTGCTTTCGGATAAAGCCGTAGAGTCTGGCGCGGTAGCTCTCATCGACGTGGAAGGTGTCCACCTTCAGCCTGCCGGGAGGCAGTTCGTCAATAACGGAAACGTCAAGGTCGCCGTATATCATCAGCGCGAGTGTGCGCGGTATGGGAGTTGCGGACATAACCAGAACATGGGGTTTCTCCGTCTTTGCAGCAAGTGCGGAGCGCTGGGAAACACCGAAGCGGTGCTGCTCGTCGGTAACGGCGAGAGCGAGATCGCGGAAGCTGACTTCGCCGCTTATTATAGCGTGAGTACCGACCACAAGGTCGATGTCACCGTTTTCCAGTCCGGCACGGATATTTCGCTTTTGCGCGGCGGTCATGGAACCGGTAAGTTTCTCAACACGCAGACCGAAGGGTTCAAGAAATGCGCGGAGCGTTTCAAGATGCTGCTCGGCAAGTATTTCGGTGGGAGCCATAAAGGCGGCCTGATGCCCCGCGCGGCATACGTTCCATATGCAGGCGGCAGCCACAAGTGTCTTACCGCTGCCGACGTCGCCCTGAACGAGGCGGTTCATCGGCTTCCCGGAGGCCATGTCTTTCAGCGCGTCTGCAACAGCGCGACGCTGAGCGCCGGTGGGGGAGAAGCTGAGAGAGGAATAAAACTCATCTGTTTTACTTTCCGGTATTATTTTTCCGCCGAAGCGCTCGCGACCGGAGCGGATGCCGGTGAGCGCGCATGCGAGAACAAAAAGCTCCTCAAAAACGAGCCGCTTTCTGGCAAGCTCAAGAGCGCCGAAGTCGGCAGGGAAGTGTATATTTTCGTAAGCATATCGAGTCTGAGCAAGAGCGTATTTTTCAACAACACTTACAGGCAGCAGCTCCGGCAGTTGTTCACCGGCTTCATTGAGCGCGTTGCGGACATAGGTGGTCATCATTTTGCCGGAAATGCCTTTTGTGAGAGAATACACCGGCACGATCTTTCCCGGTGTATCGGAGTCGAAGCTTGCACTTTCAAATGCGGGATTGGACATGGTTCTGCGGGAATGCGCAGCCGTTATCCTGCCATAGAAAAGGAAACAATCGCCCTTTTGGAAGCGTGTGCGGAGGTAGCTTTGATTGAAAAATGTTATGTCAACCGAACCGCTGTCATCAACGACGCGGAACTTGACAAGTTCCATACCGCGTCGGACGCGCGACAAACTGGGATCGTTTGCAACAATGGCGCGTATCGTAACAGGGGTATCGAAGGGCGCTTCTGAAATGGAATAGATCTGGCTTCTGTCCTCATAGGCTCTGGGGAAATGATTGAGGAGGTCGCGGAGTGTGTTGATGCCGAGTTTGCTCAGAGATTTTGCACGAGCTTCGCCAACACCCTTGAGATAGCGTATGTTTTTGTTGAGTACATCCATCGCGGCCGCCTCCTTCGATTACTTTCTGATTATTTTATCATGCCGCATACGAAATTGCAAAACAATCGTGTATATGCTATACTTCTTTTGCAGACGGCTTTTCTGATGCTGACTGCACTGAGAAAGCGTTTCGGAGGCGGATAAATATGCTGACGGTTATACTCACGGGAGGCGGCTCACGCCGTATGGGACGGGATAAGGCTATGCTTCCCATAGGCGGCAAGACCATGCTGCAGCACCTCATAGATAAATATTCTGCGACTCTCGGACCGGTTGCCGTTTCCGTAAACAAAGCCGGGCGCTTTCCCTTTGAGCGTGCGATGGAGCTTGTGGACAGATACCCCGATATGGGGCCACTCAACGGCCTTGTTTCCGCGTTCGACGAAAGTGACCAGGATGCTGTATTTATGACAGGCACGGATCTGCCCTTCGGAGATCCTGAGCTTGTCAGGAAACTGGTTTTGCTGATGGGAGAATCCGACGCCTGTATAATGCGCCGAGGCAAGAAGGGTTTTGAGCCGCTGTTCGCTATCTACCGCCGCGTGTGCGGAGCAAAGGCGAATGAGTGCCTCGCTTCCGGGAAAAAATCCATTATGGATCTGCTTGAAAAAGTTGACGTACGCTACGTAGACAGCGATGAACTCGCGGAATTTGATCTCGAGCATATACTTATGAACGTGAATACTGCAGAAGAATACGAAAAGATTTGCGATTTAATGATTTAAATTCTCGAATTAGCTTGACATTCAATTTAAAGTGTGACATTATTTGATGGTGTACAAAAGCTTTGTAGTGCTTTATCGCGGCGGCTTTTAGCTGCCGCGATTTTTACGCTATTAAACTTTCAAGGAGATAGAAAGATGCCGATAACAGAACTGCTTTCCAGAAATGCAACCTACTTCAAAAATGAGGTCGCACTTGTTGAGATAAACCCTGCTGTAAATGCACCCCGAGTAACATGGAGAGAGTATTCCCTTATTGAGTCCAGCCGCGGCGGAGCTTTCCGCAAGGAGATGAGCTGGGGAGATTTCGAGAAAAAGGCCTGCCGCTTCGCCAATCTGCTGCTGACCCGCGGCGTTAAGAAGGGAGACAAGGTCGCAGTTTTGCTGATGAACTGCCTTGAATGGCTGCCCATATATTTCGGCGTTCTTAAAACCGGCGCTCTTGTAGTTCCTCTCAACTATCGCTACACCGCAGAAGAGATACGCTACTGCCTTGATCTTGCCGATGTGGATGCTCTCGTTTTCGGACCGGAGTTCACCGGACGTGTTGAGGAGATACTCCACCGCATACCCCGCGTAAAGAACTGTTTCTATGTGGGTGAGGACTGCCCCTCTTTTGCTGACAGCTATGATACCCTCATCGAGTATTGCTCCACGACTTCTCCGAGCATTTTTATTCAGGACAGCGATGAGGCCGCAATTTATTTCTCCTCCGGCACCACAGGTTTCCCCAAGGCAATAATCCACAACCATGAGAGCCTTATGCACTCCTGCCGCGTTGAGCAGGCTCACCACGGACAGACCAAGGACGATGTTTTTCTCTGCATACCGCCGCTCTACCATACCGGCGCGAAGATGCACTGGTTCGGCAGTCTTATCTCCGGCAGCCGCGGCGTTATTCTCCGCGGTGTCAGTCCCGAGTGGATACTCCGCACGGTCAGCGAGGAGCGCTGCACGATCGTGTGGCTGCTTGTCCCTTGGGCGCAGGATATTCTCGACGCTATCGACAGGGGAGATATTGAGATCGGTCAGTATGAACTCAGCCAGTGGCGTCTTATGCACATCGGCGCCCAGCCTGTTCCTCCCAGCCTTATCAAGCGCTGGAAAGAGAAGTTCCCGAATCATGAATATGACACAAACTACGGTCTGAGTGAGTCAATAGGTCCCGGCTGCGTACACCTCGGCGTGGAGAATATTGACCATGTCGGAGCGATCGGCGTGCCCGGTTACGGATGGCAGGTAAAAATCGTCGATGAAAATCGCTGTGAGGTCGCTCAGGGCGAGGTCGGCGAGCTCGCTGTAAAGGGACCCGGTGTCATGCTCAGATACTATAAAGATGAGAAAGCTACGAATGCCGTTCTCTCTGACGGCTGGCTGTTCACGGGAGATATGGCGCAGCAGGATGAGGAAGGCTTTATCTACCTCGTCGACCGTAAGAAGGACGTTATCATCTCCGGAGGCGAGAACATCTATCCCGTACAGATCGAGGACTTCCTCCGCTCAAATGAGGCAATCAAGGATGTTGCCGTGATAGGCCTGCCCGATAAGCGCCTTGGCGAGATCGCCGCTGCCATTATTGAGGTCAAGCCCGGAGATGTGCTCACCGAGGCCGACGTCAATGCTTTCTGCATGGCTCTGCCACGCTATAAGCGTCCCAGAAAGATCATCTTCGCCGATGTTCCCCGCAATCCGACAGGCAAGATCGAAAAGCCCAAGCTCCGCAAAATATACCAGAGCGAAAACCTCGTCGCAAAGCAGGTTGAGCTGGAGTGAGTCAAATGCAAAGCAAGCTGTGCATTTGAAGAAGCTGCAGACTGCTGCAGCGCATAAAATGGCCGCCCCGAAGGGCGGCCATTTTCCACGTTTGCCGTCTGAAAAGTAATTTTTCCGAGGCTCATGTCCCCGGAAAAATTGTATTGGATTTTCTTCGTGTCTGCGGACACAAACTCTGCGAGGCTCAGCATTACATAATATTCGCGATTTCCTCTTTAGCTTTTGCCATTATGCCTTCCACATCCGCGCCGACTATATCCAGACCTTCGGCTTTTATGCACAGACAGTCATGTATGCCGAAATAGCCTTCTGCCATAGCGCGGCAGTAATCGTAACCAAAATTGAAACCGTCGAAAATCGGACCTCCGGCAGTGGTGACGTAGATAAGTTTTTTCGCACGGCACAGGCTGACGGGAAAACCCTCGGGAGAATAGCAGAAAGTGAGTCCGGTCACGCAGATGTGTTCAAACCAAAGTCTCACGGTAGCCGGGAAAATGAGATCCCAGTAAGGAGCGGCGATCACCAGGGTGTCCGCCTCGGCAAATTGACGGGCATAGCGCAGCATATCGTCGGAAAAATCGCCGGCGGCGATGAGTGCATCGCGCTTTTCGAGTAGCTCGTTTGAGAGGGGAGGGATATTCTCTTTGTCGAGCACAAGCTCCTCGACCTCGCCTTCGATGCGGCTGAGAACAGTCTGCGCAAGTTCATAGGTGCGGGAAGAGGGACGTACACAGGCATTTATGAAAAGAATTTTATCCATTTTTATTTGTCCTTTCGGAAGATTTTTTAAATTTTAGCATGGACAAAGGCTGTGTGCAAGGAAAAAAGGTCTCGCAAAAGCGCAAAAAAAGCCGCTCCGATTTTCGGAGCGGCTTAAAGCTTGTTTTACAGGTTGTAGTACTTGTCGAACTCGGCGGGGGTGGGAATGGCAGCCATCTCGCGGCACTCGGCGCGCTTGGTGGCGATGAAGTTCTTGAGAAGCTCCTCGGGGAATACGCCGCCGGCGGTGAGGAAGTCGTGGTCTGCCTCGAGAGCGTCGAGCGCAGCTTCGAGGGAGGTGGGCAGCTGCTGGAGCTTTGCCTTCTCTTCCTCGGGAAGGTGATAGAGGTTCATATCATAGGGACCCCAGCCGTTGGCGTGAGGATCAACCTGGTTTTTGACTCCGTCGATACCGGCCATCAGCAGTGCTGCATAGCAGAAATAGGGGTTGCAGGTCGCATCGGGGTTGCGGATCTCGAAGCGGCGGGACTTGGGGCTCTTTGCGTATGCGGGGATACGGATGACGGCGGAGCGGTTGGAGGTAGCATAGCCGACGGTGACGGGTGCCTCGAAGCCGGGAACGAGACGCTTGAAGGAGTTGGTGGAGGGATTGGTGAGGGCGCAAAGTGCGTTGATGTGCTTGAGCAGACCGCCCATGAACCAATGAGCTTCCTTGCTGAGATGGCTGTATCCGTTGTCGTCGGAGAAGACGGGTTCACCGTCCTTCATGAGGAGCATGTGGACGTGCATGCCGCTGCCGGCCTCGCCGTAAACGGGCTTGGGCATGAAGGTGGCGGATTTGCCGTACTTAAGAGCGGTGTTATGGATGATGTACTTGATCATCATGGTGGCATCGGCCATGGTGCTCATAACTCCGAGCATAGGCTCGATTTCGAACTGGCCGGATGCGCCGACTTCAGGGTGGTGATACTTAATGGGGATGCCGGCCTCTTCCATGAGCATTACCATTTCGCTGCGGCACTCATAGGTGGGGTCGAAGGGTTTAGCAATGTGGTAATTCTTCTGCTTTGCGACAGTGACACCGAGACCTTCAACAGCGGTGTTCCAGTGGGACTGGTTTGCGTCGATCTCCATACCCATGGAATTGGGGCGAAGATCCCAGCCTACGCGGTCAAAGAGATAGAACTCAAACTCGGGCAGGATATACATCTCGTCGGCAATGCCGCTGTCACGCATGTATTTCTCGGCGGCGAGAACGATATTTCTGGGGTACTGGGCAAGGGGGCGGTTCTGAGGATAGTCGATGATCATGGCGTTTCCGGTCATGCTGAGAGTGGGTATCTCGCAGAAGGGGTCTACAGCGGCGGTATCGGGATCGGGGATAAATACCATGTCGCTCTTTTCGACGACTGCGTAGCCGTAGTTGCTGGCGTCAAAGCCAACACCGGCGGTCATGAGCTCCTCGGTGAAGCTGACGGCGGGAATGGTGACGTGACGGTACTGGCCGTTAATGTCGACCATCTTGAAGTCTACCATTTTTATGTCGTTTTCCTTGATGAAATCAAGAATATCCTGAACAGTTTTAGCCATGAAAACACTCCTCATTTTTTATTTAAAAACATAGTAAGTATAACAGCGTTTATTATTTCCGTCAATAAAATGGAAAAATATTGTTTTACTTTTTTTCATATTCTGCTGCTTTATGCAAATTATAGTATGTTCCGGGAGAAAAAATATATGCTTCACATATTCTGTCTGCTTTTCGCTGCGATGGAGTAAGGGCGAGTTGTTTTTAAGCTGCGTATGGGACGCATTCCCCACTTTAGATTGAAATGACAGAAAAATGATGCACTTTAGATGCAAAACAGAACCAAATTTGAGGCTAATTCCCCATTTAATGTATTCATGCCCCACTGTGCTTTGGAAAGGATGTATGGATATGAAAATAGTCTCTAAACATATTTTTTGCGTGGCTTTGGCAGCGATGGTTTTCGTTTTCCCGTGTCTGTCCGCTTCGGCTGTAAATGAGGCAGAGATCGACAGACTGGAACAGCAGCGAAGCGAACTGCAGCTTCGCAGCGACAATATAGATGAGCAGCTTGCCTCTCTCGAGCAGGCCATGGAAAGCGGTCTTGCACGCAAATCTTTGCTCGACGAGCAAAGTGTGCTGCTTTTGGAAGAAATGGAACTGCTTGAGTCGCAGATAGCACTTTACGACGATATTATTGCGGACAAACGGGAAGAATGTGAGGCCGCAGAAGAAATAAAGCAGGAACACTATGAGCTATATTGTGCCCGTGTGAGAGACATGGAGGAAGGCAGCGCATGGAGCTATCTTTCCTATATCCTCAAAGCGGACAGCATTTCCTCGCTTATTTCCCGCATATCTGACATATCCGATGTGATGAGTTATGACGAGCAGCTTCACAAAGAATTCATCTCTTCGTGTGATAACGCCGAGGCTGCTCTTGCTGAGTACGAAGCTGTGCAGTTTGCGCAGATAAAAAAACAGAATGAGCTGGAATGTGCAAAGGCGGAGCTTGAGGAGAAAATCGAGGCTTCTGCTTCGATACTGGCTGCGCTTGAAGAAGATATAGACGCATATATGGCTTACCAGGAAAATGTCGAATCGGAGCTTGCCAAAGTTCAGGAGGAGATAGACAGAAAGGCTGAGGAACTCAGAAAACAGCAGGAAGCAGAGAAAAAACCTGCGGTAAGTGTACCGACGGGCAGCGGCTACTATATGTGGCCGAGCGCAACGACATATATTACTTCTCCTTTCGGACCGCGCGTTCATCCGATATACGGACAGCTAAAGCCGCATACCGGTGTTGACATAGGCGCATGGTACGGTACGGAGATATATGCCGCGGCGGATGGCGTTGTAAGTATGGCGGTAGTGAACTACGGCTCCACAGGCTACGGCACATATGTTGCAATATACCACCCAAATGGCACAACGACGCTTTACGGACATATGAGCGCACTGGCGGTCAGTACCGGTCAAAGTGTGAGCAAGGGACAGGTGATAGGATATGTCGGTTCCACCGGCGCTTCCAACGGGCCGCATATCCATTTTGAAATAAGAGTAAACGGAGCCTGCGTAGACCCAATGCAATATTATTGAGCATGATTGTTCCTTGATAGGAAACTATTGTCCATCGCTTGAGAAAAATAATGCGAACATGTTCCGCTTTTTTGCTTGACATAGGTGCGGCGTTAAGATACTATAAAAATAGTTTATCCCACTAAAGAAACTAATCACAGGAGGGAATCAACTTGAAAGAAGAAAGAGGAACATGGGGAAGTAATATAGGCTTCCTGCTTGCCGCAATCGGTTCTGCCGTCGGTCTCGGCAATATTTGGGGCTTCCCCTATAAAATGGGCAGAAGCGGAGGCTTTACATTCCTTATCGTTTATCTGCTCCTCGCAATATTCGTAGGCTTCGTAATTATGATGGGCGAACTTGCGATGGGACGCAAGACCGGCAAGGGCACCATCGGAGCATACCACGCTTTGAGCAAACGCTTCAAATGGGTCGGTTGGCTTGCAGTTTTCTCACCGTTCGTAATAATGAGTTTTTATTCTGTTCTGGGAGCATACTGCATTGAATATCTCGCTTTGAACCTGAGCAATCTGGCTTTCGCGGGCGGTGCGATAATGACCGGCTCCGATCTGTTCGTAGCGATGCTCACCAATCCCTTCGGTGCGGTCGTATTTACCGTGCTGTTCATGGTCATCTGCTACCTTATTAACCGAGGCGGTGTTTCCGGCGGTATTGAGAAGTTTAATAAGATCGGCATGCCTGCGCTGTTCGTGATGCTGGTTATCATCATTATTCGCTCCCTCACGCTTCCCGGCGCAGTTGAAGGTCTGAAGTTTATGTTCGTACCCGGCTATGCAGTCGAGGCAGGATTCATTGAGGAAGCACCCGGCTTCCTGACCGTTCTCGCAACAGCCGGAGGCCAGATGTTCTTCTCCCTTTCTCTTGCAATGGGCGCCATGATCACCTACGGTTCCTATCTGAGCAAGAAGGAGAGCCTTGTCAAGAACTCTCTTATCATCGTTGTTGCTGATACCATCGTGGCTCTTATGGCCGGTGTTGCCGTTATTCCCGCAGCTGTTGCAACCTACGGTCCCAGCGCTGCACTCAGTGGCCCCAAACTCCTTTTCGTAACCCTGCAGGATGTATTCCAGGCCATGGGTACTGTAGGACCTCTCTTTGGCGTGGTGTTCTATCTGCTCGTTCTCCTTGCTGCAATTTCGTCCGCCATATCCCTTATCGAGGTTGTCTCCACCTACTTCATGGACCGTGCTGCTGAGAAGGGCAAGGAAGGCAATCGTGGCAAAATAGTTTTCTGGGTCTGCATTGCAATTATGGTAGAGGCTGCACTTGTTGCGCTAGACGGCCTTGGGGCAAACGGCATGTGGGTACCTTTCCAGAACGCTTTCGGAATTATTGGCGAATTCAACGACTGCTGGCTTGACTTTATGGATACCCTTTCCGAAGGTATTGCAATGCCTCTCGGCGCACTGCTGATGAGCGTTATGGTCGGTTGGGAGATCAAACCCAAGACGCTGTTGGAGGAGATAGATCCCAGCGGAAAAGGATGGCTGAAAGTATTCTTCTCTGTCTGCATTAAGTTTATAGTTCCCATTGGTATGCTTCTCGTCCTTGTCGGCCAGATCGACACCTTCTTCCACCTGAACATTTTCTAAAATACTATACACAGAAAAAGGACGCATCGAAAGATGCGTCCTTTTTTGTGTGTATTTCGGTGCTTCATAGGCAAGGCAGATGCCTTACTGGACCCGGACCTCAACAAGTTCAATGTGGAAGTTCAGTTCCTTGCCTGCCATTTCATGGTTTGCGTCGAAGGTGATGGTGGAGTCATCGCGGGCGATTACTTTGACAGGCATAGGCTGACCGGAGCTTGTGTACAGAACAACGTTCTCGCCGACGTTAAGCTCCTCGCTGCCGGGCAACTGGGCAATTTCAATTGTAAAAATGGCACGGGGATCGGCATAGCCGTATGCCTGATCGGGAGTCAGATGAATGTCAACACTCTGTCCGACTTCCATGTTTGCCACAGCTTCGTCATAGCCGCGGATCATCAT
>JAZOBQ010000139.1:0-6555 GCA_045596005.1 Oscillospiraceae bacterium
GCCGGAGCTGAGCAGCAGCTTTTTCTCGTCGCCGTCGACATATTCGAGAAATGCGCCCTTGGAGGCAATATAGGTTTCGGGAAGTCCCTCCTCACCGAGACTGACCCAATTGCCGTTGGACTGGTCGATATAGTTGTAAGAACCGTCGGAGTAATAGAAAAAGCGCACATATTCGCTTTCAAAATCGGGAGTGTGCAGCTTAGCCAGCGCGTGCATCTCGCCGTCCAGATAATCGTAACTCATGGCGAGATAGCTCTCCGGCAGCTCGTCTTCGGTGGTGCTTACCATGCCCTTGCCCCAGAGCTCTGTAAACTGGATAAACTCCATGACGGCGTGGTTGGAAAACGCGGTCTCGCCCATGCGCTGAAAACCCTCTATATGGGCGAGGCTGCTGTCGGTCTCCTCCCAGAGCACTATGCCGTCGAGCGCTGCAATGGCCGCATGGTCGGTGTGTGCGGCGGCGTCGCGCGCGAAGGAGTCGGAGGCGTTCTCGTCGGGATAATCCGCGCCCATGTATTCCACGAGCGCTATGGAGCTGTAGTTTTCGTCAAGCTCACGAAGCTGAACCGAGCAGTATGCCCACATACCGGCGCCGAGAGTCAGCGAGAGACACATGAGCAGTATCAGCGCTGCAAAAAGCGCCGCGCGGCCTTTTGCGCGGAGTGTGGATAAAATTCCGTAGCGAAGTGTCATGGTCTTACTCCTTAACTTCGCCGTCGCTCAGCTCGAGGATGAAGTCGGCTTTTGCGGCGAGATCCATGTCGTGCGTGACGATGACCACGCAGTAGCCGACGGAGTGAGCAAGCTCGCACAAAAGCGCGGCAATATTTTCGCTGTTTGCGGTGTCAAGGTTTCCGGTGGGCTCGTCCGCAAGAAGTATACCTGTCTCCATGCCGAGTGCACGTGCTATGGCAACGCGCTGCTGTTCGCCGCCGGAGAGCATGGTGGGGTAGCGGTCGAGAGCGCTTTCCGGCAGACCGACTCTTGCGATGAGTTCGGCGGCCTTTTTCTTCGCCTCAGCAGTCTTCATTCCGCGCAGCTCCATGGGGTACATGACGTTTTCGGCAACGGTCAGAAGCGGGAAAAGACGGAAACTCTGATAGATGACCGCCACCTTTTCGCGGCGGTAGCGTTCGAGCTTTATGTCCGCTGTGGACTGACCGGCGCAAATGACTTCTCCGGAGCTTGGCAGGTCAAGACCCGCCATGAGACTCAGCAGCGTGGTTTTACCGCTGCCGCTTCTGCCGACGATGGCGTGCACCTTCCCACTTTCGAAGGAGTGTGTGATGCCTTTGAGAGCTTCTACTTTCTGATATTGTGTCTGGTATGTATAACGAACGTCTTTAAGCTCGAGTATAGCCATGTTTATGCTCCTTTGCAGGGGATAATATATCGGTTTTACAAAATTTTCTTTAATATAATTTATACCCTCCACAAAGTGGAAGGTCAAGGGGAATGTCTATAGTGAGCAAAATGAATTGGAAAAGGTTATATTAGGCAAATGTCTAATATAACGATAACATATGGCAGGTTCTTTGTCAATAACGCTTCATGTATCCGTCTGATATGGAACGCTGCACACATTTAGTTGGGCGATGAAGGCGGCAAAGAAATACGGTAAACACTACGTGTGTTTTTCGCTGACCCATATTTTTAGTTTATCAACATATAATAGACTCCGGAGGCTGACAATACTGAAAAATTTCCAATTTTTCTGCGATTTTTACACTTGAACAAGTTCGCTTTTGTGCAAAATAATAAGAACAGGTTTCATTTTTACAGTTTCTTGGGCGAAAAACAGGGCAATTTGCACAATGAATGGGTCGGGATGTGCTTAATTTAACAAAGTTGCACTTCAACACTTGAAATCGTGTGGGTCTAGTCATATAATTCACAATAGCGAAAATTTTGAAATTAACAAACAGCGCGAAAGCGCCGGGAGGTGCAAATATAATGTATATCGAATCCATAGTGTCTGTTTCCGAGACCGAGGAGCGCGCCAAAAAGATGAAAGCCGATGCCGCGATAAGCGCGAGAAAGCGCGTTGCGGAGGCGCACTCCAGAGGCGAGGCCATGGTGGCACAGGCCATCAAAAAGGCCGAGGCCGAGATCATGGAAATGGGCCGCGCCGCCGATGAGCAGGCGATGGCATCCGCTCGTGATCTTGCCGACAACGGCGAGACAAAGAAGGCCGTGATGCGCGCCCGTGCCGAAAAACGCATGGCGGAAGCTGTGGCACTGATAGTTGAAAGGATAGTGAAAGGCTGATGGCAATAGTCAGAATGCAGAAGCTCCATCTGCTGGCTGCCCGTTCCCAGAAGGACGAGATACTCACCTCGCTCATGCTTCTGGGCTGCGCCGAGATCAGGGAGCAGAGCATGCTGCTTTCCGACCCGAAAACTGCATCTATAGTTTCCCGGGAAAGAAGCAACCTCAGTGCTCTGCGAGCTGAAAAGGCGCTCTTCGGCGATGCGGTGAAGCTCCTGGACAAATATGCCCCCGATCCGCCTCCGCTGCTTTCTGCAAAGCCTGTCGTCAAAGAGTCTGACTTCCTTGACGAGACGAGGCTTGACGAGAGCAGGGAGATAGCGAAAAAGATAGCGCAGCTCGATGAATCCATCCGTGAGCACTATCTGGAGGAGGCAAGCTGCGCAACTCTCATAGAGGTGCTCAGCCCGTGGAAAAATTTCAGAGTGCCTCTGGAATACAGCGGCACTGCCCATGTCGGCATGAAGCTGGGTACGATCCCCACGGTCTCGGATTTTGACGGTTTGAGAGCGGAACTTGGCGACAAGGTGGCGGAGACAGAGCTTACGGAGATATCCTCCGATGAGCACACCCGCTTCCTTTGCGTGTTCTATTACCGTGCGGAAGAAGACAAGGTGATGGAAGTACTCCATTCCTACGGATTTGCCGTCCCTCCCTTCGGCAATGTCGAAGGCACAGCGGCGGAAAACCTCAGCTCCCTGCGCGAGAAAATGCGCAAGATACGCCTTGCAAGAGCGCTTGATGAGACTCATCTTGTGTCCTTCGCGGAGGATCGCCAGCGCCTCAAGGAGGCTTATGACCTCACGACCACGCGCGAGGCTCACGCTGAGGCCGTGGAAAACCTCGTCGGCACCGGTTCCACCGTATGCCTCGATGCATGGGTGACCGAACCCGAGCACGAGAAGCTGGTGGCTGCGCTCGAAAAATTCGACTGCGCATATGTGTTTGAGGATCCGGCTGAGGACGAATATCCCGAGGTGCCTGTCAAGCTGAAGAACAACCGCTTCACAAACGGCCTGAACATGGTCACCAATATGTACTCTCTGCCCCAGTACGGCACCGTGGACCCCAACCCGCTGATGGCGCCTTTCTTCATACTGTTTTACGGTATCATGATGGCGGATATGGGTTACGGTCTGCTGATGATACTTGCATCCTTAATCGCAATGAAGCGCATGCGCCCGAAAGAGGGTATGCTCTCGTTCTGCCAGCTTCTGTTCTGGGGCGGCATATCCACCTTCGTAATGGGTGCGCTCACCGGCGGTTTCTTTGCAGACGCCCCCTATCAGCTGGTGCACCTGCTCAATCCCGAAAGTACCTGGCAGGGGCTGCCCTATCTGTTTACCCCGCTTGACCACACAATATATGTTCTGGTTGGCTCGATGGTGCTTGGCTTCATCCACCTGAACACCGGTCTCGTCATAGGCTTTGTGCAGAAGGTGAAGCATGGCGAAGTGCTGGACGGCATTTTCTATGAAGCCGCCATCTGGGTCATCTTCATCGGAGCGGGAATAATGGTGCTGGGAAGCGGTATGGTTCTTGGCATCGCTGCTGTCGGAACTGCGGGTACCGTGGTGCTCATAGTCGGCGCGGTCATGCTGCTTTACGGAGGCACAAGAGGCAAGAAGGGACTTGGAAAGATAACCAGTATTTTCGGAACGCTCTATAATGAGCTCACTGGCTGGTTTGGAGATCTTCTAAGCTATTCCCGTATCATGGCTCTGATGCTCGCCGGCAGTGTTATCGGTCAGGTTTTCAACACCATCGCATCCATGTTCGGCAACATCATACTTTTTATAATTATATTTATCATAGGTCACGTCCTCAATTTCGGACTTAACCTTCTCGGCTGCTACGTCCACGACCTTCGCCTGCAGTGCCTTGAGTATTTCGGCAAGTTCTATACCGACGGCGGCAAGCCCTTCAATCCCCTGAAAATAAAATCCAAATATGTCGAAGTCAGCAAATAAGGAGGAAAAATAAAAATGGAATTCGTCACTGCTCTTATGAACGGTCAGTATACCGGCCTTGCAATAGGCCTTCTCGGCGCAGGTCTCGCAGCCTGCCTCGCAGGCGCAGGCCCCGCACGCGGTACCGGTGTCGCCGGTGAAGCCGGTGCAGGTCTGCTCACTCAGGACCCATCCAAGTTCGGTAAGATCATGATCATGCAGGTCATCCCCGGCACCCAGGGTCTCTACGGCCTCGTTGTTTGGTTCTTTGCCATCATGCAGATGGGTCTGCTTGACGGCAGCGCTGTAAATCTTAGCTTCATTGACGGTTGCCGCTATTTCGCAGCCTGCCTGCCCATCGCCATCGGCGGCGGTATTTCCGCAGTTGCCCAGGGTAAGGTCGCAGCCGCATCCATAAACATTCTCGCAAAGAAGCCTGACCACTGGTCCAAGGGCATGATCCTTTGCATTACCGTTGAGTTCTACGCCATTCTGTCTCTGCTTGCATCCATGCTGATGCTCCTCAACATCTGATAGGCCAAACTTGATTAAGGCGGTAAAAACAATGAACGGAATTGAAAAAATAACCGCGCGCCTCATCCGTGACGCCCAGACCGAGATAGACGCCATCAATGCCGAAACCGAGGCTCAGTGTAAGGAAATTCTCGGCGAATATGAGGCAAAAGCGGCTGAAGTCTATGCTCAGCACAAGGCAAAGGGCGAGTCTGCCTGTGCCGCACGCAGCGAGCGCATGGCTGCCACTGCCGATATGGAGCAGAGAAAAGCCACTCTTGCTTTCAAGCAGGAAATGGTAGGAGAGGCTTTTGCCAAGGCCGTTGAGGCCATTGTTGGACTTCCCAAAGAGGAATATACGCAGTTTCTCGCAGAAATGGCTGCCGAGGCTGCTGTCAGCGGCGAGGAGGAGATGATATTCTCCGAGGCGGACAAAGCTTCTGTGGGTGCTGAAGTAGTAAAGCGCGCCAACAGCGCACTCAAACTCAAGGGCAAAAAGGGCGCTGTTATACTCGCTGAGGAAACGGCCGCTATCCGCGGCGGATTCATTATGCGCGGCGGCAACATCGAGATGAACTGCGCAGTGGAAACTCTGGTGCAGATGCATCGTTCCTCCCTGTCCTCTCAGGTGGCGGAGATACTGTTTTCCTGAGTTTGAAAGACAGGAACAACAAGGCATAATTTGATTAATTACCCGCTGTGGGGCTGGCTGTGTTCACCTCTCCCCAGCTTAGGAGGTAAGGATTTGACTGAACTCAAAAAAAGCGAAAGCACAAAATACCTTTTCCTTACGGCCATGCTCCGCGCAAGAGAGGCAGCCATGCTCGGCGGTGAGAAGATTGAGCGAATGCTCACAGCTCCCGGTTTCGCGGAAGCCTGTGCCATCGCAGCCGACTGCGGCTACCCGGATATGAGCGGCATGAACATCCGTGAGGTCGAGGATGCCCTCGCTGCACACCGACGCAGCGAGATAGAGGACATAGCGCTTATTGTGCCTGACAGCGAGCTTGTGGATCTTTTCAGACTGAAATATGACTATCACTCCGCAAAGGTTATGATAAAATCCGATGGCGTCAGCAAGCAGCTGCTCTCATTTGAGGGTCGAGTTGAAGCCGCGGAATTTCTGAAAGCCTTCGCAAAAAATGAGCTTGTCATGCTGCCGGTCAGTCTTGCAGAGGCGATCGCAGATGCGAAGAGCATGCTCGCAAGAACGGGTAATCCCTGCCTTGCGGATCTGATACTCGACAGAGCCTATTTCGCCGAAATGGCGGAGATGGCTGCCCGGCTTGAACTGCCCTTTGCCCGCGACTATGTTCGACTTGTCATTGACAGCACCAACCTGAAAGTGCTCATTCGCTCCCGTATTGCAGGCAAGCGCCCCGAGATCGTCGGCGAACTGCTTTTCGATGGCGGCAGCATTATGAAAGAAAGCATTGTTGAAGCAGCGGAAAATGATGATGAGATCGTCCGTCTCTTTGCTTCTGCGGGTCTGGGCGATGCAGCGGAAAAAGGAATCGAGGTACTCAGCGGCGGAAGCATGACCGTATTTGAACTCAGCCTCGACAACAGTGTTAATGACTATCTCTCCGATGCTGTCAGAATCGGATTTGGACCTGCTGCGGTGATCAGCTACCTTGCGGCGGTCGAAAATGAAGTGATGACACTACGAATAATCTTGACGGGACGTTTGATGGGAATAAGCCAGGAAGCGCTCCGGGGAAGGCTGCGTGATAGCTATGTATAAGATAGCGGTAATAGGCGGAAGCGACAGCGTGATCGGCTTCAAGGCACTGGGACTGGATACCTTTCCGGTAGACGGAGCAGA
>JAZOBQ010000140.1:0-13345 GCA_045596005.1 Oscillospiraceae bacterium
CAAATGTCTTAGCCAACTCCTTGGCTCACAGAACGACATGGCTACGATCCGACTTCACTTATCCGAGCCGCAGCTCTTGGAATGGGGGCAGCCTATGCACTTTGCTCCGCTTTTTTTCTGGCGGACTATGTAGCCGATCGCAAAACCGACTATCAGCAGCACGACGAGAACAACTATTACATTTTCCATGACCCGCACTCCTTTTTGTGGACTTACTTACTTTGCAGCGGCTGCCTTTTCCTTCTTCAGCTCATTGTTGGTGCGTCTTACAAGCGCAACAAGAATGGCGGCGAAGACTATGACGGCGATGAGACCGCCGATGAAGCCGGTGCCAAAGCTGCCGGTGGTGAAAAGAGTGCCGAACTGGTAAACGAGGAAACCGATGGTGAAGCCGGTGCCGAGCTGGAGGCCAATTCCGCCCCAGAGCCACTTGGAGCTCTTCATCTCGGAGTTCATGGCGCCGATGGCTGCAAAGCAGGGAGGTGTATAGAGGTTGAACATAAGATAGGCGAGAGCGGCGGCCTTGGTTATGGCGATAACGCCTGCGACCTCGGCGCCTGCGCCTTCGATCATAGCCAGTTCTTCGGTGTCGATGAGGTTCTCAAGGCCGACAAAGCATACGGCGAGGGTGCCGACAACGTTTTCCTTGGCGATGAAGCCGGTGACAGCAGCGGCTGCCATCTGCCAGCTGAGTACGCCGACAACGGGAACTAGAAGATATGCGAAGGGAGATGCGATGCTTGCCAGAATGGAGGCATCAGCGCTCTCGGCGATCTGGAACGACCAGGTGAAGGACTGCATGATCTGAACGACGGTGTTGCAGACGAGGATGATGGTGGCGGCCTTGACTATGTAGGCCCAGCCGCGGGAGCACATGGAGAGGAATGCGCGCTTGAGAGAGGGAACCTTGTACTCGGGCAGCTCGATGATGAAGAAGCTGCGCTTTTTGCGGTTGCCGGTGATGGCATTTATGAGCAGCGCACCGAGGAAGATAAGGGCGATGCCGCAGAAATACATGAGGAAGCTGACCCAACCGGCATCATCGAAGAATGCACCGGCGAAAAGAGCGATTACGGGGATCTTTGCGCCGCAGGGCATCCAGGGAGTAAGCATGGCGGTTGCGCGGCGCTCGCGCTCGTTGCGGATGGTGCGGGAGGCCATGACGCCGGGGATGGCGCAGCCGATACCGACGACGAAGGGGATGTCGGACTTGCCGCTCAGACCCACACGCTTGAAGATGGGGTCGAGAACTACGCTGACGCGGGCCATATAGCCGCAGTCCTCGAGCAGGGCGATGAGGAAGTACATGACCATGACGAGGGGCAGGAAGCCGACAACGGCGCCCACGCCGCCTATTATACCGTCCACGACGAGAGCCTGCAGAATGGGAGCAGTGCCTTCCATCCAGCCGGCGGCTATCTCCATGAAGCTCTCGATCCAGCCGACAAGGAGATCGGCGATCCAGGGTCCGACCCATGCCTGAGATATCTGGAACACGAGCCACATGACCACGGCGAAGATGGCGATGCCGCCGACCTTGTGGGTCAGAATGGCGTCGATCTTATCCTGGGCGTTGAAAACATTGGTCTTGACCTTGCGCTTTTCGACCTCTGCCACGACCTTGTTCACAAATTCAAAACGCTTGCGGTCGGCAGCCTGAACGGCGGCCTTGTCGCCAAGGTCGATTTCACCCTGGGAGTAAGGCGCCTTCTGCTCGCCGCCGGCGACCTTTACAGCCATCTTGACGAGCTCTTCAAGACCTTTGCCGGATGTGGAAACAGTCTCCACAACGGGGCAGCCGAGCTTTTTGGAGAGAGCTTCGGCGTCGATCGTGGTCTCCTTTGCGGCATTGACGTCGCTCTTGTTGAGGGCAACGACCATGGGTATGCCGAGCTCAAGGAGCTGAGTGGTGAAGAAAAGGCTGCGGCTGAGGTTGGTGCCGTCAACTATGTTGATGATAGCATCGGGATTCTCACCCTTGACATAGGCGCTGGTGATGCTCTCCTCGCTGGTGAAGGGAGACATGGAATAAGCGCCGGGAAGGTCGACGGCAATAAGCTCGCTGCCGTCGGGAGAGTAGTTTTTCTTTATGGGGCTCATTTTGGCTTCAACCGTAACACCGGCCCAGTTGCCCACTTTTTCGTTGCGTCCGGTAAGGGCGTTATACATTGTGGTCTTGCCGCTGTTGGGGTTGCCTGCAAGGGCGATTCTCATAGGGTTTCCTCCTGTCTTGTATCTCGAATTTTACTTTCCAACTTGTTAATTTTTTGGTTAGCCATAGCTAACCTCCGGATAAAAAGACAATCAGCGTCTCTTTCTCCGCCGAAAAAAGCTCAGATAATGATGGCCTCGGCCAGCTGATTGTCGATGCTGTATCTGCCGTCCTTGATGGAAACCGTGCAGCCGCTGCGCTTATGCGCGATAACGGTTATGGGTTCGCCGCTGTAGCAGCCAAGGGAGAACAGAAAAGCGTCAAGCTCTTCGTCGTCGGTCTCGATTCGCTGAATGATATATTCTTTGCCTTTCTGTGCAGCACGTAAATTCATATCTATCACCCGGGTCTGATTCTTTGCTCTCACGCCGTTTCGATTAGCCTGAGCTAACCGAGCGGCATAATAAGAAATTAGCCAAAGCTAACTCCAAATGTAATAATAAACCAGACGCCCGAATTTGTCAATAATGCTTCCTGAGAAATTTTAAATAAAAATTCAATCGTCCGGTTTATTATTTTATTCTGTTTTCGCTTATTCTTTGCGCATGAATTTCCAGCGGTATTCGTAGTAGACCCTGGGTATCAGCTTTGCGATGTAGTAAGCTGCGATTGCGCCGACCAGTCCCGCCGCGACTCCACCGAGAACGTCGGTAAAGTAGTGCACTCCCAGATAAATGCGGCTCACGCCCATTGCGAAGGCGAAAAGCAGCGCAGTCCAGCTTTTACGCTTGGGACAGCTGAGGAATATTGCGGTCATGCTCGCCATGGCGGCGGTGGTATGTCCCGAGGGGAAGGAAAAATCGCTCTCGGTGTGCTGACCGACGAGTAGCCAGACCTGATGGTAAATGCTTCCCTCGTGCGTATAGGGTCTCGGCCGGTAAACCATCGGCTTGAGCGCCACATTGGTGATGAGCGCGCCGACACCGAGCGCCAAAAGCATAACGGTGCCTACCCTGCGGGTGCGGGGGAAGAACATCAGCACCACGCTCAGCGCGATTAGCAGCGCGCCGCCCTTGCCGAGAAGATCCATCAAATGAGCAAAGGGGGTGAAAAATCCGCCCGCGAAGGTATAAAGTCCGTGCACGGCTTCGGTGACCGCGGCGTCCATACCGGCGCAGCTCGTGTTCAGCCATGCAGCTATTGCAGTAAGTTCCATATACTCTCTCCTGTATTCTTAATCCATTTTGTCTGCGAACTCCGCTTCCCTCTCGTGGCAGGTGAAAAGTATCACCTGACGTTCCGCCGCGATCTCTTTGAGCAGCTCGATTGCGTGAGCCATGCGCTCGGAGTCGAAGTTCACAAGTGCGTCGTCGAGAATTATCGGGCAGGAACAGCCTTCCGGCAGGGCAAGCTCGCAGATAGCGAGGCGCAGAGCGAGATAGATCTGATCCGCCGTGCCTGCGGAGAGGAAGGCCTTTTCGTGGGCAAGCGTGTCGCCGCTGCGTTTCGCGGTGGCGTCAAGCTCGCGGGAGAAACTGAGCGAGGAGTATTTGTCGCCCGTAAGTCTGGCGAGCAGCTCTCCCGCCCTGCGTCCGAGCGCAGGAGAGAAACGCTGCTGCATCTCGTCGTTGGCCTCGCGCAAAGTCTCAATGGCAATGGCGAGCGCCTCATACTGTTCGAGCAGATCGTCGCGGCGGCTCTCGAGAGCCTCCAGCTCGGTGCCCATGACCATCGGGTCGCCCATGGCCGCGATCTTTCCCTCGCTTATGGCAATGCTGCGCTCTATCTGTGCGGTCTCGGCCTTGGCGCGAACGAGCAGCTCGTCCCCAAAGCCCTTTGTTCCGGCGCTCAGCAGCTCCTCCTCGGCCTGTCTGAGTTCCTCGCGGCAGGCGGCGAGCGCCTCCTCCGCCTCAGAGAGTTTCTTTGCGGCCTCGTCGGCTGCGGCGCAGGCCTCAACATAGGCTTTTGCCTTTTCCACTATCGCTTCGCCGCTCACCTTTTCTATCTGATAAGCATCGGCCAGATTCAAAGTGAAGTTCTTCACGCGGTTTTTGTTGGCCTTTATCATCGCAAAGCTGACGATCGCACCGAGAAGTATCGGAAAGCTGAGCGCCAGTATGTAGGTATTGTTCAGCCAGTATCCCAGTCCGAGAGCAGCTAGGCCGAGCGCTACGGCTATGAACGAGCCTGTGGCACCGGGAACCATAGCGATGAAATTCGCGAGGCGCTCGGAGTCAACGCCGGCAACTCTCGTGGCCTCCTCGGGAGTTTTTCCCGCGAAGGGGCCGGTCTCGGTCTCGGCTTTGAGCTTCTTGCTGACCTCTCCGGCTTCGGCACAGTCTTTTTCAAGACCGCTCAGTTCTTCGCGGAGACCTTCAATGCGTTCGATAAGGCGGGTGTGTGCCTCGGTCTGAATGCGTTCCACCTGCTCGGTGGCAATTCCCTCGGCCTCAACGGCGCGCTCATGGCGCTGCACCAAAGCCGCATGTTCTCTCACAGCATCGGCTCCGGCGTCTATCGCTCTTTTCTTTTCCGCTATCTCCGCTTCAACGGCGGGCAGAGCGCCGCTGCGGTTGTGACGGCGTTTTCTCAGCCATGCACGCAGCACGGCGTCGGCGTCCGTAAAGGACGAGGCCTCGTCATCGCCGGTGGAAATAATGGCGTTTATGCGCTTTTCAAGCTCGGCGCTGTTGCTCACAGCGAGTCCGGACTGGCGGACAAAAACGCTGCTTTCAAAAACGGCTTTGGGCATTCCGGTGAGCACCTCGCCCACATCTTTGCCCTTCAGCTCCGCAACGGCATCGGCGCTGCCGGTATACACAGCGGAAAACTCGCGCATGGGCGCTGCCGCATTTTTTGTGCTGCGGCGCAGGGTGATGTCTCTGCCCTCGTGTTCTATCTCCATCTCGCCGGACATCGGAGCGCCGGACCAGGGAGCATACTTCACCTTATCGGGTTTCACTCCGCCCTTTTCACGCTGGGAGGAATCTATGCCGTAGAGCATGGCGCGGATAAATGCGCACCAGGTACTCTTTCCGCTCTCGTTCGGCGCGGTGATGATGTTCAGTCCCTCATGGAGCTCCATCTCCGCATTTTCAAGACAGCCGAACGAAGCTGTCATTTTCTTTATGATCATATTTCTCTGACCGCCTCTCCGCCCTCCAGGGCCGCAAGTCCCCAACGAAGGGCCTGGATGATTTTTTGTTTCTCGCGCTCGGTGGGAGCATTGTCGTATTTTTCGCGCATTTTTCTGAGGAAAAGTCCGCGCAGACTGTCCTGACTGCTGCCGTCCCAGAGTTCACGCCGCAATGTGCTGCGGTCACGCAGCTGCAAAGCAAAGAATTTCGGCTCCCACTCGCGCTGCAGCGCGGCAAGGTCCGGGGCAAAGTCACTCTCGCCCGTGAGGATAATGCGGACGATATCCTCCTCGCGTCCCGACGGAAGGGGCGGCATGCCCTCGCTTATGTCCAGTTCTATGATATCGTAACGGCGGCGGGCAAGGGGAATAAACTCCGCTTTTGCGCTGCCGGGTTCAAGCTCAAGGTAAAGTATGCCTTTTTCGCCGCACTCGTCGAAGCCTCTGCCCTCCGGGCAGCCGGGATATGCGCAGAAAGTTTCGCCAAAACGCAGCAGGCCGCTGTATGTATGCTGATGTCCGAGCGCAAGATAGTCAAAGCCACTCGCGGCGACCTCCTCGGGAGTGATGGGGCAATATCTGCTCTCTCCCACAGCGCCGAGGTCGGCGTGGAGAAGTCCGATGCAAAGTTTGCCCTCCTCCCTCTCGGCCGCAAAGCCTCTGAGCAGCGGCGGACACAGCGCGTCCGTGTATCCCGCACCGTAGACCTTTGCGCCAAGCCCGGGCAGTTCGCAGCAGCTCCATCCGGAGCCGAAAACATGGACGTTTTCAGGCAAATCGCCTCTGGTATATGGAGAGCCGGGGCAAATATGGTCGTGGTTTCCGGGGGAGACAAAAACGGGACACTCAAGTTCGCCAAAGGCCGACTTAATGGCCAAAAATGTCTCCGAATATGCCGCCGCGCTGTCAAGCAGGTCGCCCGCCAGAAGCAGCAGGTCGGCGCTCTTCTCCCGGGCGGTCTCCGCTGTCGCGAAAAGCAGCTCGCGCTGTTCGCGTCGGCGCTGCGCCGCCTTCTCACCCAGAGCCTCGAAAGGCGAGTCGAGATGCAGATCCGCGGCATGTATTATCCTAAGCGGTTTTTTCATATATTCCTCCATGCGGCACAGGCCGCAATAACTATCGTTTGAGAATTATGTGATTTATCACACTATTCTCAAGGCTTCTGCGTGTACGCATTTGCCGGTTTCGGTGTCGATGTCAAATATGGCGCACTCCAGCTTGCCGGGACCGCCCGCGGGGGAATAGCGTCGGGGAGGATCGCCGAGGAATTTGCCTATGCTCTGCTCCGGTGTGATACCTATGACAGAGTTAACAGGGCCGGTCATGCCGAGGTCGGTGATATATCCGGTGCCCTGCGGCAAAACGCCGCAGTCGCTGGTCTGGACATGGGTGTGGGTGCCCCATACGGCGCTGGCACGTCCGTCGAGAAAATAGCCCATCGCGAGCTTCTCGCTCGTGGCCTCCGCATGGAAATCCACGAGGATCACTTTCGCATCAACGTCCGCCATGATATTGTCGGCGACGACGAAAGGATTATCCGTGTTTGCGTCAAGGCTGAAACGGCCTATGAGATTGGCGACGCAAATTCTGCCGAATCGGGTGTCGTATATGCCCACTCCGCGTCCGGGACACTGCGGTGCATAGTTGGCCGGGCGCAGGCAGGCGCTCGCGCGGTCGAGATAGTCCTGGATCTCCGTGCGCGTCCAGGTGTGGTTGCCGAGAGTGATAACGTCCGCGCCGCAGTCGAATATCTCCTCGCACTGCTGTGGGGTGACGCCCACAACATTCGCATTTTCTCCGTTGACAACGGTAAAATCTATCGCATATTGCCGCTGCAGCTTGCGCAGATTTCTCCGCAGGAAGTCAAGTCCCACTCTGCCGCAGATATCGCCCACAGCCAAAACTTTTATGATCATTAAAAAAAGCACCTCATTCCGGCGCATAATGCGCATTATACCTTTATTTAATATTGTAACATACTTTTACCATCCGGCGCAATGATAATAAGCTTCGCCGCGGACATAATATAAACAGTCTGAGCAACAGGAGGTTATTTTATGTGCAGCTTTATTAAAGGCATGGGCGCCGGAATGGTTCTCGGCGTATGCGTTGGCATTGGCATGGCAGGCGACAAACGCCACAGCAAAAAGATGATGCACCGCGCCGTTCGCAGCATGGAGGACATGGTAGAGCGCGTCAGCGACGCCATTGGATTCTGACGAGAAAAAAGTTTTAAAATCTTTAAAAAAACTCTTGCTTTTTGGTTTCAGCTATGCTATTATATTTTAGCACGAAATGGTATGCGCTCTTAGCTCAGCTGGATAGAGCGTCTGGCTACGGACCAGAAGGTCAGGAGTTCGAATCTCTTAGGGCGTGCCAAGAAAAGCCTTGAAACCACATGGTTCCAAAGCTTTTTGCTTTTTAAACTCTTCTTGGAAAATTGCTTGGGTGCACAAAAAGTGCACAAAAAGTGCACAGGAAGAGTAAAAAGCACGGTTGATACACTGGTGGAAAGGGTGTATCAAATGGCAAGTATCAGTGAAAAAAAGAAAGATGGGAAAGTAGTTTCCTACAAATTCGTGGTCTGTCTTGGACGAGATGTGCAAGGCAAACAGATTCGCAAAACGACGACATGGACGCCCCCTGAAGGCTTGACTCCGGCGAAAGCAAAGAAGGCTGCGGAAGCCGCTGCTGCTGTATGGGAGCAGGAGCTGCGAAGCGGAGTTCAAAAGGAGATGCCAGAAGCCGCCGTTACAAAAGAGGAGCAAAGAGACGATTTCGTGACTTTTGCAAACGAGGTTTGGTTTCCGCTTCAGGTTAAAGGCAATAACCGCAAGCCCACGACAATATCCTTTTATCAAAGCACGCTGAAGCTTATCAACCCATATTTCGAAGGATACTGCATTCAGGAGATACGGCCCATCGACATTCAGAAGTTCCTCAGCTATCTGAGGACGGATTACAAGGGCCGATTTCAACGCGGTCTTCAGCCTAAGTCTGTGCATCATGCCTATAATACCCTGAATCTGATTTTCGGATTCGCGGAGGATCAGGAGATTATCCAGAAGAATCCCATGGCAAAGGTGAAATCTCCGAAAAAGGAGAAAAAGCCAGTGGACGCGTTCACGCCCGATCAGGCTAAGGAGTTCTTTGCACTTCTGGATGACTGTGAGTTGGAGTTTCAATGTATGATGAAACTGCTGCTCACTTGCGGGGTTCGGCGTGGTGAACTTGTGGGATTCCAATGGAGAGATATTGACCACAGTGCGGGAACGATCAGCGTGAAAAGAAACGTATCATATACGGTAAAAAGCGGCACGGTAATCGGAACACCGAAAACGGCTACTGGATTACGTACAATTCCGTTGATACCATCGGTTCTGTCGCTGTTGGAAGAACTGAAGGTGGAGACAGAAAAAGAGCATCCCGCAGTTGATCTTGAACAAGCTTTCATATTTCCGAGTAAAGATAGCTTGTTTGAAGCAAGAACTCCCAATGCCATAACCAGAACGCTTAATCGTTTTATGGAGAGAAATAATATGCCAAAGCTCTCTCCCCACGATCTGAGACATTCCTGTGCGACTCTGCTTCTGGCAAATGGGGCAGATATCAAAAGCGTTCAACAGATTCTTGGACATGCAGATGCCAGCACGACCCTCAATTTCTACGTAAAGGCAGATTTGGACCAAATGAGGACAGCCACGGAGAAGTACGCCGCAGCATTCGGCCTTTAATTGGCACAATTCGGTATAAGGCATCTAAAACCATCAACTATTGAATAGGATCAACAACTTTTTAGCAAACAGAGAGAGAACCCAATCCTGCGGCAGCCTAGCCCCATGTCACTTTAGGGTGGACCGCTCCCGATCTTTTGATCTGATGTAAATGCAGCTTGTAAAACAGGCTGCATTTTTTATTTTCATAAATAGTTCGGGGCATGGTTATGTGCCCGGTGTGAATGTGGGATTTGTTATACTAACATCAGAAAGAACGAAACAGACAAAATACAAAAACTAAGAAATGAGGTAATGAAAATGTTGGATGCAAAGTTCTTTGACAATGAAACCTACAGCCTGACTCTGGAAGGTTACGAGGCAATCTATGATGCGATTGTGGCTCTATCATGTGATGCAGATGGATACGGTCTCTTCGAACACATCACAGAGGAGGACGTTGAAAAGTGCAAATGGATCGCCGCAATAATGAAGGTCTTGAATGATGTACCGAGGAGCAGGGTGGAACATGTTTTCAAGTACAAAAATATTGAATCTGACGACGATGAATTCCTTGACAATTTAGTTTAAGAGCAATTAGAAAGTGGTACGTTTTTGTGCCGAGCACCAAAATCAACTCTGCTATAATAAACACATAAACAAGGGGAACAAAAAGCCCCACAAAATAAAAATATTTAATTAAAGGAGATTACTAAAATGACTACTTCCAAAAAGTGCACCGCCCCCCGTTTTGTTGATGAAACCCGCGTTCTCGTAACCAAGGAGTTCGCAAAGAACGCCCGCATCTTTGGCTCTGCCGAATACAAGATCTGGCGAGAGATTCGCATGGACTGCCCCAATGCCGAGATGGTAACCAAGACCATCAGAAAGAATCCCGACAAGAAGACTTCCACCAAGAACATGACCTATGAGCGTATGGCAATGTACATTCGCGAGCAGGACAATGCACAGGTACTTATGGTTGAGTTCCAGAAGCAGATTGCAAAGTCCAAGGTTCAGACTAACCCCTATCGCAGTGTTCTGGCATGGTTTAGGCAGGAGTTTGAAGGCTACGATAACTACAAGAAGTTCTTTGAAAAAGAGGCCAAGAACGCCGCTGAAAACAAGAGTATCTTTACTCTGGTCAAAAACGAAAATGTTACTGTTCTTAGTGATGATGACGATCTCGATTGTGTCTCCGGATTTTAAGAAAGGAAGGTAAAAGAAATGGCTAAAGCGAAACGCCTCACCCCGGGCCGCGAGGGGTACAAGATTCTGTTCACCGAGAACACTGTTATTATGAACAAGCAGTTTGCCGCCGCCGCTGCCAAGTACGGCTCAAAAGAAAACAAGCTGATCCGCGATATTCGCAACGACTTCCCCGGTATGACGGAGGTTATTGTGTCCGGCAGAGAACGAGATTCTGCAAAGACCCATACCCGCCTTACCTATGCGAATATGGTGAAGTATATGGAGTCTTTTGACAACTCTGAGCAGCTTATCGCAATGTTTGAAAGAGTAAAGGTTATGTCTGCCCCTCTGGCAAGTCCCTATCAGTATGTATGTGATTGGTTTGAAGAACAATTCCCTAACTATAAGGACATTCCTGTGTTCGGAGAGGACAAATCCAATCCTGATGTGAAGGCACCTGTGGGCATTGAAAACTACAAGACCAAGGTTCAGGCTGCCAAGGAAAGAGCCGAGAGAGAAAATGCTCTCGAAAAAGTATCTTAAAGGAGGTGATGATTATGTTTAGTTTTGAAGAAAAGGTTGACTGGCTCGTTGAGTTTTATGAGTGTGCAGGATTCGCAGATTTCTACAACAGAGTAGTTAAGCACATGAGCAGAGAGGCTATTGAGGCATCGTTTGCTGACATAGAGGACTATGTCATGGAGCTTGAAGGTATATAACATAGAAGGAGCCATCATGAAAAATGAATATGCACTGAGACCGCTGTTTCCAAAAGGTGAAGCAGCGGTCTCTTCGTGTTTAGGTCAATCCCCTTTATTTGATTCAAATTTAAAAATTTGGTATAATATTTATAGAAAAGTTGAGAAAACACATATATTTGAGATGTTTTATAAACTTTTACTATAATTATAAGGAGGCTTTAAAATGCCTGTAACTTATCCTAATTAGAGGACAATTAAAATTCACCGAGGACCTACGGCAAAGCCATACCTCGGCATCAACAATGCGAGCTGGCAGTACGCGGCTCGCGACCTTGGAGCCTTTGCATTCCTTCTTTATATCTACCTCGCTGCCAATGCGGACGGATACGATCTTGCACTCTCTCCGGAAGCGGTACGCCAAGCTATTGGAATGCCCCACTCCACCTACAGAGATCAGTTCAGAAAACTGGTGGACAAGGGTTATCTGGTCCCCTCCCACGGCAACACATTCCATTTTTATGAGATCCCCAAAACGCGGGACGCTGCCGGAACATCTTCCGCACTCACGACACCCGAAACGCAAAATCAGTCTGCCGCTGATGAAAATTTACGAGCCGTTCCAGAAGTGGAGTCCCAGAACAGAGAAATAAATAATAAGGATAACCTGACAAATAATTTAATAAATACGGTGGATGGTTCATCTCAGAATATCTATATTCCAAAAGTAAAGGAAATTGTTATTCCGAGACCGGAAGTAAAAAGTAAGAAAGGGGAGTTCAATTTTTAATGAATCCTTATGTAGAAAGAGTCTATGCTAAATTCCAGAAGAATGGTTTAGCAGATAAATATTAGTTTGCGGGAATCTACTGCATAAAGCTCGGAGGCGAGATCGTTTATATCGGCAAGAGCGACAATATGCTTCGCAGACTGGCAGAGCACTATGTCGGTATTAAAACCGAATCAGAGCGAAAATATCGCATTCTTGCGGAAGCTCAGCGTAAGGGACACGCTGTAGAATTTGATGTTCTCTATTATGCGAAGTCCCAAAGCCGCAAAGCTTTGGAGGAGGAGATCGGGCAGGAGGAGGGGAAATTTATACGCACCCACATGCCGCCGCTGAATACATAGATCCCCAAGGAGGATGACTGGCATCACTTCACGCGTAACGCGTCATCTTAGAAGATTACTTTGGACGAATTATTACAGGAATTGAATCTGTAATTTCAAATATTACCGAGGGGAGCTTCGGCTTCCCTCTATTTTTATTTAAGGAGAAATAGTTATGTATGACCATGTGTACGATTTTAATAAATCCTCCGATATAGTGCGTTGGACCATGAAACGCAGATAGGACTGGCACAATGCAGTTGAGAATCCTTCGCCTGAGTTGCTTGCAGCGTGGAGTCTGAAAGATCAAAGGGACTCTTTCCTTCTGGACCTGTATCCTGATGAAGAAGCTGCGGAGGCAGAAGAACTCAATGTCAAATTCACCAACGAGGTGAAAGTTAAATGAGCAGACAGGACGAGAAAAAGAAGAAAAAGAAAAAACGCGAATCAATCATTGAAGCAGAGATAATGGCTATTTTGAATAAGAGTCTCAATGTAGCGGTGAACAAAGCTCTTGATGATATTTTTAAGGGCTGGAAATAAAAATGCGGCAACTCGCTTAAAAGTGCCTTAACCCTTGATGGGCCGGACGGTTAAGCGGGCTGCCGCATTTTTTGTTTTGTTTGATTGTGCCGCAGACAGTCATCAGCTCCGTCTTCTGGATAAAAAAGCACTCTTCGTGGGAGCTTTGACCGCCGCCTTTTGGCTTGGGGATAGTGGAATTTTTGTTCCTGAAATATAGCCCCTATATTAGCATTTTAATGAGCGATGCAATTGCCGCTACAGCACTGGCTATTGAGGCAATCATAGCTACAATTGCAACAGTTAGGGATCGCCGAGTTATCTTTTGATTTCTGTCAAAAGCCTCGTATTCTTCAAGTGCAGCTTGTCCCTTCTCGGTAAGTGAAATATTGCTCTTTAGAATTTGTGACTCAGAGTGATTGATGTAATCATAATCCTTGTATGCTGCTTCACATAGCAAATCCCTAATTCTGTTGTACATGGGGTTATTTTCATATAATTTCCCCGCATAAATGCTCTTGGGAAAACGAGGTACTTTTACCAAAAGGTCATACATTTCTTTGCTTAGCACCTCAATTACTCCTCCACATACTCAATCAGATCGCCGGGTTGGCACTGCAAAAGCGAGCAGATCGTGTCTAGTGTCTTCCATGACACAAGCTCCCCATGGCGAAGCTGCTGTAAATAAGACTGTCCAATGAGCTTCTCTTCACGAATCTTTGTTGAAGAGAAGCCTTTCTTTTTTAACTCTGCCAGAATATCAACCTTATATCGGATTGCCATATAAAAAAGCCTCCTTTCCCATTGTCCTCATTGTAGCACA
>JAZOBQ010000141.1:0-6848 GCA_045596005.1 Oscillospiraceae bacterium
ATTCTCTATCTGAATCGGAAACCATACATCCGTAATGAACAGCGAAAAGTCAAGCTTAGAATCGGCAAGCTCTTTGATTTTCGCTCTTTCGGGATTCTGCAAATCCTTATCAAACTCCGTTCTCATTTGCAGTTCCCACGCCTCTGCTGCCTTTTCAGCGGCTTTTCTTGCTTTGCTTGGTGTCATCCCCACTGTAGGAATCCATGTGCTATAGCGGCGAATTTGCTTTCCTCGTGCATCACGCCCAAGACAGCAAGTGAAGTGATAGGAAACTGTTTTGATGTTCTGCTTTTTCTCTGATAGATGCCATAATAAAAACTCCTTTTCTTTAGGAATTTCAAAGCATTTATCACGGTTTTGGGGTAGTTGTGCGGAATTGTGTGCGTTTTTGAACTCCACATTACATACGAACTTGATTTAAAAATAAGAAAAAACCGTCAAAAACTTTCGTTTTCAACGGTTCTTTTTGGTGGACGATACAAGACTCGAACTTGTGACCTCCCGCACGTCAAGCGGATGCGCTACCAGCTGCGCCAATCGTCCGTATTCGTTTCAGCTTTGTTAGTATAACAACTATTAAGACGTTTGTCAACACTTTTTTTGCGCATATCCGAAAATTTTTCGGATATGCGCAAAAATATACTTATCAACTATTAATTTCAGTCTTCAAAGCCCCAAACGCGAACATTGATCTTATGCTCGATCTCTCCATGGTAAGCCACGACCTTCGCCCAGCCGTTGGAAACGGGAGTGCAGACGCCGTCCTGGTCAACGGTGAAGATGCTCTCATCGGTGCTCTTCCACTTGACGGTACACACTTCGTCAACAGGATATGCAACAGCATCAAGGTCTATGGTCTCGTCATTGCGCAGGGAGAACTCATCCTTGAGGTCTCTGCCGAGGTGGTTGATAATGACGGTGTGGATATTGGGGTTGATGGGATCTTCGACAGGCTGGGGAGGAGCCACGGGAACTTCAATTACTTCAACTTCGGTGACAATTACAAGATCCTCGCCGGAGCTGTAGATAGTCTTGCCATCAATGGGAACTGCGCTGACGGCATACTTGATCTCATTGTCGTCCTCGTCATAAACATCGAGCTTTTCGAAGGTATAGGTCCATTCGCCGTTTTTGTCGGCAGTGACGTTTGCGCTGTCCACAGGCTGACCGTTCGCCGTGAGGTTTACGGTGACGCTTTCGGGCATGGAATCGTCAGCGTCGAGGTTCCAGGTGATCTGGCCGGCGATGTCGACCTTGTCTCCGCCGCCAAGGCTTGCGGTGACAAGTATGATCACTGCTGCTATAACAGCGACGACCAACACACAGCCGAAGATGAACTGCCACTGGGTGTTGATATTCAGACGTGCTCCGGCAGCGCTGCCGCTGCTGGAAGCGGTGGTGGAAACGGCGGCGCGTCCGCTCTGTTTTACGCGTCTAGTGCCGCAATGCGGGCAGCGGTTAAAGATGCCCATATATTTGTTGCCGCAGTAACGGCAGGTGATCTGAGGAATAAAGCCCATAAAAACCAACCTTTCTTTGGTGGAATATATCTGGTAATTCACTTTATTCTACATCTTTTTGTCTATTTCGTCAAGGGGTAGCAAATCATGCTGCTTACAGGGTCAGAGAACCGTTCTCATCCTCGAGAAGTATCAGGATTTTCTCCTGTTGACCGCTCACAGCGTCCACATAAATTATATAGCGCTGTTCGTCACCGTTGACGCAGACAAACTCGCGGCAGAGCTTCTCGTCTCCTCCGGCCGTGGGTATTACAGCCATGCGGCTGCTTTCCACAGTAAGCTCGCCCGGAACTGATGCAAGTGCTTCTTCCTCGCTCACAGCTGCTTCCGGGAGACTTCTCTCCCCGTGTGAGGAGATATAGCCAAGAGCCTCAAAGCCGCAGACTTCACCGCTGTCCATTGCGACCGAGACCTTGATGAGATCCGGATAGAAAACGAGCTCTCCGTCCGTGTAGGCAAAGTTCACTGTAAGGACGCCGCCCTGCTGCATATGATAGGTCTCCTCCATGCCCTTATATCCTCTGCTGCTGAGAAAATCCGATGCCGCCTTCAAAGCCGCTTCTGTCTCCATAGCGGTCTCGCCCGGCTCATGTGCCGACAGCATACTGAGCACCTTGCCGCCCTGCTTTGTTACCGCTACGCTGACGATGTCTCCGTTGGAGCGTTCCGCCTGATAGTAGAGGCAAGGCAGTTCGCCCTCGCTCTCGCCGGCAGGATAAACTCTGGTGTGGCCTATGCGCAGGAATCCGGCAGCTATCTCGCGTCCCGCTTTTTCGTCTATGCTCTCCGCTCCTTCAAGCATTCTTGGACTCGATTCGGTCAGATGATTGGAAAAAGGCCCGTCATAGATAAGCGCGGGAAGTTCGGGAAACTCCTTTTCTATCAGCCGCATACTGGCTCCGACCGTGGAGGGCAGCTCGGTTTTTTCCGCTTCGTCGAGCCTGTATTCGGAACGTATCAGCTCGTCCATAGTCAGCACACCGTCAAGCATATCCGTCTGAAGATTTTTCATATTGCTGCTCAGTACGGATGACATTTCCGCGAGTGCTTTGAGATTCTCACGCTGCTCGTCGCTGAAGTTTTCGCCCGACGCTGCAACGCGTCCGAGAGCAAAGGCATAGTCTCCGACACGGCTTATGAATCCCGCGGTCTGCTCGAGCTCAAAGGTGGAAAAAGGCAGCACTCCGAGGCTCATCTGTGCAGTCATGGCCTTGCCGAATATCTCCGTGCAAACAGCCGCGGAAAGCGAGGGTGAGCTGACATACACGCTTTTTTGCAGCGCGGAGTCCATCTCGCCAACGGCGGTAACGAGTTCGTCGAAGGCGTGCTGATAGTTGTTCGTCATATGCACACGATAGCTTTCCGCCCTTGCATGACTCGCCGAGGCATAGATACCAAGGCTCAGCACCGCTATAGCCAGAAAAGAGATTGTGAATACCGTATATTTCCTTTTTTTATTATGTTTCAAAATAAACCACTCCTTTGCATCTATCTTGCGTCATAGAAGTGATTTTAGTTTAGAAAATTTTGATTCCGTCACGAAAAAATCCACATGAAAGTTTTGTTGTCTTTCATGTGGATTTTTATTTGTTTTTCAAATCTTTTTTACTGAACCTTTTCCAGCATTTCAATGCCGATGGCCATGCGGCGGAGGGTCTCGGTCTTGCCGAGGATGCGTGCGATCTCAACAGCGCCGCCGGGGGTCACTGCCTTGCCGGCGATGGCGATGCGGACAGGCCACATGACCTTTGCGTTCTTGACGCCTTCGGCCTCGGCCATTCCGGTCATAGCGGAGAGGATATTTTCATCGCACCAGTCTTCGACCTTGGCGAAAACTTCGCTCATCTTTCTGAGCATATCCAGAGAGCCGGGGATATCGGTCTTGCTCTTCTTGTGGATATAAAGCTCGGGAGCATACTCGGGCAGAGCATCGAAAAAGTCTATCTTCTCGGGGATGTCGGTGAGAACTTCGCAGCGCTGCTGGAGTATGCCGGCGATGGCTGCGGCGTCATATGCCTCGTTGGTTACGGCCTTGCGGATATAAGGCTCGGCGACTTTTGCGAAAGCCGCGGGCTCCATGGCGCGGATATAGGCGCTGTTGAAATAGCGCAGCTTTTCAATGTCGAAAATAGCGGGAGACTTGCTGATGCCCTGGAGGTCAAAGACCTTGATGAGCTCGTCCATGGTGAATATCTCCTGCTCGGCATACTCGCCGCGGGGAGACCAGCCGAGAAGAGTGACGTAGTTCACGACGGCGTCGGTCAGATAACCCTGGGCGATGAGATCCTCATAGCTGGGGTCTCCGTGGCGCTTGCTCATCTTGTTGTGGGCGTCGCGCATAACGGGAGAGCAGTGAACATACTTGGGAACGTCCCAGCCGAAGCCGTTATAGAGCAGGTTATACTTGGGTGCGGAGGAGAGATACTCGCTGCCGCGGACGACATGGGTAATGCCCATCATGTGGTCGTCGACTACGTTTGCAAAGTTATAGGTGGGAAGTCCGTCGCGCTTTATGAGCACCTGGTCGTCGAGAGTGGAGCACTCAACAGTGATGTCGCCGAAGATCTCGTCGTGGAAGGTAACGCTGCCTTCCTCGGGGATGCGCTGACGGATGACGTAAGGCATACCGGCAGCGAGCTTTGCCTCAACTTCCTCTGCGCTCATGTCGCGGCAGGGGTCGGCTGCACGCTCGAAAGAAGTCTCCTCTTCCTCGCTCTCTGCCTTTTCGCAGAAGCAATAATATGCATGGCCGCGCTCAACGAGCCACTGGGCGTACTTGATATAAAAGCCCTTGCGTTCGGTCTGGACATAAGGAGCCACAGGACCGCCTACATCGGGACCTTCGTCATGGGAAAGACCGCACTCGCGCATGGTCTTGTAAATAACGTCGACAGCGTCCTCAACGAGTCTGCCCTGGTCGGTATCTTCAATGCGGAGAATGAAAGTTCCGTCATAATGGCGGGCGATGAGGTAGGTGTAAAGGGCGGTGCGGAGATTTCCGACATGCATATATCCGGTGGGAGAGGGCGCGAAGCGGGTGCGCACCTTGCCCACGGGTATGCGGGATTCCATTTCGTTTATCCAATTCATATCTGCCATTTATTTTTCCTCCTGAAATGCCAAAAGGCATTTTGATTCATTTTGTACCCAAATATAATATTTTAATTGTGTCTAAAAGTCAATTATGAATTGTAAAACGAGAAAAACTGTGCTATTATATGTTGTTGATAAGGTGGATAAGTATGTTCTTTAGCATGCTCCGCCGCGAACAGTAAACAAATTCTTGCAAAGGAAGATAAGATATATGGAAAACACCGCTCCCGCAAAGAAGATAATGCTCTCCGGAATCCAGCCCTCCGGCGATCTGCACCTCGGCAACTATCTCGGCGCCATCAAAAACTGGGTCGAGCGTACCGACGAATTCGACAACTATTACTTCATGGCCGATATGCACACCATAACCGTCCGCCAGACTCCCGCCGACCTGCGCCGCCGCACTCTTCAGCAGCTCGCGCAGTACATTGCCTGCGGCCTTGACCCCCAGAAGAACACCCTTTTCATTCAGAGCCACGTGCATGAGCACGCCGAGCTCGGCTGGGTGCTTCAGTGCTACACCATGTTCGGCGAGCTCAGCCGCATGACCCAGTTCAAGGATAAGTCCGCAAAGCATTCCGAGAACATCAACGCCGGTCTTTTCACCTATCCCAGCCTCATGGCCGCCGACATCCTGCTCTATCAGGCAGACTATGTCCCCGTCGGTGAAGACCAGAAGCAGCACTGCGAGCTCACCCGCGATATCGCCATTCGCTTCAACAATATCTACGGCAATGTTTTCAAAGTTCCCGAGCCTTACATCCAGAAGGTCGGTGCCCGTATCATGAGCCTCGGCAATCCCACCAGCAAGATGAGCAAGTCCGACCCCAATGGCTGCGTATTTCTGCTCGAAAAGACCGACGACATCATGCGCAAGTTCAAGAAGGCCGTCACCGACTCCGACACCGAAAACTGCGTGCGTTTCGCTCCCGCCGAAAAACCGGGAGTCGCCAACCTCATGGGCATCTACTCCGCGATCACCGGCAAGAGCTATGAGCAGATCGAAAACGAATTTGCCGGCAAGGGTTACGGCGTTTTCAAGCCCGCCGTCGGTGAAGCTGTTGTTGAGACCCTCCGTCCCATTCAGGAAGAGACCGCGAGAATTCTCGCCGACAAGGCTTATCTTGAAAAGGTCTATAAAGAGGGCGCCGAGAAAGCAAGCTATCTGGCCCGCAAGACCCTCCGCAAAGTCTATAAGAAAGTCGGCTTCGTAGAAAGATAAACAGTTAGGTAGGATAAAAACTTATGTTTCCTGATATGCAGCTTTGGCTGAAAATTGTTCTGGCAGTGGTAATTGCCTTCATTCTGGCCTTCGCCACCACCCCCCCTGTGAAAGCTCTTGCCGTCAAGGTAGGCGCCATCGATGTTCCCAAGGATGCCCGCCGTGTTCACAAGCACCCCATCCCCCGCATGGGCGGCCTTGCCATATTCATAGGCTTCATTATCTCCGTTCTGCTTTTTGCCACTCTTGAGCATGAGCTTGTGGGTATTCTGCTGGGTTGTCTCATCATTGTGGTCACCGGTGCCATTGACGACAAAAAGCCCATGAGATGGTGGGTCAAGCTTCTCCTTGAGCTTATAGCCGCTGTTGTGGCAGTGGCCTTCGGAGTAAAGATTGAGGTGCTCTTCAATCCCAATATTTTCTCCGATAACGCCTCACTCCTGCTGGGTTACCTGAGCATCCCCGTAACCATCATCTGGATAATCGGCATCACCAACGCGGTCAACCTTATCGACGGTCTGGACGGTCTGGCCTGCGGCGTCAGCTCCATCAGCTCTCTCACAATGCTGGTGGTGGCGCTCATCCTCGGTCAGGGAAGCATGGCCATAGTTCTGGCCGCCCTTGTGGGTGCCTGTCTCGGCTTCATCCCCTACAACGCTAACCCGGCCAAGATATTCATGGGTGACACCGGCGCTCTGCTTTTGGGCTTTGCTCTGGCTACAATATCCGTCACAGCAATGTTCAAGTTCTATGCCATTATCACCTTTGTTGTTCCCCTGCTGGCGCTGGCGCTGCCCCTTTTCGATACGCTCTTCGCAATAATACGCCGTCTTCTCAAAGGCCAAAATCCTATGAAGCCCGACCGCGGACATCTGCACCACCGCCTCATAGATATGGGTCTGAGCCAGAAGCAGGCTGTTGCAGTGCTTTACTGTCTCAGCGCCGTGCTGGGGCTCACTGCCGTTGTTATCAACACCCACGGTCCTATGCGTGTTACACTTCTCATTGCGGAG
>JAZOBQ010000142.1:0-8722 GCA_045596005.1 Oscillospiraceae bacterium
CATCTTGGGGTTCCATCTGCGGGTCTGGTGACCGAAGTGTACGCCGGCCTCCAGAAGCTGTTTCATAGATACTACTGCCATTACGTTTTTTCCTCCAAAATTTAGTTTTTTACCTCTGGGAGCTTCGTCCCATCCGCCAAGCATTTGCCACAGACGGAAAGTCCACTCCCATGCGTAATGCCTTGGTATTATACCAAATACCGGCTGCCATTGCAAGTGTTATTTTCAATAAATCCCCTGATTTTTCAAGCTTTTTTCACAGCTTTTCGTCATATGAGCGGACGCCGCGGACATTTCTCGCGTTTATAGTCGCCCTGTACCTCCACAAGAATGATATCGTCGCCTATACGCTTGACGCAGTCGAAGGGGAGAACATAGTCCTCCTCGCGGCCGAAAAGCCCGAAAAAGCGGCAGCGCCCCGGCACTATGAGAGCCAGCAGCCTGCCTGTACCCAAATCTATCTCCACGTCTCCGACAAATCCGAGCCTGTGACCTGTACAGAGATTTATGATCTCCTTGTAGCGCAAAAGTGCCGTTCGCATTTTATTCGCCCTCCTTATCAGATAAATATGACATAAGGTGTGGAAAAAGACGTATTTTGAGATCGGCTCAGCCTGTCCTGACGCGCTGACAGGGCGGACCGATATCGGCCCACCCTGCTGCTTATGATATGAATATCTGCTTTTTTATCTGCGAAATTGCGTTTTTTTCGAGTCTCGACACCTGCGCTTGCGAAATGCCGATCTCGGATGCCACCTCCATCTGGGTGCGCCCGTCGTAAAAACGCAGAGACAGTATGCGTTTTTCTCTGTCGCTCAGAGCCGCCATTGCCTCTCCAAGGGCGATCTGCTCGAGCCAATGCTCGTCCGTGTTGCGTGTGTCGCCGACCTGATCCATGACGGTGACGCTCTCGCCTCCGTCGGTGTAAACCGGTTCATAGAGACTCACCGGCTCGCTTACGGCGTCCATAGCGAACACTACGTCGCGCCTCGGCACACCGAGAAAAGCCGCAATCTCGTCCGTGTCCGGTTCGCGTCCCTTTTCCGCGGTCAGCTTCTCCTTGGCCTGGAGCACCTTATATGCGGTGTCCCTCACGCTGCGGGAAACGCGCAGGGCGCTGTTGTCTCTGAGATAACGCCGTATCTCACCGGCTATCATCGGCACGCCGTAGTTGGAAAAACGCACCTCGTGGCTGGGGTCAAAATTGTCTATGGCCTTGATGAGACCGATGCAGCCCACCTGAAAAAGATCGTCAACGTTTTCGCCGCGTCCGGTGAAACGCTGTATCACCGAGAGCACAAGTCTGAGATTGCCGCTTATCAGTTCCTCCCTCGCCCTTTTGTCGCCGCTGCGGACGCGGCGCAGCAGCTCGTCTGTCTCCGCCGATTTCAACACCGGCAGACGCGCGGTGTTCACACCGCATATTTCTACTTTTCCCTGCAAAAGATTTCAAGCCCCTTTCAAGGAAGATACCTCCGTAGTATTTCCCTCAAAAGGAGCTTTAATACAAATCGCCTTTTTACGCTTTTGCGGAAACTGTCTCCGCCGGCTCAATGGTGTCTGTCCACATAAGCCGCGAATGCCTCGATGGGGATAGCAAGAAATACCGCCACTGCAAATCCGATAAGAATAGTCATATGAACATCTCCCTTTCTTTTTGTTATGGCTTTATTATAAGATGGGGGATGTCCGATAAAACGGTCTTGCATTGTGGGTGAACTGCGTACAAGTACGGTTTATTGTACTTACGAGAATGTAAAAACAACCGCACCGGGCAGGAAAGTGCCCGGTGCGGATGTTTAGAGTCTATGGTCAGAGCATATTTTCCGTCCGACTGATAAGGTCGTTCTGACAGTCGGTCGTAAGCTCGTTGAAATATGCGGAGTAGCCTGCGATGCGCACAACGAGGTTGCGGTAGGCCTCCGGTTCGGCCTGCGCGGCACGCATGGTGTCTGCGGAGACGATATTGTACTGCAGCTCCATACCGCCCATGCTCATGTATGTGCGCGTCAGCTCGCGGAGCTTTGCCGTGCCGTCGGCCGCGCTCAGAGAGGACGGGTGGATGCGGAGGTTAAGCGCAAGGCCGTTCATGAATTTGCCGTGTTCGAAGCAGAGCGCGGAATTGAGCACAGCCGTGGGACCGCTCCTGTCGCGTCCCTGGGCGGGAGAGGCGGCGTCTGCGATGGGAGTTCCAGCCTTGCGTCCGTCGGGAGTTGCCCAGGTCGTGTAACCCTGGGCAACGTGGCTCGCCGCGCCGTACATTCCGCCCTTGAATATCCTGCTTCTTACGCTGTAGCATTCCCTGCAGATGCTGTAGTAAGTGTCAACGACCCACTTCATCTGCTCGTCGGCGTATGCATCGCCGTTGCCGTAATGCGGAACTTCGCTGAGTATCTGCTGGCGCAATATTTCGTATCCTTCCCAGTTCGCCATGCAGGCGTCGTACAGCTCGCGGGTGGTGCAGAGCTTTTTGTCGAAGCACATATATTTTATTGCCGTAAGGGAGTCTGCAACCGTAGCGAGACCGACAGCCGTGCAGCCGTAGGAATTGTACTTGGCACCGCCGCAGACAACATCCTTGCCGCTTTCCATACAGCCGTCCATGGAAATGGAGAGGATGGGATGCGTGTCGTAGTGCATGAAGAGATGCTCAACATAGTTCTGGAGACTGACCTGAGCTTTCAGAACGTAGCGCGCGAGCTTTTCCCACGCCGCTTTCACCTCGTCGATGCTTTGCATATCGTAGAGATAGCCGGTGTGGATGCTGCACTGTGCTCCGTTATGCGGATTGCAGCCGTCATTGATAGCCATGTTGAGTATGGTGCTGTACTGGGTGTAGGCCTCGGGGGGCGTCGTGCCGTTTCCGGCGGCGTAATCGTTGCCGGAGCCGGTTATCTCCTGACAGCCGATGAGGGCATAGTCTCTGGCGTCGCGCATACTGAAACCGAGCTCTTTCATGGCACCGGGGATGATAACGTCGTCGTTCTGGAAAAGCGGAAGTCCGCCGACAAGACGGTTTACTTCAAAGGCGCATTCCCAGAGCTCGTCGGGCGTATTTTTGTGTATACGCAGCGAAACCGTGGGGTCATGCAGACGGAGTCTGCCTAGGGTCTCAAGCGTCATAAAGGTAACGGGGTTGCTGGCATCCTCGCCTGTGTCGGGGTCCACTCCGCCGACGGTGGTGTGGAGATAGGTGTTGCCGATGCCGATTATGGCCGTGAGAGGGCCTATGCCGCCGTTATAGAAGCTGTTTATCTTCATGAAGAAACAGTCGGTGATCTCCTGCGCCTCGTCCATCGTGAGCCTGCCTGCCTCTAGGTCGGACTTGAGATAGGGCCATGTGTACTGGTCGAAGCGGCCGAATGAGCCTATGTCCGTAAGACCGGACATGGATATCATCATCTGGTAGAGCAGCGTTGCCTGACAGGCCTGGCGATAAGTGCGCACCGGATTTTCGGATATCCACATCAGATCGGCGCTCATTTCCGCAAGCTCCGCTTTCCTGACGGGATCGATGCAGTCGGCGGAGACCTCGCGGCAGGTTTCGGCGTAGCGCTTTATGAGTGTCGTTGTACCTTCGCAGACTATCTCCACAGACTTATAGAACATATATCTGTCAACGTCTTCGCCCATGAGATCGTTGCGGTGAGCGTCCATCCAATCGCGTGCCTGACGGCGGAGAGCAGCGTAACCGAGAGTGAGTATCTTGCCGTAACCGGGTGTGGAATGACCGGCGGGCATCATCACGATCGGCATATTTTCGCCGAATGAACGCACGCCGAGCCGGTTGAGCTCATCGTAGCCATCGGGCTGCCATGCGGCAGCCATGTCCGCTATGCTGCGTCCGCGCCAGTATTCGCGCACACTTTTGAGTCCTTCAAAGTCCTCGGGACTCATCACGAGGCGCAGCTCGTCCGTATCGGGATTGTGGTAAAAACCGTCTGCGTCCTTTGTCCAAACGCCCTTTTCAGCGAGCTCCACATACATATCGCCGCGGCTCCAGCGTGGGTCGAGGCGAGTGCCGCAAAAATAGCGCGTGTTGTTGGCAACGAGCATTTCGTGAGGCTCAACGCGGGTGGTCTGCTGCTCGCACAGCGCTTTGAATATAAGCGCATTTTTGATAACGGGAACAGCGCTTTCATATTTTTTTGCGGCTGCGGTAACTATCAGCGTTCGCTCGCAGTCCACCTGAAAAACGCGTTCGCGGACGCGCTCATGCATCAGATGCATTCTGTCGGTAACCGGTCGGAAATTATACATTCTTTTTTCCTCCCCATGGCGGTGTTTGCAATTTAACATTATTCTACCGCATGCCCGTAAAAATTTAAAGTCTTGCGGCCCGTTTAAGTCTATGCTTTTTTTGTGGGCTTTGCGCGCTAAAAAAGTCCCTGCCTTTGAAAAAGACAGGGACTATATATCGCTTAGATAGGGCTTAGGTTTTTCGTTCCACAAACCAGCGCCCGATATAGTTGCCGCAGCGCTGCCAGCTGCGCTCAAAAAACAGAAAGCTGCTCCGTCCGCGTACACATATCGTGTATCTGTCGCCGTGACCGCCGGCTCTGAGCGCTGCTGCCTGACGGATATCCGTCACACGGTCGATCTCGAAGCGCCTGCCGTCCTCCCAGGTTATCTCCCGCGGTATCATTATTCCGTCGGCACGGAAGTCGGCCTTCACGCCCACATACACTTTCAGCGGATTGCTCTGCACTTTCAGTTCCCCTCCTCGAAGAAACGGGACAGGGGTATTCCCAGACCTATGCAGATGCGTTCTATGGTATCAACTCCAAGCTGACCGCAGCGCAGTTCTGTATTTTTTATAGTGGAATAAGGTACGTCGCAAAGCTTGCTCAGTCCGAAAAGCGAGAGCTGACGCTCCGCCGCAAGTTGTTTGACACGCTCAACTGTGTTCAAAATGTTTCACCTCCTGAGAAGTCCCGTAGCGGATGCTCAAAGCACCCGTCCTATTATCTGGAAAGCTGCGCTGGGGGAGACCGGCCTCGGGTCATAGGCCTTGTTGTAGGATATCATCACGGGCTGGGGACGCACATCGCCGTAGCTGTCGGTGAAATCCTCGGTGTTTTCGGGCGAGCGCTCGCCGTATACTTTCAGGTAACCCTCGCCGTCATAGACGAAAATTCCGACCTCGCCGGGGCTGAGCCTTTCGCAGCGGCGCACCCAGACTATCTGCCCGTCATGGTAGACAGGCTCCATGCTGTCTCCCGATACGCGGACTCCAAACTCCGCCTTTTCCGGCACCGTGGAGGCAGGGAAACTAACCATCTCAAAATTATCCTCGTCCAGAAATGCGCCGGTACCGGCGGATACCCTCAGGGAGCTGACGGGCATATCGATATATTCTATCGCCGCCGGCTTGCGGGGGGCATAGCGTCCCGAAGCGACAAGGTCGGCGCGGTAATCGGCAAGCTTTCTAAGTCCCTCTTCGCTGAGCTCGGGCAGGGCGCGGCTTTTGAATGCAGATGCTGTGTCCTCCAGACCGAAAGCCTCACCGATGGCGAGCAGCTGATAAGCGCTGGGGACGGAGTCGCCTTTTTCCCATTTGTGGATGGCGCTGGTTCCGACAAAAACGCCGCGGCGGTCGAGCTCCTTTGCGAAGGCGGCGAGACTCAGACTGCGTTCCTTTCTCAGCGCGGCAATGCGGCGGCCGATAAAGTTGATCTCGCGCTCGGCTTCGGCGTTGTAGCATTCACTGCTTATTTTAATGACTTGGCCCATAGATGTCATTTCCCCCTTTTTGCTCTATGGCTATATTATAATGCTCATTTGCGGCCAAGTCAAGAATTTTGCACTAACATTCCATAAATGCGATAGTTTTATGCACGAATAGGAAAATCTGCCCCGGCTGTATACAGCCGGGGCAGATTGCATTATTTCCTATCCATTTCATCAAGGACTTTTTTGTAGGGCATCAGCATGCCGTCGGTCATTTTGCCGCCAAGCTTTGCCTTCATTTTAGGTGTGTTCATCCAGCCCACAAGATACATGAGGGCGATTTTGCCCTTTTGCTTCTGGGGGAAGTCATACTGACCGTGGGACTTGAAAAAGCGGTGGTCGGCGCGCATCATGCCGCGCATCTGGTAGATGAGATCGCGGAATATTTTCATACCTCCGATGCCGTAGAAATTCTGAGGAGCGGTATTTTTGTGCTCGAGGGCATACATGAGGCTGTCGGCCATGCGGTCTATCTGTGCGTCGGTGTCGCTCTCGTCGGTGGCGATGCCGGCGAGGATATTGCTGCCGACCTGGGCGCGGCCTTCTATAATGGTCTGGAGGTTGACTTCGGCGGAATAGTTGCCGCTTATGAGGTAGGCCACGGGCATGCCGATGGTGACGGTGCGGTGTCCGTTGCAGAACTGGCGGTCGTCGTAGAGCTTGAAAAGACTTCCCATGGAGTGGTCCTTGACGGAAAAGGCGTAGACCATGGCCTGAGCGTTCTGTATCTTCGTTCTCAGAAATTCATCAAAGCCGTCGGTGTAGACACACCTGCCGTCTCCGGCGCAGTTGAAGCAGCCGAGGCATCCGCCGCGGAAGGGATACTCGCGGAGATTGACCACGCGGGACTGAGCTCCAAGCACAGTCCGGAAACGCTCCACCATGGCGCAGAGATTAGGAGTGTCTTCGCCCATGTCCGCGATAATGACCACGTCGCCGCATTTATCGGACTTGCTGCCTTCCGGAACACTTGCGGCAACGGGAGCGTATTCGCTGCTGAACTTGCGCACCGGCTCGGCATAGCCTTTTTCCATCTGCCAGCAAAGATGCTCCCAGAAGCTCACGGCTTCCTTCTGACCTTTTTCGCAGGTGAGATCCTCCATATCCGCGGAGAGTCCGCGCACATAGCGCAGCCCCATATCGGCGCAGTTATCCTCTATGTATCTGTGGGCGGTGACATCGTAAAAATGCTTGGATGTGCTTATCTGGCTGGCCCATTTCCCTGCCACGGGGGCAGAGTGGAGCTTCATGAGCTCGATGAAGCGGTGCAGCTGGTAAGGGGCGATGAAGGTATATACGGGGTAGGAGAACAAGATGAGTTCTGCACGCTCAAGTGCCTCCAATGCCGGAGCGAAATCCTTCTCCAAAGACTTTATTCTGGCTCCGACGTGGAGGATTTCAAACTCATGCTGCGGAAATTTTTTGGATATATAGTTGACGGTCTGAAGCGTGATGCTGTTTGAACCCTTGGGACTGCCGTTGAGTACCAAAACTTTCATATTGTGCCTCCGTTGAATTGCAGTATTTTCTTATATTTTAGCAGATTGAAAGGAAAAAGAAAAGCATCCGGGATGCTTTCGTGCATCCCGGATGCTGAAATGTTTCAGCCGATGTAGGCGGTTCCGCTGGCCTCGATAGTGTCGAGCTCCACGCCGGAGTAAGTGCCGCGATAGTGCCAGATGACCTCGATGCTGTTGTTGCCGCTCTGTGCGGGAACATCAAAGGTGGCCATGGGAGTATAGGTGAGAGCGTCGCCGTCGTAGGCAACTTCCTTGCTGTTGGCGGTGTAGGTAACGCCGTTTACTCTCAGCTCGACTGCATTCCAGAGAGCGGAGGTGTAGAAGCTGTAGTGGCTTGCGTCCACATCAACGTTCAGCATGACGTTGCCGCCGCTGGTATAAGCGGCCCAATCCACTCTGATGTTGAGACCTGTACCGGAATTGGATACGAAGCTGCCGGTGGCAGAGACGTTCTGGATGGGTGTGGGACTGGGAGTCGGAGTGGGTGTGGGGGGCGGAGTGGGCGTAGGAGTCGGAGTGGGCGCGGGTCTGAGCGTGGGAGTGGGAGTGGGAGTGGGGGTAGGACTGGGAGATGCGCTGGGATCGGGAGAAGTGACCACGTTTATATTAACGTTGGGAGTGTCGGGAGTACCTGTCTCGGGAGGCAGATTCTCGCTTATTTCCGTGTCGGGATTTTTGCTGCCTCTGTCGTCATTCGTGACCGCGTAAATGCTTACAGCCACGGAGACCACGAGCACTATCAGAAGCAAAACTACGTACCATGCGCTTTTTTTCATGTTTTCGAACACCTCTTATTGGGGATTTTTAGCTTGTGATTTCCGTTTCGCTCTCTTGGGGTTTTGCTTTATGTACCTTTTTGATGTCGAAACGGTAGATGGCGGATATGTAGGATATGAGGGCGAATATTTCCACTATCGTGCAGGAATACGAGCCGCAGAGAATGTTGTATATCAGCCAGGGAGGGGAGGAGCAGAGATAGAGCAGACGGAGCTTTCTCTCGTCCCTTGTCCAGAGCGCCAGAGTGGTTGCGCACATTCCTATGCCCGGGAGTATACTTCTTGGGCCTTCCCATGTGAGGACGGAATTGAGAATGAACAGCGCGAGAAACAGCCAGAGCCAGAAACGGCTTTTTGCCCACTTGCGGTCATTGAAATAAAAGACCGACGAGCGCGCAAAGGAGATAAAATTCGTGCACAAAGCCGTTACCGCACCGAGTGCGCCGTAGTGTACGCTCCAGAGCACACAGGCCAAGGCCTGCGCTCCCAGCACGATTTTCCTGTTGTTGAATTGAACGGCGCCTATCACCGCGATGTTGCCCATCAGACCGATTGCCTGAATGACGATGAATTTCCAGTCCATCAAATATCTTCCTTAACCCAAGTGTAAAAAATATTATACCATGTTTGTATCCAAGTTACAACAAAAATGAAAACGGACCAGAGAATCTCTCCGTACCGTTTTCATTTTCTTAA
>JAZOBQ010000143.1:0-3332 GCA_045596005.1 Oscillospiraceae bacterium
AACGGGCCGGCCGGGTGTCCGGCCCCTACAGCCATGATTTTGGTACGCAGTAATAATTTTACTCCGCAGCTACCGTAGGGGCCGATGCCCACATCGGCCCGCCAATCGTATTTCGCGCAGCGTTTCGTTACTTGCACCATCGTAGGGCGCTCTTGCTCACACCCTGCCGCCTGTTGGATTTTCCACCGCATTACGATATTTGCACCTCTCGTAGGGCGCGACGACTCGGCGCGCCGCAATGAGTGATGCGCCATTTCTTTTTGCTCGTGCTCCCCCCCCTCGCCGGGAGGCCTTCATTTTCTTGCTCGTGCAAGAAAACGAAGCAAAAGAACACGCCAAGGAGGGGACACAATGTTTGTCCCCTCCTTGGAACCACCCCCGTGCCGACGAGTGTACAACTCTTCAGCTCGCATGGAAGCGGTAGGGACTGCCCGGTGCGGTGCGAAGCTAAACCTCCTACCGCCGCAGTCGGGGCGTTGAGAAAACATGCCGGTGGCATGTTTTTAGCCTCCGACCGCAGGAGCTATGCTCCGAGGAGGGAACTACGTCAGCGGCTCGGAGTGCGGCATACTGCAGTGCAAGAATTTCCGCCGCGCGGTAGGTATTGAATGTAGGGGCCGGACACCCGGCCGGCCCGTTCGTTCCGTCCACCGCTGCAGCAGGCAGCGCCGTTTGGTGCGGCATACTGCGGTGGCATTATTTCGCTGCGCAGCATGACGCAGTCTCGTTGCCGGGCATATGCCTGTGCGTTACGCTGAAGACCGGGAGGTTTCCAAAGGAGGGCAGCTCGACGAGCCCTCCTTTGGCGCACTTTTCTTTCCATATTCTTTTCGCGCACACGAAAAGAATATGGCCGCCGGAGGCATACTGCACGGGCAAAGAAACGGCGCATATTTTTACCCACGCCATCCCCCCAAAAACAGCAAAAAACACCGCCGCCGGAACATCACGCTCCGGGCGGCGGTGCTTTTCATATCTTCGCAAAAAACTTACTTGCTCTTGATCTCCTCGAGGATCTGGGCGAGCAGCTCTTCGGTGGTGGGAGGCACGGGCTCTGCGGCCTTTGCGGCGGCCTCTTCTGCAGCCTTGGCCTCGGCCTCGAGACGCTTTTTCTCACCGAGCTTGTTGGCGCCCTTCATGATGAGGAACACAACGAAAGCGATGAGGATAAAGTCGATGATGGCGGCGACGAAAGTGCCGAAACCGATGGTGATTGCAGCAACTTCCTCCACACCCTCGGCATTTACGACAGCCTCGCGGACCACGATGTTCAGGGCGGTCATGTCGCGGGTGCCGAAGATCCATGCGATGAAGGGCATAAGGATGTTGTTGATAAGGGCGGTGGTTATCTTGCCGAAAGCGGTGGCGACGATAACACCGATGGCCATATCAAGCACGTTGCCGCGCATGATGAAGGTTTTGAATTCTTCTGCGAATTTCTTCATGATTGATTCCTCCGTGTAATATTTATATTAATTCGTTTTTTTAAGGCTCAATATCATAGTCCCGGAGCAGCGCGGCCACGTCCGGGTGCATCTGAGACTTTGCGACGGAGATATATACCGCCTCACTTGTGAGCAGCATGCTGTCCGTGCGCTGCGTGCAGCTGATGGGGCAGCCATTGTCGTCATAGCTCCAGACGGACTCTATCTCGCCGACGTCGCTGTCGCTGGCCTCGGCGCGGACGATGCGTCCCTCGCCGTCGAGACTGTATCGCGTGCTGCGGCTGTAGCCGCCGGAGAAAAGCTCCTCGGAGACGAGTCTGCCCTCGGCGTCGTAGCCGAGAGTCCGCGTGTAGCCGAGGCCGGGGTTCTCGTTGCGTTTTTCGGAAACGAGCTTGCCGTCGCCGTTGTAGACGTAGAGCGTCTCGGCGGAGTAGTTTTCGCCGGAAAGGCTTGATTTTATAAGCCATCCCTCGCTGTTGAAGCTGTCTGTGCGGACGAACTCGCCGCTCGTACCGTCGTCATAGACCGTCTTGTCGCGGACGGTGTTGCTGCCGGGGTCATAGCTGCAGACGCGCTCGTAACCTGCGCCGCTGCACACGATGCTGAGAAGCTCGCCCTCGGAGTTGTAGCTGAGGGTGTAGAGCGTCTCGTCGCTGTTGCTGACGCAGCGGAGGGAGATCAGTCTGCCGAAAGCGTCGTAGGAAAAGCGGCTCTCCTCGCTGAAAACGCTCTCGCCGCTGACGCTGCCCGTGGAGCGCACGATGGAGGGCAGCAGGACCTTTTCCGTCGCGGCACTTTGCAGGGTGACGGTGCTTGTCGCCTCGTCCCAGCCTACGTCGAGACCGAGCGCCTCGCCTATTGCGCGGACGGGCAGATAGGTCGTGTTGTTGGCGTCGCGTATGAAAGGCTCGGCGTCGGTGACCACTTCCCGGCCGTCTAGCACGATCTTTATATTACGATATGTAATACCTTCTTTGCTCACGAGATTCGTGGCGGCGGGTTCGCCGTAGCCGTGATCCACCGCGCCTCCGCTTTGCAGGCTGACGGTGTTTGTCTCGCCGTCCCAGCCTACGGCAAGACCGAGCGCGCTTGCGATGGCGCGGACGGGCAGATATGTCCTGCCGCCGAAAATGAAAGGCTCGGTGGGGTTGCCGCTTACGTCGCGCGGACTTATCTCGGTGCCGTCGACGAAGATCCTGATGGCGCGGAAAGTCAGCTCGGCCGTCTCGCTCCCCGCTGTCGCGCATGCGGGCAGGAATAGCATCAGGCAGAGCACAAGGATGAGCGCTATGGAAATTGCTCGCTTCACTGGGCGTTCCTCCTTTTATAAAAACGGTGTTGGTCGATATTTTCCATCGTAGGGCGGATGCTTGCTCCCACCGCAATTTTGCAGGGCGTTTCACGGGCGGATATGGAATCCGCCCCTACATTCACGATTTTGGTACGCAGCGATTATTTCGCACCGTGCCCCTTGTAGGGGCCGGACACCCGGCCGGCCCGCGATGTCAGATATCGCAGAGCACTATGTTGTTTGCGCCTATTGCGGGCGATCAATGATCGCCCCTACATTCGCGACTTTCGTGCGCAGCGGGTTTAAACAACGGGCCGTCGGGGACGCCGGCCCCTACATTCATGATTTTGCTGCGCAGAAATTATTTCGCTGTACCGTAGGGCGCTCTTGACCACACCCCGCCGCCAAAATTACTTATTGGGTACCAGAACGTCCTTACCACCCATGTAGCCGCGCAGTGCCTCGGGAATGGTCACGCTGCCGTCGGCCTGAAGATGGTTCTCGAGGAAGGCGATGAGCATACGGGGAGGAGCAACAACGGTGTTGTTGAGGGTGTGGGGCAGATACATCTTGCCGTCGGCGCCCTTGACGCGCAT
>JAZOBQ010000144.1:0-5410 GCA_045596005.1 Oscillospiraceae bacterium
AACGCGGACAAGATCTCTCTCCGCGTCAAGTTCATCAACAGTACCCAGGAAGCCCTCGAGAGGACCGTCGATAACCTTAACGGTATCGCCTACGTCGAAGCCGACCACGATCTCGTGGCGCTCAACGCCAAGTGCGTAGATCTCCTGCTCGGTGAGGGGGATGGCCTTACCTTCGCTGCCAACGAAGCCGGTAGCTCCGCGGACGTTGCGGACAAGATGCCAGCTCTCATCGGTCATGACCATCTTGACCAGAACATAACCGGGCATGAGCTTGCGCTCATAGGTCTTTTCGACACCATCGTTGTGTTCGGTAACGGTCTCCAGGGGGATGTTGACCTCCTGGATGAGATCCTGCATTCTGCGATTTTCGGCTGCCTTCAGAATTGCGGCGCCGACCGCGTTTTCGTATCCCGAGTATGTGTGAACCACATACCACTTTGCATTTTCTGCCATTTGGGTTAACCTACGAGGGAAATGATTGCCTTAACGATCATCTGGGCGATCTCATCGAAGCCCCAGATAACGACAGCGGAAATGGCCATGACAACCAGAGCAACACCGGTATTCTTAGCGGTCTGCTTGGGAGTGGGCCAAATCACCTTTTTGAGTTCGCTACGCATTTCGCGGAACCACTTCTGCACACGCTTGAAGAAACCAAGCTTCTTGACATCTTCCTTCTTGACGGCGTTAGTGGTAGTAGCAACTGCTTTTTCTTTTGCCATTACGTTTCGTCCTTTCCTGAAGCTTACTTGGTCTCGTTGTGAGTGGTGTGCTTGCGGCAGAAACGACAATACTTCTTCATCTCAATACGGTCAGGAGTATTCTTCTTGTTCTTCATAGTGTTGTAGTTTCTCTGCTTGCATTCACTGCATCTGAGAGTGATTTTAACTCTTGCACCGGCCTTAGCCATATTTTCGGCACCTCCTTGTAAAATTTGACCTCTTTTCTGAGGTCATGCCTCCCTGTTCGGATCAGCGGGAAAAGCCTGTGCGCCCGAAAAAAAGCGCACAAAAATAAACCCATCTGCCGACAGGTAAGACATACTATAACACAAAGCATGCCAAAGGTCAAGAATTTTTCTTGATTTTTCAATGCTTTTTTGCACTTTTTTTAAGATTATTTCAGCAGCCCAAGACTTGCTAAGGCGCATAGTGGGTGATATACTATATTTTGTGATTTTGAGCCGCGTTTCGCCTTGGCAGCAACATACTTTCCATTATCTCCGACGGGCGCACACAAACAGGAAACCTTTTAAAAGAAAGGACAAACCATGACCTACGAAGAAGCTCTGACTTACATACATTCCCGACCGAGAGGTCTGCCCAAACCGGGTCTCGAGCGCATAGAGGAACTGCTCGGTCTCATGGGCGAGCCGCACAAAAAGCTGAAATATGTCCACGTCGCCGGCACCAACGGCAAGGGCAGCTGCTGCGCCATGCTCTCAAGTATACTCCGCGCCGCCGGATACAAAACCGGGCTCTACACCTCGCCCTATATCCATCGTTTCAACGAACGAATGCAGATAAACGGCGAACCTATCGCCGATGCCGAGCTCGCCGAAATAGCCGAATTCGTCCGCTCCTGCGCCGAAAAGATGAGCCGCCCCTGCGTCGAGTTCGAGATCGTCACCGCCATCGGCTTTGAGTATTTCGCGCGCAAAAAGTGTGACATCGTGGTGCTGGAAGTGGGTCTCGGCGGACGTTTCGACGCCACCAACGTCATCGACTGCCCGGAATGCGCGCTCATTTGCTCCATCGACTTCGACCACATGGAGTTTCTCGGCAATTCCCTGCGCGAGATAGCGTCGGAAAAGGCCGGCATCATCAAACCCGGCGGCGCCGTTGCCTGCTATCCGCTGCAGGATGACGAGGTCATCTCCCTGCTCGCAGGCATCTGCCGCGAAAGAGGCGCCACTTTGCGCATTGCCGAGGACGACGAGATCGAACTGCTCTACGACGATCTGCAGGGTCAGGAGTTCTGCTACTGCGACGACACGCCCCTGCGCCTCAATCTGCTGGGCGACCACCAGTGCCGCAACGCCGCCGCCGTGCTCGAGGTCGTCGAGATACTGCGCGAGAAAAAGTGGAAAATAAAGGCCGAGGCCGTGGAAAAGGGTCTCGCCTCCGTCAGCTGGCCCGCCCGCTTCGAGATATTGAGCGAAAAGCCCTATGTCGTGGCCGACGGCGGACACAATGTCCCCTGCGCTCAGGCGCTGGCCGCCAATCTCGATTACTACTTCGAGGGCAAAAAGGCTGCGATAGTGCTCGGCATGATGGCGGACAAGGACATTGACGGCTTCACCGAGCTCATTGCCCCCTGTGCCTGCGCCTTCATCTGTGTGCCGGTGGATAATCCCCGCGCGCTCGCTCCTGCGGAGCTGGCAAAAAGGCTGAAAAAATACAACAAACCCACTTTCGTGGCCGCCTCCGTTGCGGAAGGTCTGGCCATGGCAAAAGGCGCCGCGGGCAAGAGCGGCGTGGTCTGCGCCACCGGCTCGCTCTACCTGATGGGCGAGGTGCGCGACTGCTTTATTTAAGAAAGGAGAACACGATATGCGTATCATGGCAATAGATTACGGCGACCAGCGCATAGGTATCGCGGTCAGCGACCTTATGTGCATGCTCTGCGGCGAGGCTTTCACGCTGCACGAATGGAACGCCGAGCGCGCCGCTAAAACCATCGCCGAAGAGGTGAAAAAGCGCGAGGTCGGCACGCTCGTGCTCGGACTTCCCAAAAATATGGACGGCAGCGAAGGCCCACGCGCCGAAAAAAGCCGCGAATTCGCCGCACTTCTGGAGGCCGAGACCGGTTTGAAACCCGTTCTCTGGGACGAGCGCCGCAGCAGTATAGAAGCGCACAGCATACTTCACGCTAACGGCAGAAAAATGAAAGACCACCGCAAAAATGTTGACGCCGTCGCCGCCACGCTCATGCTCGAGGGCTACCTCGGCCGCGGCTTCTGATACCGTTTTCACCCTCCCCCGACAGGATTTGCTCTGTCGGGGGTTTTTGTGCGGCTCGCCTTCTCCTCCACCGCGATGCCGCCGCAGATATTTATTGCAGCAAGGCACAAATCCGCTATTTACAAATACTTTTTCACCCTATATAATACTACCAGTTATCACTTCGGAAGGTGAAAAAGAGATGGAGAGAGATTTTTCCCACACCATGTCGGAGCTGCGAAAGCAGCGCGGCCTCAGCCAGCGCAAGGCGGCCGCCGACCTTAAAATAAGCCAGGCTCTGCTGAGCCACTACGAAAACGGCGCACGCGAACCCGGCCTCGGCTTTGTATGCCGCGCCTGCCGTTATTACGGCGTCAGCGCCGATTATCTTCTCGGCCTCGCCGATGAACCTGCTCACGCCGCCGGACGCGAGGAGCTCGAAAAGCTCGTGGAGGAGCTTCACGCACTCAGCGAAAAGGCAAGCAAAACACTGGAGGAGCTCAAAAAATGATTGCAAAAGACCATATCAGAAACTTTTCCATAATCGCCCACATTGACCACGGCAAGTCCACCCTCTCCGACCGCCTCATCGAGCACTGCAACGCAGTGCCCCAGCGCGAGATGGAAAACCAGATACTCGACAATATGGAGCTTGAGCGCGAACGCGGCATCACCATCAAAGCCCGCGCAGTCCGTCTGGACTATACCGCCGAAAACGGCGAGACTTACGCCCTCAACCTCATCGACACCCCGGGCCACGTCGACTTCAACTATGAGGTCAGCCGTTCCCTCGCCGCCTGCGAGGGCGCGGTGCTGGTCGTGGACGCCGCACAGGGCGTCGAGGCGCAGACTCTCGCCAACACCTATCTCGCCCTCGACCACGACCTTGAGATACTCCCCGTCATCAACAAGATAGACCTGCCTGCCGCCGACCCCGCCAAGGTCAAGCAGGAGATCGAGGACATCATCGGTCTCGACTGTTCAGAGGCTCCCGAGATCAGCGCCAAAATGGGCCTGAACACCCGCGCCGTGCTCGAGGACGTCGTGAAAAATGTCCCAGCTCCCGGCGGCGACGCCTCCGCACCCCTCAAAGCTCTCATCTTCGACAGCCAGTACGATGCATACGTCGGCGTCATCGTCTATGTCTGCGTCAAGGAAGGCACCCTCGAAGTCGGGCAGGAGATCAAAATGATGGCCTCCGGCGCCACCTTCAAGGTGCTCGAATGCGGCTATCTGCGCCCCAAGGGAGTTGAGAACACCCGCTGCCTGCGCGCCGGCGAGGTCGGCTGCTTCACCGCCAGCATCAAAAACGTCAAGGACACCTCTGTCGGCGACACCGTCACCGATGCCGCCAATCCTGCCGCCGAGCCCCTGCCCGGTTACCGCCCGGCAAGACCCATGGTCTACTGCGGCATCTACACCGAGGACGGCAGCCGCTTCGGCGACCTGCGCGAAGCCCTCGAAAAGCTCCAGCTCAACGACGCATCTCTCGTTTTCGAGCCTGAAAGCTCCGTTGCCCTCGGCTTCGGCTTCCGTTGCGGCTTCCTCGGAATGCTGCACATGGAGATAATTCAGGAGCGTCTCGAGCGCGAGTTCAACCTCGACCTCATCACCACGCTGCCCAGCGTTATCTACGAGATCACGAAGTCTGACGGCAGCATAGTCCGCATCGACAATCCTCACGACTATCCCGATCCCACCGTTATCGAGGAAAGCCAGGAGCCTTTCGTCAAGGCCTCCATCATCTCTCCCCCCGACTACATAGGCAACATCATGCCCATGTGCCAGGATCGCCGCGGCGAGTTCAAGGATATGCAGTATCTCGACAAAAACCTCGTGGAGATACATTATAATCTCCCCCTCAATGAGATCGTCTATGACTTTTTCGACACGCTCAAGGCTCGCACCAAGGGCTACGCCAGCCTCGACTATGAGTTCCTCGAGTACCGCCCCAGTGACCTCGTAAAGGTCGACATCCTGCTCAACGGTGAGCAGGTGGACGCCCTGAGCTTCATCGTCCACCGCGAAAAGGCCTACGGCCGCGCCCGCCGCATCTGCGAAAAGCTCAAGGAGAACATTCCCCGCCAGCTTTTCGAAGTTCCCGTGCAGGCTGCCATCGGCGGCAAGATCATCGCACGCGAAACGGTCAAGGCCGTCCGCAAGGACGTTCTCGCCAAGTGCTACGGCGGCGATATCACACGAAAGAAAAAGCTGCTCGAAAAGCAGAAGGAAGGCAAAAAGCGCATGCGCTCTCTCGGCACCGTACAGATGCCCACCGAGGCCTTCATGGCCGTCCTCAAGCTCGACGACGAGGACTGATACAATTAATAATCATAACCACCAGTAAACTGGTGGTTTGCACAGCCCCTGGAAGGGGCTATTACCGGCTTGGCCCCTGTAAGGGGCACTGAATTATATTATTGCATCACATGCCCTACCACCCGTAAACGGGTTAAACGCATTTCTGA
>JAZOBQ010000145.1:0-7572 GCA_045596005.1 Oscillospiraceae bacterium
CTCCGAGCCGCTGCATCGCTGCGGCGGTAGGAGGTTTCGTTTCGCACCGCACCGGGCAGTCCCTACCGCTTCCATGCGAGCAGAAGAGTTGTACACTCGTCGGCACGGGGGTGGTTCCAAGGAGGGGACAAACATTGTGTCCCCTCCTTGGCGTGTTCTTTTGCTTCATTTTCTTGCACGAGCAAGAAAATGAATGCCTCCCGGCGAGGGAGAGAATATGGCCGCCGGAGGCATACTGCACGAGCAAAAAGAAATGGTGCGTTCTCATTAAACAGAAAAGCAAAAGAAATCGCCCACAGGAGGCCCCTTCACGTCAAAATAGGCTTATTTTTGCTTCGAAAAAGCAAAAATAACTGCTCTCATCCCATAGCTATGGGACGAGAGCAGTTTTGCTTTCGTGGTGCCACCCAATTTCAGCGGAAAAAGCCTTTCCGCCCTTTGGTCTCGCGTATTTCCCCCGCGATGGGGCCGCTCGCGGACTATCTTCGCATCTGCGCTTGCCAAAGGAGCTTTCAGCCGCGGCTCCTCTCTCTGTGTGGCGCTCTCGGATGCTACTGGTTTCCGGTCGCTGCGGTATGGGATTTTTATCTGTGGGGATTTATGATCTCGCGCCAGTCGAGGTCGCCGCGGCGCAGGCCCTGAATGAGGACTTCGGCTGTGGCAACGTTGGAGGCGAAGGGAATGGCATAGGGGTCGCAAAGGCGGCTGATCTCGTTCACCTTGTCCTGATTGCGGACGTCATCGGGGTCGCAGAAGAAGATGACAAGGTCGATCTCGTTGCAGCGGATGCGTGAACCCATCTGCTGGCTGCCGCCCTGGTTGGCGGAGAGGCAGAGGGTAATGGGCAGACCGGTGGCGTCCGCCACGAGCTTGCCTGTTGTTCTGGTGGCGCTGATGGAATGACCGGCGAGTATGCCGCAATAGGCTATGCAAAACTGAACCATAAGTTCCTTCTTGCCGTCGTGGGCCATGAGAGCGATATTCATAATACCACGTCCTTTCAGCGAAAATAATTTCTGTATATCAATTTATTTTATACCATATTTTGCAATCGCGCAAGAGCCAATCGAAAAGAATTCGTGAGACAATTCACGAAGTTTTTATTTGAGCAGCTGGGCGTCGCATTCGAGAACGGCGGTGGAATCTCTGAAAGAGAAGTAGTAGTCGAGTATCTGGCGCGCGATGGGAGCTGCCTCACTACCGGCGTTACCGTGTTCAAGCACGATGGCGATGGCGATCTCGGGCTCCTCGTAGGGAGCGTAGCAGATGAAGATACCGTTGTTGGTGCGGTCTTCGCCGAGCTGGGAAGTGCCTGTCTTGGCGGCCAGGGAGTAGGGGGCGGGGAGGAAGACGTCGGCAACTGTGCCGTATATGCGCTCGGTGGCAACGCCGCGCATACCCTGGGCGATGGCCTCCCAGATGTAGGTGGGGGCGTCAAGAGTGTTCAGTATCTCGTCCTCGCGCTCGTAGACGGTCTCGGAGAAGTCGAAGGAGCGGACGGATTTGAGTATGCTGGCGGAATGGCGTTCGCCGCGGTTTGCCAGCATGGCGCAGTACTCAGCCAGCTGGAGGGGGGAGAAAAGGCTTTCGGACTGGCCGATGGCGGCCTGCAGGGTATCGCCGGCGTACATATCGCGGCCTTCCTTTTCCTGCATCAATTCATCGCTGGACATGACACCTATATCTTCGGCAAGCTCGATGCCGGTGGGCTCACCGAGACCGAAGGCGGCGGCATATTTGGCCATTTTTGTTATCTGCACCTCGTCGCCGACGGTGTAGAAGAAAAGGTTACAGCTGTGGCCGAGCGCTTCAACGACGTTCAGCTCGCCGTGCAGACCTTTGCCGTAGATCCAGCAGCGGGGGGCGTAGCCTTCGTCGGCGTATTTGTCGAAAACACCGACGCAGTCGATGAGCGTATCCGTGTCTATGGCCTTTTCCATGAGTCCGGCCATGGCGGTCACGGGTTTGAAGGTGGAACCCGGAGCATAGGTGCCCATAAGGGCGCGGTTGAAGAGCGGGTCGTGCTCGGCCTCTTTTATCTCGTCAAATGTCTCGTAGAAATTGGCAAGGTCGAAGGTGGGCCAGCTTGCGAGGGCGAGAGGCTCACCGGTCTTTACGTCGACAACGGCGATACCGGCGCCGGAGATGTCTTCCTTGTTCAGCTCGGCCTCGTCGCCGCCGTAGAGCTCATACTGCTCGCGGTTTGCTTCGCGTATAAGGTTTTCCTCGGTGATGTGGCTGTTTGCGGCGTTTTCGCAAACTTCCTGAAGACCGATGTCTATGGAGAGGTAGACGTGGTTGCCGGGGGTGGGAACTTCGGTGTAGACCTTGCTGGTGACAACGCCGTCGGCAGTCTGGGTGATGCGTGCCTCGCCGTTTACGCCGTGGAGATATTCCTCGAAGGCGTACTCCGCGCCGTCCTTGCCGACGAGATCGTCCATCGCGTAGTCGCCGGTCTTGGAGAGGCGTTTGTAGTCATCGGGGTCCATCTGACCGATCATGCCGAGCAGATGGGAGGCGTAGGTGGTCTTGTATTCGCGCACATAGCCGGTCTCGACGCGGAAACCGGGGAGGTCGTTTTCCATGAGCGTGGTGATGAGATCCATGCTCGCGTCCTCTACGAAGATGTACTGCGCGGTGTTGAAGCCGTAGGAATAGCGGCCGTTGATCTCGTATCTGACGCCGGCGATTATGCGCATTTCCTCGCTGGAATAGTTGTTGTCTATGCCGTAGCGCGTGCGCATATAGGCCAGAAGCTCGATGGCGCTGGTGTCGGCTGGGAGGTCCTTGTCCTTGAGATAGGCTTTGAGCATGGTCTCCTGAGCTTCGGACATGGAGGTGTACTCAAAGGGCGGCTCCATCGTGATGGGCAGGGTGTCGATGTGGCTGTCGCCGAATTCGTTGATGAGGCGGACAAGGCCGAGTATAGTGGCGTTGGGGTCAACGCCCTCGGTCTGGAAAAGGCTGGCCTCGTCGATGAGGATGTTGTTGCACTCCTTGTTTTCTACAAGCACGCGGCCGTAGCGGTCGAGAATGCTGCCTCGGAAGGCGAGAACGCGTTCCTTGGACACGACGTTGTTCTGGCTCGCGGCGTAGTAGGCTTCGCCTTCCACGACCTGGAGCTTATAGAGCGTTACCATATATATAATGCTTATGGCAATGACAACGATTATGAGCGCCAGCATGCGGGCGGGTTTAATGAGTCTGTTCATAGCTGATTTCCTTTCAGAGGGGGGCGGGGGAGGACTTATTCTTCTTCCTTGCGTTTTATGCTTATGGCCTTGACTGCGAAGTAGGCCGGAACGGCAAAGGGCGCCGACCAGAGCACCTGCAGCAATACGGTGGGCAGAAGGTCAAGGAAGGGGGTGGAGCGGAATATCCACAGGGGTACGATCTGGCAAATGGCCGTTACGAGAAGCGCTGCGATCGCCAGAACGAAAAAGGAGAAGAAGCGGCGGTTGATCAGAAACTCCGTCAAAAATCCGGCGGCGAAACCCAAAACGGCAAAGAGCACCATGAAAAGGGCGGTGCTTTCGAGCATGGTCAAGTCGCAGAAATAACCCGCCACAAGGCCGAGCGCCGCGCCCCATACCGCGCCCTCGAAGATGCCGATGGCGATGACGATAACGGGGACGAACAGCGCGTGGACGCCGAAAATGGCAACGCGGGAGAACAGGAGGTTCTGGAGACTGATCGTTATTATGACGCAGAGCAGATACCAAAGCGCTTTGCGTATTTTTTTAAAATCGATGAGTTCAAGAAATGCCATAGATTTTATCCTTTTTAAATGGCTGGTGTTTGGAGTTTTGCTTATGCGAATGATTGGAATTGCCGACCGGGGAATTGTAACTTCAAACTGACTGTAAGTTCTGCTTGTCTCCGACGGCCATATTCTTTTCGTGTGGTCGAAAAGAATATGGAAAGAAAAGCCCGCCAAAGGAGGGGCTCGACGAGCCGCCCCTCCTTTGGAAACCACCCCGGTCTTCAGCGTAACGCACAGGCATATGCCCGGTAACGAGACTGCGTCATGCTGCGCAGCGAAAAAATGACACCGCAGTATGTTGCACCAAACGCCGCTGCATCGCTGCGGCAGTAGGAGGTTTCGTTAAGCACTGCACCGGGCAGTCATTACCGCTTCCATGCGAGCAGAAGAGTTGTACACTCGTCGGCATGGGGGAGGTTCCAAGGAGGGGACAAACATTGTCCCCCCTCCTTGCCGTGTTCTTTTGCTTCGTTTTCTTGCACGAGCAAGAAAATGAAGGCCTCCCCGGCGAGGGACAATATGACCGTCGGAGACAGTTTACTCCACTATCGCGTAATCGGTGACGACGAATACCTGGCTGAGCGCGTCAACGTCGCAGGCGGGGTCAACTATGCCGTAGGTGTTCTGGCCGCCGGCTTCGGTCATAACGGTGGTGACGGTGCCGATGAGCAGACCTGCGGGGAAAGCGCCGCCCTTGCCGGAGGTGAGGACTTCGTCGCCGGTGAATATCTGTGCGCCGCTCGCGAGATAAGTCATGCGGGTGAGACCCTGCTTCATCAGAGAAAATTCGCCCGTGACAACGCCGGCGTAGTTGTTGCTGCCGACGAAAGCACCGACGTCCATGTTGACGTCGATAACGGTGCGGACGGTGGCCCAGTTGGTGCCGAGCTCGCAGACCTGACCGACGAGAGCGCCGTACTCGGTGATGACGCAGTCGCCGAGCTCAATGCCGTTATCGGAGCCTTTGCCGACGGTGAAAGCGGAGGCGTAGTTGCTGGTGTCCCAGGCGACTATCTTGCAGGCGGAGTAGGAGAGGTCGTTGCGCTTTTCCTCAAGCTCGAGCAGCGCGTAAAGACGCTGGTTCTCGGCCTTGAGCTCCTCATATTCGCGTGCCATCTCCTGAGCCTCGGCGAGGTCGGCGCGCAGGGCGTTATTCTCCTCAACGAGCATGTCGTATTCGTAGAGATAGCCGTAGATGCCTTCCATCCAGTCGCTCAGCGCGGTGGCGGCGGTTCTCGCAGGAGCGGCGAGGGAACCCTGCGCGTCCTTCACAAGTCCGGCCTCTCCGTCGCGTGAGGCGGCGCCGGCGAGCACGATGATGGCCGCCAGCATGACGATAACGGCGACCTTTACGCCGTGTTTTTTCAGATAATTCTTGATTTTCAAAGCAAATTCACGCCCAATTCATTAAGCATTGTTCCAAGAGCGCACAGAGGCAGCCCCATTACGTTGAAAAAGTCTCCGTCGAGGGATTTTACAAACAGGCTTGCGTAACCCTGAGCGCCGTATGCGCCGGCTTTATCCATGGGTTCGCCTGTGCGGATATAGGCCTGTATTTCCGCCTCGCTGAGGGAGCGGAAAAGCACCTCGGTGCGTTCGGCGCGGCTTATCAGCTTTTCGCCGCGGATGACGGTCACGCCGGTGTAAACGGTGTGGCTTCGTCCGCTGAGTGCGCGGAGCATACGCGCGGCGTCCGCCTCGTCGGTGGGTTTTCCGAGCACCTCATCGTCGAGCACCACGATGGTGTCGGCGCCGATGGTTACGGTGTCGGTTTCGTCCACGGGAGCTATCTCTGCGGCTTTGCAGCGGCTGAGCTCTTTGACAAGCTCGGGGGGAGTCAGCTCCGGGTGGGATTTTTCCTCGCCCTTCGCGGGGATTATTTCAAGATTCTCAACTTTGAGCATCTCCAGGAGCTCCTTGCGTCTGGGAGACCCGGAGGCGAGAATTATACGCATTTTGATCAGTTCCTTCTTGAGTTTGTGACTTGCCTGTGTTCGGTATTACTCCACGCCTCTGTAATAAAGTCCTCTCGTGAGGCCGTTGGGACGGTAGTCGCTCAGGCCGAGGTAGCTTTTGCACACCTGAACGCACTCTCTGGCGCTCTCGGTGGTGAACATGAGTCTTGCCGCCCACAGGCCGCAGGACTCGATATCCTCGCGCTTGTCGCCGAGGAAGAGCTTATGGGCATTGAGTATCACATTTCTGCATCCAAATTCCCTCACAACGGGGAAAACGGAGCCCATTCTGTCGGACATGCTTGCGCCTTTTTCGCAGCTGCAGCTGCCGTTGGCGTTTTTGATTATGCACTGGTCGCTGACCATGAGGGGCAGACGGCCGTAAACGATGAGCTCGGTGTCCAGACTCTTGACCAGATCGCGCACCTGAGCCATGCGCAGCTCGAAAGAGGCGGTGGCGGAGAGCAGTCCGGCGTCGGAGAGGACGGAGAGGGTGTGACTGTTGAAAACGTTCAGACCGAAGTCGCCGCGGATGCCGAGACCGCACTGCTTCGCAAGGGCGATGTGGCCAATATTGCCGAGCAGCACCTCTTTGATGCCGAGGGCCGGGAGAGCTTCGAGCATCTCGCGCACCTTGGGCACCTCGGTGTCGGTGATTACGCGGGGAAGAACGGCGGCGATGTTTATGCCCTTTTCGATGAAGGGGGCGAGAGCTTTGGGATCGCCCAGAGCCTCGAGAGATACATAGAGATTGGCGATGTCAAGCTCCGCAAGTTCGGGGGAGAGCTGGTCGGCGCTCATGACCTGGACGTTGAATACGGGCTTTTTGGAAGGATGTCCCTCGGGGAGACGGGGGATGCGGCCGTAGCGGCGCGCAGGGGGAGTTGCGCGCTTTTCGAGTATCTGAGCGATAGCCTCGCGACGCATATTGTTTATGGCGGCGGCGGAGAGGAACACGCCGGGGTCGATCTGGCAGATGACCTGGTTGCAGCGGAAGGGGGTGCCGCCGGTCTTGTAGAGCTGGTCGCGCACGGCCTGCTCGGTGAGTGCGGCCTTCTCTGCCTTGGCGACCTTGGGGCCGTCGACTATGGCGCGGTTGCCGTCCTGATCCTGAGCCAGCAGCTTGGCGTTGTGACCGCCGCGGACTATGGCGCAGAAGTCGAGACTGACGCGGCGCTCCTCGCTGTTTGCGTAGCGGCGGGGGGTCTCGGTGAAGAGCTTGTTCGCGCTCTTGTCGGCCTCGCCGCGAACGCCGAACATATCCTCTTTCTTTCCGGTGAGATAGCCGTCGGTGAAGCCGTCGCGGGAGAAGGCCATGGTCAGCTTTTCATAGTCGGCCTCGGAGGGGGACTTGCCCTCGCGCATGGCTTTGGCATATATTTCGGTGACGATGGCGGTGTATTCGGGGCGCTTCATGCGGCCTTCTATCTTTATGCAGGCCACACCGGCCTTGTCGAGAGCCTCGAGATAGTCCACGAGGCAGTTATCCTTGAGGCTCATGGGATAGTCGCCCATGCGGCGGCCCATGGAGTACTGCAGGCGGCAGGGCTGGGCGCACATGCCCCGGTTGCCGCTCCTGCGGCCTATGAGGGCGGACATATAGCACTGGCCGCTGTGGCAGAAGCAGAGCGCGCCGTGGACAAAAACCTCCACCTCGATGGGGGGGCGGGAGGGGATAATGGCTATCTGGTCGAGCGTAAGCTCTCGGGCGAGCCCCACGCGGGTGATGCCCATCTGCGCCGCCGCGTGAACGCCGCCGAGATTGTGCACGCTCATCTGAGTGCTGGCGTGCAGAGGCAGGTCGGGGCAGGCCGCGCGCAGCACCTTTGCCACGCCGAGATCCTGCACCAGAAC
>JAZOBQ010000146.1:0-7649 GCA_045596005.1 Oscillospiraceae bacterium
AGCCAAGGAGTTGGCTAAGACATTTGTCTTCCTAAGACCGCTTGGCCTCCGACTTAGACAGGATCGCTTTTTTTAATTATCTGCGGAGACTCTCGTGCAGAATGTTTAATAAGCACCTGTGCCACAGCGTCATATTCATAAAATAATTCTTCGCTCATAGACAAAACTCCTGTTTTCTCAAACGATTCTGACTCTATACTATCACATGTGAAGCAAACATAAAAGGCACAGCGGAACATAACCGCTGTGCCTTTGACATTTCTTATTATCAGTCGTTGGTGTAGTTATCGAAATAACCCTGGATAAAGATGACGGGAGTACCCTTGTCACCGGAACCGGAAGTCAGGTCGCAGAGAGAGCCAATGAGGTCGGTAAGGTTGCGGGGGGTAGTGCCCTCGGATACCATGTTGCCGACGAGGGAAGCTCCATCCTTGGCCTTGATGCGATCTTCGATAGCCTTTTTGAGTTCCTCGCCCTGAAGATCGCCGAAATCATTATCAGCGAGATACTTCAGCTAAAGCTCGTTGGGGGTGCCGATAAGACCGTCGGTATAGCCGGGGGAGACAACGGGGCCAGCCAGCTCCCAGATCTTGCCTGCGGGATCCTTGAAAGCTCCGTCGCCATAGATCATGGCTTCAACCTTTTTACCGGTGGCTTCGCTCATACGCTTGCCAATAGCATCGGCAATTGCCATGCAGTTTACAGGGAAAAGCTTTACGCTGTCATCGGTGGCCTTGTTGGAGCCGAGAAGACCGTACTCGGGGTTGAAACCGCTGCCATCAATGCTCTCGGTGAGAATATCGTCAAGACCCAGAACGGTCTTTACGCCGGCCTTCTTGAGGAGGCGCTTGCTGCGTGCACGGGAGTGAATATCGCAGGTGATGACGCAATCGGCATAATCGGCGATAGCCTGAACGCGGTTTGCGAAAATAACCTCGACCTCTGCGCCCATTTTGCGTACGAGCTCGGAGTAGTATTCAACGTAGTCAACACCGGTGAAGGGGTGAACGACCTGACCAAAAGCGGCACGGAACTGCTCAAGGCTGAGAACATCGCGGTAAGGGTCAATTCCGGCTTCGTCAACAGCGTCGATGCTCACAAGATGGTTGCCCACTTCATCGGAGGGATAGGAAAGCATGAGCACTACCTTTTCGCAGCCGCCGGCAATACCCATAAGGCAGTTTGCGAAACGGTTGCGGCTGAGTATGGGGAAGGTGACGCCAACGGTCTTGCCGCCGGTCTTTGCCTTCACGTCCTTGGAAATATTCTCAATAGTGGCATAGTTGCCCTGTGCGCGTGCAACAACGGATTCTGTTACAGCGACTATATCCTTGTCATGGATCTCAATGCCGTTTTCCTGCACTGCCTGCAGCACGGAGGATACGACAACGTCAACTATATCGTCGCCCTGACGGACGATGGGAGTTCTGATACCACGAGATACTGTGCCTATAAGTCTGCTCATTAATAATTCCCCATTTGTAATCAGATTTAAGCTGCGATTTTTCACAGCACATTTTTTAACACGACATGGTATTATAATACTAATTTTTTTACTTGTAAATCGTTTTTTGCGCAATTTCCAATTTTTTATTCGCCATAGCTGCTGTCGAGTTCTTCGAAACGCTGGAGATACTCGCTCGGTGTCAGCTTATATAGCTTTTTGAAGGCGCGCAGAAATGATGAATACTCGGAAAAGCCCACGCTCATTGCAGCCTCGGTAACGCCTGTCCCCTCTTCCATCAGTTCCGCCGCGGCGGTAAGCCGCTTCTGACATATATAGTTATGGACGGTGTAACCGGTGGACTCTTTGAAGCGTCGCATGAAATAATATCTGCTCAGATAGCACTTTCCGGCGAGGAAATCAACGCTCAGTTCCTCGGAGAGGTGATTGTTGATATAACGCATAGCCTCGTCAATCTTAGGATCTATACTGCGCGGCTTGCTCGGACTCTCTTCAATTACGCAGCGATTGAACTCTATCATCAGCTGCATGAAAATACTGTCCGCCAGCAGTTTTGCGCCGAAACGCTCCTCTTTCAAAGCGCGCTCCAGACCCGCAACAAGCTTTTTTATGCGGTTCATGCTCTCGGCCTCGGGATGATAAAGGCAGGCCCTTCTCTCCGCGCTGAGGGCAAAGCAGGTATAAAGCTCCACGCCGTCGCAGCTGTGCTGCTCAAGGAATCCCGGCCTTATCCAGAAAACCGCGCGCTCATAGTCCGACTCCGCACCTATCACCGGTTTGTGGATAGCATGGTGAGGCACGAAAAGAATGTCTCCGGGACTGAGCGTATATGTCACGCCTTCGATTATATAGTCAACGCTTCCCGAATAGAATACGAGCGCTTTGTCGAATTCATGGTAATGCGTCTCCACCTGCTGGGCTCGGCGGTCACGCAAATGAAACAGGCGGAAATTTTCAAACAGATAGCCTTTGTTGGCAACTTTGCTGCTCTCGTTCACGATTGTTCCTCGCTCTCATAAAGTCCGGCCGATTTATGCAGCAGCGCACGCATTTTCTCCACAGCCGATGCGGGTGAAATGATCTTCATCTCGCCCTCAAATCCAAAGACCCATGCGAAAAACTGCGGCGACGGAACGACATCAACCGTAACGGTAAAATGTTCGTCATCGGTAGAAACAATGATGACATCCTTGCCGAATCGGTCTATGACCGCTCCGGCGAGATGATTCTCGCAACGCAGACGCACGCGCTCCGAGCTGCCGGAAAACATACCGAAAACCTTGCCGGTATACTCCGCCATATCCACATCTCCGAGCTCTTTTTTGCCCTCTCGGACTTTGTCCGTCACGCGAATCGCGGTCATTTTGTCAACGCGGTAATGGCGTATCTGCCCGGACGCGAAGTCAAAAGCTATCATGTAATAGTTTTCGCTGTTCCAGGTCAGTGCGTAAGGACTGACAAGATACTCCTCTCCCCCACGGCGGAATCTGCGCTCCTTGCTCACGGAATACTCGAAGTATTTGAAGGCTATCTGCCTGTCCGAAGCAATGCCGGAATGTATCTCGTCAACATTGTAGTATATGCTCTCGTTCATGGTCTTGATGCGGTTGGACACATAAACCTGACGGTGGAGTGTGCCTGCCTCATAGATGCTTGTAAGTCCCTCCACCTTTTTTATGAGAGACATCGTCTTTTTTCCGGTTATGAAGCGCGAGGACTGCACGGAGTCGACAAGCAGCTTAAGCTCGGGCAGCTCAAATTCGCGCGAAGCGAGATAGTATCCGCCTCCTGCTCCGCGCACCTGAATTATGTCCATGCCGAAAACACGCAGAGCCTCGATATCGTCGTATATGCTCTTGCGCTCGGCGGAAATATCATATTTTGCAAGGTGGTCGATCATATTCGCGACGGTAATAAGATGCTTTTCGTCGCTGTATCGGTGGAAATAGTCCATCAGATAAAGCAGCTTGAGTTTCTGATTAGGTGACTTCGCCATATTACATCGCCTCCAAGTATATAATAAGGCTTTTTCCCATTTCTAGCAAGAAAAAAACGCAGTATTTCCAATGAAATACTGCGTTTTTATAGCATAATGTGCTTTACTTGGACAGCAGAGCCTTGTCGGAACCGAACTGTGAGCCGGAGACCTCCTCAAATTTGTTGAGCAGGTCGGGTATTGTCAGGCGCTGTTTTTCCTCGCCGCCGATATCGAGGATTATCCTGCCTTCATTCATCATGATGAGGCGGTCGCCATATTCAATGGCGTCGCGCATGTTGTGCGTTATCATAACGGTCGTGAGGGCGTCCTGATTGACGAGCGTGCGGGTGACTTCCATTACCTTGGAGGCGGTTTTGGGGTCAAGAGCCGCGGTGTGCTCATCGAGAAGGAGCAGTTTCGGTTTCTGCAGCGAAGCCATGAGCAGCGTAAGCGCCTGACGCTGACCGCCGGAAAGAAGACCTACCTTGCTGGTCATGCGGTCTTCGAGGCCGAGACCCAGAATTTTCAGCTTCTCGCGATACATTTCGCGTTCGGCGGAACTGATGCCCCACTTGAGCCCTCTGGCTTTTCCGCGGCGCAGAGCAAGTGCGAGGTTTTCCTCTATCTGCATATTGGGTGCGGTACCCATCATCGGATCCTGAAACACGCGTCCGATGTACTTTGCACGCTTGTATTCCGGCAGATGGGTCAGATCAACACCGTCAAGTGTTATCATACCGTCATCCACCGGAAAAGTTCCGGCAATGGCATTGAGCAGCGTGGACTTGCCTGCGCCGTTGCCGCCGATAACGGCGACGGATTCGCCCTCGGAAAGATGGAGATCCACACCCTTGAGAGCTGTTTTTTCATTGATCGTGCCGGCATTGAAGGTCTTGAAAACATTTTTAACTTCAAGCATTTGTGTCACCTCCGGCGTTTCTTGCCGCGTGGGCTGCGGTGTGTTTTTTATGGTGCAGTCTGCCCTTCCAGTAAGGCAGCGCGAGGAATATAGCCACGATGATCGCAGTGATGAGCTTAAGATCGTTCGTATTCAGACCAAGCTGCAGCACTATCTGAAGCACCATATAGTACACAACTGCGCCTATCGCAACCGCTGTGAGCTTCAGATAGAAATTGCGGAAAACCTTATCAAACAGCACTTCGCCAATTATGACCGCAGCAAGGCCGATAACGATGGCTCCGCGTCCCATGTTGATGTCGCAGGCTCCCTGATACTGGGCGAGAAGTCCACCGGCCAGAGCGACAATGCCGTTGGAGAGCATGAGTCCGAGCACGATGTTGTTATTTGTGTTTATGCCCTGCGCGCGTGCCATGTTCGGGTTAGCACCCGTGGCTCGGAGGGAACATCCGCGCTCCGTTCCGAAGAACCAGTAGAGAGCAGCGATGAGCAGTGCGACAATAATTATCAGCAGCGGCAGCGGATTATCAAGACTCAGCTGGCGAACGTAACGCTGGGATATCAGCAGATCATACTTGTCAACACTGATTGGAAGATTGGCCTTGCTGCCCATGATGCGCAGATTCACCGAATAAAGAGCAAGCTGGGTCAGTATGCCGGAGAGTATGGCGGGAATTCCGCAGCGTGTGTGGAAAAGTCCTGTGACAAGTCCGGCCAGCATGCCGACAATAAATGCAGCAAGCATGGCGAGCCATGGATCAACTCCGGCTCTTATGAGCACAACGCAGACAGCGCCACCCGTGGCGATGGAGCCGTCAACGGTCAGGTCCGCAACGTCGAGGATGCGGTATGTGATATATACGCCTATGGCCATGATACCCCATGCCATACCTTGAGCTATAGCGCCTGGGCTGGCATTGAGAAGAGAAACGAGAAAATCCATTTTTCTACCTCGATCCTGTCAATAGTCCTTAGAGGAAGGGTGTTTTTCCCTTCCTCCAAGCGTGTTTTTTAGTGTTTAAGCTTTTGAAAGACAGTTCAGACTCAGCCGATGGGTGCGTAGTCGGCGGGGGGAACGATTCCGAGTGCCTCGCAGTTGGCTTCGTTGTACATTTTGGTGACTTCGGGAGCAAACTCTACAGGCATGGTGGAAATGTCAGCCTCGCCCTGCAGGATCTTCGCAGCCATCTGACCGGTGGTGTAGCCAAGATCATAGTAGCTGATGGAAAGGGTTGCAACACCGCATCCGGAGCAGATGCCGCTCTCACCGGCGATCACGGGAACACCGGCAGGAATAACCACGTTTGCAATAGCCTCGGTATTGTCGGCGGCGGTGTTGTCGGTAGGGATGTAGATAACATCACTTGCATCGCAGGCAGCCTGGCTTACAGAGGCAACGTCATTAGTGTCGGTGAAAGCAAAGTTGGAGCAGCTGTAGCCCAACTCGCTGAGATAGCCAGTGATGACATCCACCTGATACTGGCTGTTAGGCTCGGCGGAGCAGTAGAGCAGACCTACGTTCTTTGCATCGGGGAACATTTCCTTGAGCATGGCTGCCTGCTGGTCGAGGGGAGCAAGGTCGCTGGTACCGGAGATATTGGTGCCTACGGTGCCGGTCCAGTTGTCTATCTCGAGTGCGGTGGCATAGTCGGTTACAGAGGTGCCGAGGATGGGGATATCGGCGGTGGCCGCCGCTGCAGCCTGCAGAGGAGCAGTGGCATTGGCGAGGATGAGGTCAACGCCGGAGGAGACAAAGCCGTTTATAATGGTGGTGCAGATGGGTGCATCGCCGGAAGCGTTCTGCTCGTCAAATTCCACCTTATCGCCGAGAGCCTCGGTCAGAGCATCCTTGAATCCCTGAGTAGCGGCGTCGAGTGCATCGTGCTGTGCGAGCTGGCAGATACCGACCTTATAGGTGTCGTCCGCTCCGCCGCAGGCGCTGAGACCCAGGATCATAAGAAGTACCAGTGCAATTGCAATAATCTTTTTCATTTTACTTTCCTCCAATTTGTTTTTCATCTTTTGGGAAAAAATAAAAACCGCACATGCTTGTGCGGCTTTTCAAATACGGTTGCGAAAAATTGCGATACCATCATGCGCAGCACAAACAACTATTACTCACTGTGAAGTAATAGTAAAAGTAATATGCAGCGTAAAATCGACGGTTCTTCATTTTGCAGCCTCCCTTGGTGATGTCTGCACTTTACTACTTTGTGTCGCTAAAGTCAATAGTATTTTCGCGATTTAAAGCTTTTTGTGTAAAAAGCTTTAAATCGTTAAATTAATTTGAGCATTTTTGTAAAAATAACGCATAGCGGCCACGCATGTGTGCCTCTTTATTTGACTTTGAATTCGCTGTGTGCTACCATTTTATTCATAGAAATATTACCCGGAGGTAAAAAAATGTACACTTGTTCAAGCTGCACTCTTCACACTTGTGAAAAACCCGAAGTTGGAACTTATCCCAAAAACTGCCCCGTTCTCAATAAGGAGAGAATGGCCGAAATAAGCACCGAGTACGAGCCCTTTATGGGCTTTTTCACCGCTTGTGCAAAAGTTGAAGCCGAAGGTTACTGCCAGTGGCCCAGACTTCGCGAGACTATAGAGCTTTGCAAAAAGATGGGATACAAGAAGATCGGTCTCGGCTTCTGCGCCGGTTTCCGCGCTGAAGCAAAAATAGTTGAAAATCTGCTTCGCAGCCACGGTTTTCAGGTATCCAGCGCCGTTTGCAAGGTCGGCGGACTCGACAAGGAAGAGTTCGGTCTCCCCTCCGAATGCAAGATAAATCCCGGCGGATATGAACCCGTATGCAACCCCATCGGCCAGGCCGAGCTGCTCAACGACGACGAGACCGACTTCAACATAGTCCTCGGCCTCTGTGTAGGTCACGATTCCCTCTTCCTCAAGCACTCCAAGGCTCTCGCTACCGTACTTGTCGCCAAAGACCGCGTTATGGCCCACAACCCCTGCGGCGCTATCTATACCGCAAATGGCTATTGCAAGACCAAGCTCTGATTATCTCTATATTCTTACCGAAAAGGTGGAAAAAGCATGAAACGAGTAATACGCGCAGCTACCGATACAAAAGTCAGCAAACGCGAACTTGAGCACGCCGCGCTTGCACGCAAGGTATGCGGCGAGGGCATAGTTTTGCTCGAAAATCGCGGCGCTCTGCCTCTCAGCGGCGGAAAGGTCGCGCTTTACGGCGCCGGTGTGCGCCACGGCTCTTACGGCGGCTCCGGCAGCGGAGAGAACAATCCCCGCTACAGAATCTCTCCCGAACAGGG
>JAZOBQ010000147.1:0-10011 GCA_045596005.1 Oscillospiraceae bacterium
AGCTAAAACTCAGCCGCCGATGATGTTGACCTTTACGTTGTCAGTGCTCTCGGGAGCGGACATCTCGGAGTTGTTGTCAATGACAAGAGCGCCGGAAGCGATGTCAGCGAGCATTGCCTCGTACTCCTCAACAGTCCAGCCCTCGAGGGACCAGGTAGCGGTGGGCAGACCAACTGCGCCGTCGGCTGCGCCGAGGGAGGTGCCGGTGCCGTTGCCGCCGATCTCAGCCCAGGTGCCGTCGTAGACCTTTGCGCAGGCCCACTGAACGGAAGCGGCGAGACCCTTCATAGCGGAGGTGATGACGGTGTCAGACTCGAAGGACTGGTCAACGTCAACGCCGATGACGAAACCGTCGTTAGCGGAAGCAGCAGCAACGATGGACTGGAACATGGAGCCGCCGCAGGCGAAGATGACCTCAGTGCCGTTGTTGTACCAACCGGCAGCCATGGTCTGGAGTTCGGGAGAAGCGGAGAAGGATGCGCCGTACTCCCAGGAGTAGTTGATCTCAACGTTTACGCCGAGGTCCTTGGCAGCAGCGTCTGCGCCCTGAACGAAGCCGTAACCGTAACGGATGCAAGCGGGGTTGGTGCCGCCGCCGCCGCCGCAGAAGCCGAGCTTGGTCCAGCCGTCCATGACAGCTGCGTAACCAGCGAGGTAACCGGGCTGCTCTTCAGCGAAAGCGATGCCGGCGACATTGGCAAGACCCATGTCCCAACCGTCGATGAAGATGAACATAACGTCGGTGAATTCCTTGGCAGCCTTTTCAAGAGCAGCAGCCTGCATGAAGCCGGCGCAGACAACGACCTGAGCGCCGTTCTCGCAAGCAGCCTTCATAGCATCATAACGGTCGTCGTCGGTAGCGGCGTAGCCGTTGGCGGGCTGGTAGTACTTGTTGGAAAGACCGTTGTTGGCAGCGTAGAGCTTAACGCCGTCATAGGTGCCCTGGTTGAAGGACTTGTCCTTGAGCTGGCCAACGTCAGTGATGAAGGCGATGGCATACTTGCCGTCTTCGGAAGTCATGTCGTCAGCGACATCGTCGGCATTGGTGTTAGCCTCAGCGGGAGCTGCGGGCTCAGCGGGCTCAGCAGGGTCAGCGGGCTCGGCAGGCTCAGCGGGAGCTGCGGGCTCGGCGGGAGCTGCGGGTTCAGCGGGGGCAGCGGGCTCTGCAGGAGCGGCGGGAGCTGCGGGCTGTGCGCCGCAGGCGGCCATTGCAAAGACCATCACGAGAGCAAGAAACAGTGCGATGAACTTTTTCATGTGTTTTTTCTCCTTTTAAGAATAAATTATGTTTTGGGCGCTGTTTCCATATGGAAACACAAAACGACGTACGTCGTTTTGATATCAAATTTCGACAGCGGCCTTTTAACCGCGACAATTATATCACCAGTGGTAAGCTTAAATCAAGATTTAAAGCCGTTTGGAAGCATTTAAAAATCTTATGTAAACGCTTTATTTTTCTGCCATCTTTACTGCGGTGTCGAGGGCGACCTCCATCATCTGGGTGAAAGCGGTCTGGCGGGCTTCGGCGGGGAGTATCTCGGGGCGGTAGATGTGGTCGGAAATGGTGCAGATGGCGAGAGCGCGCTTGCCGAGACGGGCGGCATTCATGTAAAGACCGGCTGCTTCCATCTCGATGGCCATGACGCCCATCTTCTTCCAGCGGTCGGCGCTGTCGCCGCCGTCAGAATAGAAGTTATCGGAAGAAAGCAGATTGCCGACTTTGGGTGTGAGACCCTTTTCCTCCATGACGTCGATGGCAGCGCGCATGAGGGTATAGTCTGCGATGGGAGCAAAAGTACCCCAGAGACCGAACTGGTGGGCAAAGTTGGAGTCGGTGCAGGCACCCTGTCCGATCACGATGTCCATGAGCTGGAGCTCGTCTTTGAGGGCACCGGCAGAACCGACGCGGATGATGTTTTCAACGCCGTATTCGGTGTAGAGCTCCCAGGAGTAGATGCCGATGGAGGGAATACCCATACCGGAGGCCATGACTGTGACGGGAATGCCCTTCCATGTGCCGGTATAGCCCTGAACACCGCGGGTGTTGTTGACGAGGACGGGATTTTCAAGGAAGTTTTCTGCGATGAATTTGCTGCGAAGAGGGTCGCCGGGCATGAGGACGGTCTTGGCGATCTCGCCAGCTTTAGCGGTTATATGAGGAGTGGGAATGGACATGGTATGGTACCTCCTGAATATATATTAGTATTATTTCGAACGAAACCGATAAGCCTCCGGCGGGTGAGTTTTCCGCCGCCGGAAAAGTCACCAAAAGGCCGCCAAAGGGCTGTGGGTAGCTTTGGAAACCCGAGGGGCTTTCATATTATTGCTTCGCTTTGCCCGGCCCGCCTTGCGGCGGGAAGGGTCCGGCGGCTGGGCTTCGCAGCGCCGCCTGCTGCTATAAAGGTTTGTGGGACAAGGCTCAGTTTTTCTGCCCTCATCTGAAATTATAGTATAAAAACCAAAAAAGTCAATTTGCATACGGAGATATATTGTGATAATATGTTGAAAAAAGATAGCGGAGGGCGGATATGGACGTTCTGACCATTGGTATAGCCGGAGGCACCGGCAGCGGCAAGACCACTATCACAAAGCGCATTATTCGGGAGTTCGGCGGAGATGTCTCGGTCATGTACCACGACAACTACTACAAGGCTCATGATGAGATGCCGTATTCCGAGCGCTGCAAGCTCAACTATGACCACCCGGACGCGTTTGACACCGAGCTGATGCTTGAGCATCTGCGTGCACTGAAGAAAGGGGAGAGCATTCTCTGCCCCGTTTATGATTACTCGGTGCACAACCGCTCCGACAAGACCGTGGAGATACATCCTGCGAGAGTTATCATCGTTGAAGGCATACTTATTTTTGCGGAAAAGGATCTTCGCGACGAGATGGACATAAAACTCTTCGTGGATACCGACGCCGACGTGCGCATTCTGCGCCGCATTGTACGCGATGTGCGCGACCGCGGCAGGAGCCTCGAGAGCGTTGTAAACCAGTATCTGAACACTGTGAAGCCTATGCATGAGCAGTTCGTTGAGCCGAGCAAGCGCTGCGCGGATGTGATAATACCTGAGGGCGGACGCAACACCGTTGCGCTGAGCATGGTGATGGAGCGCATCAGAGCCTATCTCAGAAAGAAAGGTGAATAATTATGGCCAAGCTTTATTTCAAATACGGAGCAATGGGCTCAAGCAAGTCTGCACAGGCTCTCATTACCCAGTTCAACTATGAAGAACTCGGCATGAGCGTATGGCTCATAAAACCAAGCACCGATGACCGAGACGGAGCGGACATAATAAAAAGCCGCATCGGTCTTATGCGCCATGCACAGGTGATCACTCCCGAGCAGAACGTTAAGGAAGAATACCACAAGGCAGGATCTTTCGACGTTATCATCGCAGATGAGGCGCAGTTTATGACTCCCGAGCAGATAGATCAGCTGCGCGACATCGTAGACGAGGAAAATGTACCGGTGCTTTGCTTCGGTCTCAGAACAGACTTCCTGACCCATTTCTTCCCCGGTGCGCGCAGACTCATGGAGCTTGCAGACTCCATCACCGAGATCAAAACTGTGTGCGAATGCGGTCACAAGGCAACGGTGAATGCCCGCATCGACGGCAACGGCAGAATAGTGACCGAGGGCAGTCAGATCCTTATCGGCGGCAACGACAGCTATGTTGCGATGTGCCACAAATGCTGGAAGAAGAAAATCGCAGAGCAGAACAAGTAAACCACATATCGGTAGATTTACAGCCGCATCCGGGAGGGTGCGGCTGCTGCGTTTACATACGGTGAGATATTGTGCGCGGGCGGGCAATTCAGCGTTGGAGCTTGAAGACTATCACGCCGCCTATCATGAGACCGAGGCCAAGGAATTTTGTCCAGCCGAAGGGCATTTTCTCGCTTCCCATAAGACCAAAGTAATCGATTATCGCGGCGACGAGCAGCTGGGATATGAGGATTATTGAGATCGAGACTGTGGGGGAGAGGTTTTTTATGCCAAGCATAACGGTGAGCGTAATAATAAGGCCAAAGAGTCCGCCGAGCAGGTAGAATTTCGGAGAGGAGCCTATTTCCGCAAAAGAGCCGGTGCGGTAAACAAGCAGCGCCGCGAGGCTGAGGAGAGCGGCAGTGCACTGGACAAAGGCGTTGGACTCCATCAAACCGATATGCTCACCCAGACGGGTATTCATTACGCCCTGTATGCTCATGGCCATTCCAGCCACTATACTGAAGATTATTCCTGTCATTTGTATCCTCCGTTTTCCAAAGATGTATTATTCCGCCGTCGTTGAGCTTTTTGAGGCTGATCGCGGCGATAGGGAAAAGAACCATTCCCCAGACACCGAGTGCTTTCCAGCCGGCGTAAATGCTAAGTAAGGTCACGATGGGGTGCAGTCCCAGCTGGTCGCCAAGGAGTTTGGCCTGTATGCAGCCACGGAGAACTGCCGCCGCGCCGTAGCTTATCGCAAGGCCGAGGCCACGGGTAGGGTCACCTGCAAGCAATTCCCACGCCGCCCAGGGCAGCAGTACAGTGCCGGCACCGAAAACGGGCAGTGCGTCGACAAGTGCCACAACAATGGCGAGCACAAGAGAATAGTTGACGCGCAGCAGCGTGAAGGCTATGAGCATCTCGCCAAAAGTAATGGCACTCATTATCAGCTGGGCCTTAAGGTATTTGCCGAGACTTTGCTGAAGCGATCGTTTGACTTTGCGTGCGCGTTCAAAGGCGGCGGGAGGTATCTGGTTTCGCAGAAAGCGGACAAGGCGTGGATAAGCCGCGGAGATAAAATAAAGCCCCATGAGCCAGGTCACAGCAAAGAGCAGCCAAGTGGGCAGATTCGCAACGAAAGACGAGAGAATCGAGACCGCTTTTTCGGAGAGCTTGGCCGGAAGAGTCGAGAGATAGTCTCCTACGCCGTAGACCGCCGAGTCAATGACGCCGCCAAGCGCTGGAGGCAGTCGGCTGAGCAGACCGCCGAGTCGGATTTGCCAGCGGGCGAGCAGGTCGGCGGCTGCATTGAAAAGCTCCGGAAGGTGCTCGCCGAGATGCTGAATCTCTGAAAATAGACGGGAGAGAAGAAACCACATGAACACTCCGAAGACGGCGAGAAAACTGAGTACGCATACTCCGGCAGCGGCTGAACGGGGAAAGCGTCTGCGGCACAGAGCCTTCACTGCCGGTTCTATGGCCAGAGCAGCGGCGTAGGCAAGCAGCATGGGCGCCGTCCAGGGTAAAATATAACGCAGGAAAAGGAAAGCTCCGGCGGTCAGCAGCAGGATATTAAGAACTTTTGTAAGGACGGAAGAGGCTTTGATGGACAATATATCAGCTCCGGGATTTTTTTGGGATAATTGGGTATTGCAGTGGGCAAATAAATGTGCTATTATACCAGTCAAAGACAAATGACTTTGAGAGGGGGACATTTTTGTGTCTAAACAGAGACCTAAGATGTATATAGTCGAAGGAAGCATGCTTCCCGAAGTATTTATTAAGGTATGCGAAGCGAAGGAGCTTTTGGAGACAGGCGCATGCTCCACCGTAGCTGATGCCGTTGTAAAGGCGGGCATAAGCCGCAGCGCTTTCTACAAATATAAAGACGCGATCACACCTTTCAGGGACATAAAGCGCGATCAGGTATTGACATTGAGCATTCTCATGCACGACAGACCCGGCGCACTGTCTTCTGTACTTGCTATTTTTGCCGACAACCATGTAAATATTCTCACAATCAACCAATCTATTTCGGCAAACGGCGCGGCGATGGTAACATTGAGCATCATGGCCGACGCTATGAGCATTTCTCTCGACGAGCTGAGAGCTCAGGTGGAGGCACTGGCCGCGGTAATGAGACTTGAACTTCTCGCAGGCTGAGATAAATAAACAAGGAGGATCGGCAAAATGAAAAAAGTTGCTGTTATGGGCTGCGGTATCGTTGGTACCGGCATAGTTGAAATATTGATGGGAAACAGCGAGGGCATTGCAAAGAATCTGGGCGAAGAAGTTGAACTGAAATACGTTCTTGAAAAGCGCGACTGTTCCGGCGAGAGCTTTGCTGACAAAGTTGTGGGAGATATTGATATTATTCTCAACGACCCCGAGGTGGAGATCGTCGCCGAGTGCATCGGCGGCATCGGCATTGCCTATGAGTTTATCAGGAAGTGTCTGCAGGCGGGCAAGAGCGTTGTGACCTGCAACAAGCATCTTGTGGCCGAGAAGGGACTTGAGCTGCTTGCAATAGCCAGAGAAAAGGGCGTGAGCTTCGTATTTGAGGCAAGCGTTGGCGGCGGAATTCCCATTATCCGTCCGCTCACCAACTGTCTCGCCGGCAACCGTATTAATGAGGTTTTCGGTATCATAAACGGTACTACAAATTATATTCTTACCCAGATGGCACAATGCGGTCAGAGCTTCGAAGAGGCTCTGGCGGACGCTCAGCGCCTTGGCTATGCCGAGGCAGACCCCACCGCCGACGTTGAGGGTATCGACGCCTGCAGAAAAATCTGCATCATGGCAGATCTCTGCTTTGGACATGATATTCCACCCGCAAAGGTAAAGACTCAGGGCATTACCTGCGTCAGCGGCATAGACAGCGTATTCGCGGAAGACTTCGGATGCTCGATAAAGCTGCTCGGACGCACGGTAAGAGATGAAAACGGACTTGTCACCACTTTCGTGGCTCCGCATCTTGTGCCAATGAGCGCCCTGCTGGCAAATGTCAACGGAGTTATGAACGCCGTTGTGGTAAGGGGCGACAGCGTGGGCGAATGCCTTTTCTACGGAGCGGGTGCGGGACGCTATCCCACCGCAAGCGCTATGGTCGGCGATATCATGGACTGTGTACGTCATTCGGACGGCTGCCGTTACATCGACTGGGGCGAGGAAAAGCCCGAGCTGCAGGCCGACAGCGATGCTATGCCCTCTCGCTGGTACGTGAGATTCAAGGGCGAGGCTCTCGAAGCGCAGAAGAAGCGCGGCGGAGAGAAAGCTGCCATTACGGAGGCTATGAGCGCCTATGAGCTGCGCGCAAAGCTCGGAGAGGAAAATATTCTTTCCGCATTCCGCGTGCTGGATTGACAAGAACGCAGTCTTTTGAGTATTATGTGGTAGGAACAATAGGGGGAGATATACCCCTGTAAGGAGAATCAAAAAAATGCTTATTGTGCAGAAATTCGGCGGTTCCTCAGTTGCGGACGCCGCAAAAATAGAGCGTGTTGCGGGAATTATTGCAGATTGCTACAACGAGGGCAATGAAGTAGTGGTCGTGCTTTCCGCACAGGGCGATACCACCGATGACCTTATCGAGAAGGCACACGAGATAAATCCGGATCCCTCCAAGCGCGAAATGGATATGCTTTTGAGCGTTGGAGAACAGATAAGCGTTTCGCTTATGGCGATGCAGCTTGAGAAAATGCGCATCCCCGCTGTAAGTCTCGCAGGCTGGCAGATAGGTATGAGCACAAACTCCAGCTACGGCAACGCAAGGATCAAGAAAATATCTACTGAGCGAATTCGCCGCGAGCTCGATAAAAACAGAGTTGTCCTTGTGGCGGGATTCCAGGGAGTGAACAAATACGACGACGTTACCACCCTCGGCAGGGGCGGCAGCGACACCACTGCCGTTGCGATCGCGGCGACGCTGCACGCAGACAAATGCCAGATTTATACCGATGTGGAGGGCGTTTACACCGCAGATCCCAGAAAGGTGCCCGATGCAAGAAAGCTCAGCGCCATTACTTATGATGAGATGCTGGAGCTCGCTTCTCTCGGCAGTCAGGTGCTGCATAACCGCTCGGTTGAAATGGCGAAAAGATACAACGTTGATCTTGAAGTGCTCTCCAGCTATGTGAGAAAACCCGGTACAAAAGTCAAGGAGGTCGTGAAGAAAGTGGAACAGATGATAATCAGCGGCATCGCAAAGGACGCCAAAATTGCGCGCGTGACCGTTGTGGGCGTGCCCGATGAGCCGGGAGTGGCATTCAAGGTGTTCTCTGCGCTCAGCAAGGGCAAGATAAATGTGGATATCATCCTCCAGTCCGCCGGACTCGACGGCACCAATGACATTTCCTTCACCGTGGCGCTCGGTGACGTGGTGCGTACCAGAGAAATACTTGAAGAAAGAGCTGAGGCAATCGGTTTCGACCACGTTAACATAGACGAAAATGTGGCAAAGGTCAGCATAGTTGGTGCAGGCATGATGAACAACTCCGGCGTTGCCGTGCGTATGTTCGAGGCATTGCAGGGCAAGCGTATCAACATACAGATGATCTCCTCCAGCGAGATCAAGCTCAGCGTTGTCATCGCAGAGTCCGAGGCAGACGCCGCCGTAAGTGCAATTCACGCACAGTTTTTCCACGATTGATATTAAAGGCATTTCTCCGCGGAAAACGGGGAAATGCCCTTTTTTGTTTATATTCGAGACAGCTTAAAAACAGAACAGACAATATGAGCCGTTCAGGATCTTCCGGGACGGCTTTTTTGCGGTTTTTTGAGGGAAAATAAGAAAAAATAAACTTTTTTTATTTTTGTTGCTGCAATTGCAGCAATTTTTTCGCGTTTCAGACCCCATGGTTGAGGGGTGATTTTGATTGAACGACAAAAAACTCAGGCAGAAGGCCCTCAAAAAAATCTACGAAATGGCCTTCAGCCAAAGCAGCGACGCCTTCAAGCTGCTGTACCTAAGCGAGGAGGATATGTCGGCGCTGGAGGGTCTCGATCTGAGGCAGGTGGTCAGCCTTCACAGGGCTGCGAACGGCGGCCTGGAGATAAAGCTGATGGACAAGGCCAAGCTTATCGCCATGCTGCTGGAGGCCACAGCCGAGGAAGAAAACGAGGACAAAGGCTCCGGCTCCACAGACGAAAAGGCGGGATTCGTCGAAGCTCTCAACCGCGCGGCATCGAGAATATACGCCGAAGACCACGGTGAGGCGGAGGTGTGAGCCTTGTTCAGCGATTTTTCGAGGCAGCAGATCATGGCAATGACTTGGTGGTGCGAGAGCTCTCCTTATAGAAATATGGAGGCGATCATCTGCGACGGAGCGGTGAGAAGCGGAAAAACAATATGTATGGGTGTTTCCTTTTTCATCTGGGCCATGGAGTGCTTTGACGGAAAAAGTTTTGCACTTTGCGGACACAGTGTTGGCAGTTTGAGGCGGAATGTGCTCGACGCGGTGCTGCCTGTGCTCGAAAAACTGGGCTACGAGTGCCGCGACGAACTCAGCCGCAGCAGACTCGTTGTGAAACGCGGAGAGAGGGAGAACATTTTCCATCTCTTCGGAGGCGGCAACGAGGCTTCGGCATCTATAGTGCAGGGACTGACTCTCGCCGGAGTGCTTATGGACGAGGTGGCGCTCTTGAGGCAATCGTTCGTGGAACAGGCCTGCGCCAGATGCAGCCTTGCGGGAAGCAAATTCTGGTTCAACTGCAATCCGGAGGGACCGCAGCACTGGTTTTACCGGGATTGGATATGCCGGAGGAAGGAGAGACGGGCCCTTTATCTCCATTTCTCCCTAAAAGACAATCCCGGCCTCAGTCCGGAGATCGTGGAGCGGTACATGAATATGTACACGGGCAATTTCCATCGCCGTTTCATTCTCGGGGAATGGGAGGCTCCGGAGGGACTTGTGTATGACTTTTTTTCACCGGACATGATGCAGGAAGCTCCTGAGGATGGTCTGGTGGAGAGGTGGGTCATCTCCTGCGACTACGGTACCGCAAATCCCGCGTCCTTTGGCCTATATGTGTCGAAAATCATGAGCATTATTATGGATGTGGATGGTGTGAAAAACTGCCACATCAGTTCTCCGGCTGCCGACATCGCAGCAGCAGATGAGGTGCTGCCGGTGTTGGGCAGCATCAGCTTCAGTGAGGTGACCTGAAATGGGATACTTTGAGCATCTGAAGGAGCTGCTTTATCCGCTGAGACTGTATGAATTGGAGTCCGGTATTGGTGCGGCAGAGCTGAAGGCCATTGGTGCGGCGATGGACAGACACTGCGAGACGCAGAA
>JAZOBQ010000148.1:0-3706 GCA_045596005.1 Oscillospiraceae bacterium
GTAACCCATGGGCAGCCCCATCAGATGGGCGGTGATGGCGGCGTGGGCGATGCCTGCGGTGGAGGTGCCCATGAGGACTTCTGCCTCGGCATAGTTTTCGCGGATGAGCTCGGCAATGCCGGACTCAACGTCGAGTCTGACCTCATGGTCGTAGAGGGTCAGGCGGTTGTCGCACTAGATGGGGCTCTTGATGCCGCTGGCCCAGGTGAAGGGCTCATCGGGACGGAGAAAAACTGCTTTTATCTTGAGAAGGTCTTTTGCGATTTTGGTTTTCATAATTATTACCTCGTTAGTAAGATTTGTTATTGTAAAACTTGAGTGATTTCTGGAATTGGATGCCTCCGGCGGCCATATTCTTTTCGCGTGGCCGAAAAGAATATGGAAAGAAAAGTCCACCAAAGAGGGCAATCCCTCTTTGGAAACTCCCTAGGTGTGCTGCAAAATCAAAGTACAAGCCACGAAGTCGGGACTGAGTCTGAAAGTATGAGCGTCTATATCCGCTTAGCCGCTACAGCTCATGGTGTCTGTTCGACACCACCGGGATTGGCAAATAAACTGTGTGATTTTTATCCGCGGCAGGCGGCGTTACGGAGTAAGCCGCCGGAACTTCCGCGCTTGACGCGGCGGAAGCAGAGCGAAGCGATACTTGAAATCCCCTTGGGATTCCAAAGGGCCGCAGCCCTTTGGTGCCCCTTTGGGTACTTTCCCGGCATGGGGAAAGTACCTCGCCTTCAGGCGAAACAAAGAATTTATGGCGGAAACTTAGCCGATGAACTCTGCGCAGCAGCACTTCCATGCTGCGACGGGGTCAGCAGCAGCGGTAATGGGACGGCCGACGACTATGTAGTCGGAGCCGATCTCTTTGGCCTTTGCGGGGGTGGTGACGCGGACCTGGTCGCCAACATCGCCGTCAGCGAAGCGGACGCGGGGAGTGACGGTGACGAAGTTTTCGCCACAGACCTCGTGGACCTTGCCGGCCTCGAGGGGAGAGCAGACAACGCCGGCCAAGCCCGCTTCGGCCGCGCACTTGGCGTAGTGCATAACGACCTCGTCGAGGGGCTTTTCGATGAGCAGGTCGCTCTCCATGCGCTCCTGAGAGGTGGAGGTAAGCTGAGTAACTGCGATGAGCAGGGGACGGCTGCCGTCGGGACGGGTCAGACCTTCGAGAGCGGCTTCCATCATTGCCTTGGTACCGGCGGCGTGGTGGTTGGTCATATCAACATCCAGACCGGAGAGAACGGCCATGGCCTTTTTGACGGTGTTGGGAATGTCGTGGAGCTTCAGGTCGAGGAAGATCTTGTGTCCTCTTGCCTTGATCTCGCGGACGATATCGGGGCCGGCGGAGTAATAAAGCTCCATGCCGATCTTTACAAAGGGGCGTTCGTCGCCGAACTTGGCGAGAAAATCGAGAGTTTCCTGCTTGCCGGCGAAGTCGCAGGCGATGATTACGTCTTTACCCATTAGTGTGCTCCTCCTATTATATCGCTGAGATTTGTTATTTTATATTTTTCCATAGCCGCAGGCAGTGCTGCTATGATATCCCTGCAGGCGCAGGGGTCGACGAGGTTGGCGGCGCCGACCTCGATGGCGGTGGCACCGGCGAGCATCATCTCGATGACGTCGTCGGCGGTGGAGATTCCGCCCATACCGATTATGGGGACCTTGACGGGCTCATAGACCTGATAGACCATACGCAGTGCCACGGGGAAGATGGCGGGGCCGGAAAAGCCACCCATCTTGTTGGCGACAACGGGTTTGCGGGAGTTGAGGTCGATGCGCATGCCGAGAAGGGTGTTGATCATGCTGATGCCGTCCGCACCTGCATCTTCGCAGGCCTTGGCGATTGCCACGATGTCGGTGACATTGGGACTGAGCTTGAGATAGACGGGTTTGGTGGTGACGGCCTTGACAGCGGCGGTCACTTCCGCGGCTGCTCTGGGGTCGGTGCCGAAGGCCATGCCGCCGTTATGGACATTGGGGCAGGAGATATTGACCTCCAGAATGGCGACCTGTTCCTCCTTGTCGAGCATCGCACAGGTCTTGGCGTACTCCTCGATGGAGAAGCCGCTGACGTTGGCGACGACCTTTTTGTTGAATACCTTTTTCAACTCGGGCAGCTCGTAGGCGATAACGGCTTCAACGCCGGGATTCTGGAGACCGACGGAGTTGATGAGTCCACGCTGGCACTCGGCGATGCGGGGCGTGGGGTTGCCGAAACGGGGTTCAAGAGTGGTGCCCTTGATGGAAAAGCTGCCGAGGCAGTTTATGTCGTAAATTTCGGCAAATTCGTAGCCGTAGCCGAAGGTGCCGGAGGCAGGGATAACGGGATTGTCTATTTCCCAGCCGGAGAGAGTAACTTTAGTGTTTACCATAAATCCTCCATTCTGCCGTTGCTGACGGCATAAATAGAACTGAATTATTTCCCCCGGCAGAATGGGGGATTTTTGCCATCATCGCCGGCTGCCCACAGGGCGAGGCGATGGGCTTTTTAATCAGATAGTGTGGTTTTACCACACTATTTCTTCCCTTACCAGAACGGGGCCGTCCTTGCAGATACGTTTGTTGCCATACTTGGTCTTGCAGCTGCAGCCCATGCAGGCTCCAAAGCCGCAACCCATGCGCTCTTCAAAGCTCAGCTCGCCGCTGGTCTTTGCGATCGCGTCGATGGCCTTGAGCATGGCGGTGGGGCCGCAGGTGTAGAAGTAAGTGTAGTCAAGTCCGGCCATGGCGTCGGTGACGAAACCTTTGAGGCCGATGCTGCCGTCGGCGGAGGTGACTATCACTTCAGCGCCGAGTGCAGCGAACTCGTCGACGTAGAACTTGTCAGCGGCGGAGTTGAAACCGAGGATGACGGTGGGCTTTTTGCCATCGGCAATGAGCTTTTTGCAGGCGTTGTAAAGAGGGGGGATACCTACGCCGCCGCCGATGAGGAGGGGCCTATCGCCGCTTTTGGAGAGGTCATAGCCGTTGCCGAGACCGCTCAGAACGTCGAGCTCGGTGCCGATGGGGAGGGAGGTCATCATTTCGGTGCCCTTGCCGAGGACCTTGTAGATGATTGTGATGCTGCCTTCATCCCAATCGCACACGGAGATGGGGCGGCGGAGATAGTAGCCTTCAAGCTTGATGTTTATGAACTGTCCGGATGCGGTGCAGGCGGAGCTGTCGCCGGAGGGCACCATGCGGTAGATGCCCTCGGCGAGACGGACGTTTTCGCTTATTGTGAAAATACCCTGTTTCATCTTTTCTTACCTCAGCTGTTGATGGTGGAAACGGTGAAGGTGGTCTCCTCGAGAACGTCGAGCAGAGTACTGACGGTGTCAAGAGAGGTGAAGGTGGTCACGCCGTTTTCGACGGCGGCGCGGCGGATGGAAACGCCGTCATCATAATGTACGCCGGAGAGAATGGCGCGGGTGTTGATGATGTAGCTGATGTAGCCGGCGCGGATGTGGTTGAGAATATCGTCGCAGCCTTCGCTGATCTTGCCGAGAACGCGGGTCTTGATGCCGTGCTCGCGCAGGAAGTTTGCGGTGCCGATGGTGGCCTCAATGTTGAAGCCGAGGTTATAGAAGCGTCTTACGAGGGGCAGAGCCTCTTCCTTGTCCTCATCAGCGAGGGTTACAAGGATGGTGCCGTAGTTCTGGAGCTGCATTCCGGAGGCCTGCAGAGCCTTGTAGAATGCGCGGTAGAGCTTGTCGTCATAGCCGAT
>JAZOBQ010000149.1:0-16213 GCA_045596005.1 Oscillospiraceae bacterium
TGCTCGTGCTCACCGTCAAACCCTATGTCGCCCAGCGTTTCTCCACCTGGGGACATATCTGGGATGACCCCTACGGCGCCGGCTGGCAGCAGACTCAGGGTCTCTCCGCCGCCGCTGAAGGCGGGCTTTTCGGCGTTGGCGCAGGCAAGGGTTGGTGCAAAAACCTTTTCGCAGCCGACACGGATATGATTTTCTGCCTGCTCAGCGAGGAGCTGGGACTTATAATCACCCTTCTCGCCATGCTGGCAATAGTTATTCTCGCCTTTTTCGCCGTCAGAAGCGCAAGCAGCGGACGCAGCAGTTTCTACGTCATCGCCGCCTGTGCTGCAGCCAGCATGATGATGGTGCAACTTGCCCTCAACTGCTTCGGCTGCGTGGACATTCTGCCCTTCACAGGCGTCACCTTCCCCTTTGTCAGTAAGGGTGGCTCGAGCCTTATATCCTGCTGGGGTCTGCTGGCCTTTATTAAAGCCGCCGACACCCGCATGAACGCAAGCTTTTCCGTTAAGCGCTCCTACAGTAAGAAATTCGCACCCGTTGTAGCCCGCTATGAGGCCATGAGCCGCGAACAGACAAATGCAGAGGAGGCTGAGGAAGAATGAAAAAAGTTAAAAACCGAGCCTACTCCGCACTTCTTATAGCCATCGCCCTGATAGCGGGTATGTGCCTCTATGTCGTCCGCTATGCTCAGCAGGGCGAGGACTGGGCCACCTTCACCGCCGACAGCCAGATAGTCACCTCCGAAGGCAAGCTCATCTCCGGCACAGTTTTAGACCGCAACGGTCATCTCCTTGCAAAGGCCGAAAACAGCGAGCAGAACTACTCACCGGATACTCTCACCCGCATATCCACCCTCCACGCAGTCGGCGATTTCCCTGGGAATATCGGCACAGGCGCACTCACAGCCTTCGCCGATGCTCTCAGCGGCTACAATCCCGTCACCGGTATTACCGGTGAGGGCGGTACTGTCACACTGAGCATTGATTCCCGAATAAACGCCATTGCCTACGAGGCCATGGCCGGACGCCCCGGTGCCGTTATCGTCAGCAACTATGAGACGAGTGAGATCATCTGCATGGTCTCCACCCCCTCCTATGACCCTCTCGAGGGTTTTGATCTCAATGACAGCGCCTACGCCGGTGCATACCTCAACCGCGCGATTTCCTCGGCTTACACCCCAGGCTCAGTTTTCAAACTGATAACCGTAGCCGCCGCACTCGAGCAGATCGACGATATCTACACCCGCCGCTTCTGGTGCGAGGGAAAAAGCTATGTTGACGGCGCCGAGATCAACTGCACCGGCAGCCACGGCGAACAGACCATAGAGCAAGCTCTCGCCAATTCCTGCAACTGCGCTTTTGCGGAACTAAGTCTCCTTCTCGGCGGTGAAACTCTCGCCAAATACGCTGAGAGCTTTGGTTTCACCACATCCCATTCCCTCAGCGGTATTGACACCAAAAAGGGTAATTTCGACGCTTTCCCGGCAAACAGCGCCGGTCTTGCATGGTCCGGAATCGGACAGGCCACCGACCTTGTTTGCCCCTACAGCATGCTGCGCTTCACTTCCGCGATCGCAAACGGAGGCACCGTCATCGAAGGCAGTCTCATTCTCGGTGAAACCGGCAAAATGAGCACACTTCTCGCTCCCGACACCGCCGAAAAGCTCTCGGAAATGATGAGCTACAATGTCCACACCGCCTACGGCACCTGGCTTTTCCCCGGACTCGACATGCACGCCAAGTCAGGCACTGCCGAGGTCGGAGACGGCACAAGCCACTCCTGGTTCACCGGCTTCATTACAAACGAAGGTGCTCCCTATACCTTCACCGTTATCATTGAGGGCGCGGGCAGCGGACTCCGCGGCGCAGGCGCGGTCGCAAACACAGTGCTGCAGGCACTCGTAACACCTACAACGGAGTAATTGAAAAATGATAGACATTTCCATAAAGGAACTGAAAAAAGCATACGACGACGGCGTTAATATCCTCGACGGTTTGAGCTTCGACGTCCAGTCCGGCGAGCATATAGGCATACTCGGACGGAACGGCTGCGGCAAGACCACCCTCTTCCGCATTCTCTCCGAGGAGATAGACTATGACGAAGGCGACATTGCCATAGCAGGCGGCAAACGCATGGGACTCATATCCCAGATCCCCGTCTATCCCGCCCACTACACTACCGAGGACGTTCTCAAGACCGCTCACGAGCGTGTCTATGCCATAGGCCGCCGTATCGATGAGCTCACAAGGCTCATGGAAAAGGACGCATCGGACGAAGTTCTTCGCGAATACGACCGTCTTTCCGCCGATTTTGAACGTCTCGGAGGCTATGATACCGAGCACGAGAGAAGCCGCGTCGCCAACGGTCTCGACATTCCTCCCGCAATGCGCGAGAGGCTGTTCAGCCAGCTCTCCGGCGGCGAGAAAACGAGAGTAAACCTTGCCCGACTCATTTTGGAGGACACGGACATTCTGCTCCTCGATGAGCCGACAAACCACCTTGATCTGCACGCCACCGAGTGGCTCGAAAACTACGTCACCCATTTCCGCGGCACAGTACTCGCGATCAGCCACGACCGCTGGTTTCTCGACACCATCGCCCAACGCTGCATAGAGATAGTTGACGGCAAGGCAGAGTTTTACTCCGGCAACTACAGCTTCTTCGTCGAAGAAAAGCAGCGCCGCTTCGACGAAATGATGAAGAAGTATGAAAAGGATCAGGCCAAAATAGAGCAGCTTACAAAGGCCGCCGAACAGCTTCGTCTCTGGGCATTCAAGGGCATGGATAAGACCTATAAGCGTGCTTTTTCCATGGAAAAGCGCATCGAACGCCTTCAGAGTTCTCCCAAGCCCAAGACCGCAAAAAAGCTCAACGCCAAGTTCTCCTCCAAGGAGTTTTACGGCGATGAGGTGCTGCTTATAGACGGCGTAAGCAAGGCATTCGGAGAGAAACAACTATTCAATGACCTTGAACTGCTTATCGAAGGCCGCGAGCGCATAGCGCTTATTGGCGACAACGGCACAGGAAAATCCACTTTCATCAAACTTATAATGGGCGAAGAATGGGCCGACAGCGGCTTCATCCGCAAAGGCCCCACGGTCAAAACCGCCTACCTGCCCCAGATAATCCATTTTGAGCACCCCGAGCGCAGTCTTTATGACACCATGATATACGACTGCGGCTGCTCTCCCCAGGAAGCACGCGACAGACTCGGTCACTTCCTCTTCTCCGGCGAGGACGTTTTCAAAAGCGTCGGAACCCTCTCCGGCGGCGAGCAGAGCCGTCTGCGCCTTTGCATGCTCATGCGCGGAGACATAAACTTCCTCATACTCGACGAGCCGACCAACCACCTCGACATAGCCTCACGCGAATGGATAGAGTCCGCCATCATGGACTATGAGGAAGCTCTGCTCTTCGTCAGCCATGACCGCTGGTTCATAGAGAAATTCGCCACCCGTATTTGGGAGCTGCGCGACGGAAAGATAACCGACTACCGCGGCACTTTCTCGGAATTTCGCGAATTCAAGGCCCGACAGCAGTCCATACAGCAGGCCGCAGCAAAGGCCGAGCCGAAGAAAAAAGAGGCCGCCCCCAAAAAGAAAAACAATCAGAATACCGAAAAACGTATCGCCCGTATCGAAAAGGACATCGCCAAACTGGAAGAGCAAATTGCCGAAAAAGACTCCCTCTGCGAGCAGTTTGCCAGCGACTATCAGAAGCTGCTGGAGATAGGCGCCGAGAAGGAGGCGCTTGAAGCTCAGCTCGAAGAGCTTTATGGGCTTTGGGAGGAGCTGAGTTCATGAAAAAAGGCTTTTATATAGCGGCAGGCATCATTCTCATAGTTGCCGCATTTTTGAAATTTGCCCTCATTGGCTACTCCTTCCTGGCCTACTGTCTCTTATGCGCCGCCACTGTGGTGCTTATCTACGGTTTTCTGCTCAAAAAGAAATGGCGTAAGTGTATCATCGCGCTGACCGTACTGCTCTGCCTCGGTTTTGCGCTTTTCCTTGCCATGGAGATACCCGTTATCGTTGACTCCTTTGGCGACGATGACGTGGACGCCGATTACATTATCGTCCTCGGCGCCGGAGTCAACGGCTCCGTCCCTTCCCTTTCAATGGTGAACCGCATGACTCCCACCATTGAATATATGGAAAGTCACCCCGACTGCGTTGCCATTCTTACCGGAGGACAGGGCGAAGGAGAAAACCTCAGCGAGGCTCAGGCGATGTTCGACTACCTTACCGCCCGCGGCATTTCTCCGGCTCAGCTCATCATGGAGGACAAGGCGACCTCCACCGAGGAAAACCTCAAGTTCTCCTTTGACATCATCGGCGAGCAGCTGGATTCGGCAACGATCGCCGTTGTCAGCAGCGAATACCACCTCCACCGCGCCAAAACCATGGCTAAAATGCTGGGCGTCGAGGTCTACGGCATCCCCGGACGAACCAGCTACCCCGTACTAATGACCAACTACTTCATAAGAGAAGCTTTCGGCATGGTGCATCTGTACGTTTATGGGATTTAATCAAGTTAACATAATAAAAAATGTGCAGTTCAATCGAACTGCACATTTTTTATATTTCTCATGCTCCGAGATCTGTTTTCGTGACCTCCATGAGCTGTTCTTTTGAAGGAGTTTCAAGACTGCTGAGTCTGTCGGCCTGATTGACTATCATATCTTCGAAGCAGTTTCGTACGTCGCGGGCATTGCCAAAGTTTTCATCTCGGTTGACATAAAGTTGTTTAAAATATACCGTTGCATACTCCTTCGCCTCATCGTTGAGCAGATAGCTGTTCTTGCCGCACATGCTCTCAAAAATGGCCATAAGCTGCTCCCCGGTATAGTCGGGGAAGTGGAAATATTTATTGAAACGGGACTCAAGTCCGGGGTTTGCGCCAATGAATTCGTCCATCGGCTCTGTATATCCGGCCACGATCACGACGAGATCGTCGCGGTGATCTTCCATGGCCTTGAGCAGAGTGTCAATGGCTTCTCTGCCGAAATCGTTCTCTCCGCCCTGTGCGAGGGAATAGGCCTCGTCAATGAAAAGCACACCGCCAAGCGCGGACTTAATGACCTCCTGCGTTTTCAGGGCGGTTTGTCCAACAAAGCCGGCAACGAGTCCGCTGCGGTCAACCTCAACAAGCTGACCCTTGCTGAGCACTCCGATAGCACCGTAAAGTCCGGCAAGGATGCGGGCGACGGTGGTTTTGCCGGTGCCGGGATTGCCCATGAACACGAGGTGAAGGCTCATATCAGGCACAGGCAGGCCGGCGTTTTCACGCATTTTGCGCACCTTCATAAGATTCACAAGGCTCTTCACGTCTTTTTTAATATCGTCAAGGCCGACCAGAGATTCAAGCTGCGCCATAAGTGTATCGAAATCCGGCTTTTCCTCCTCGGTTTTTTCCTCGGCCGCTTTAGCCTTCTCCGCTTTGCCGACAGTTGCGCCGCCTGCACTGACGGGATTTTTGTCCTCGAAACTCGCTTCGCCGCTCGTCACATAGTCGGTGGCTTTCAGTGCCGCCTTGCTCGGCTTCACGCCGCTCGTGTCACAAATCGCAGCGAGCTTGTCGCAGGCATCGGTGATATATTCGGCCTCCGCAAGGCTCACATCATCGTCAACGGCAGCGAGACACAGCATTATGTTCGTAAACATACGGATAAAAACACGGGAGTAATCCGTTCCCTTTTGCCTGTCCTTGTCTGCAATAGACCAGAAAAAGAGCGGAGGCATGAATTCTGCCTTTTCGCAGACCTTTCCCGTAAGCTCCCAGAGCAGCCATTTGGGCATGACGCTGCCCTTGGAATAAAGCTGGTTCGCGGCATCTACATGGGTCTGTGTTACCGCGCCGGAATGGCTCCATAGCTGGCAGGCGCAAGCGTTCATGAAGCCGTCTAGTTCTCCGGACAGACTGCGGCCGGCAATTTTATAAAATGCCTCCGTGTTGGCAATATATGTTTTGTGCAGCTCCTCGCTGGTACGTTTCCAGTTGCTCGGCATAGCGGCACCTCCGTTGTATGTTTTATATTCGGATTATAAACCCGAAACGGCTAATTAACAATATTTTTTATAATATCATTTCTATTTCCCACAGCTTATCGGACAGCTGTCTGGTCTCACCGCTTTCGGCAAATCCTCTGCGAACATACAGCCTGCGCGCGTCTGCGTTGATATTGAGCACCCACAGGCGTCGGCCGCCGCAGCTGTTCACGGCGTAATCCAGCAATGCGGAGCCATATCCCTTATTTTGCTCAGATGGGAGAACATAGAGATTTTCGATGACACCTTCATATACCGATACGATTCCTAAAGGCTTTTCGCCCGTAAGCATAAAAATATCCTTGCCCGTCTCCAGTTCCTTTTCGAGGTACAGCCGCTGCCGCTGCGGAGTGTGAGCCGCCACAAATTCGGCGCTGCAAAAATCCTTGTGCGAATCCTTCCATGCTTCGGAATGGATATAGGCGGCATCGGATATGTTTTCACTTGTGACCAAAACTATCATCGGCACGACCTCATCCAAATATTAATGCTTCTATTATATCCGTTTCCCATATTCACGGCAAGAGCTTGCTGAAAAACAGATTGATGTTTTATGACGGATATGCTATTCTAAAGGGTAGTATATATTTAAGGAGACAAGCCTTATGAGAATGAGAAAAAAGCCCAATCTTCTGCCCAGAATGGAGAAGGCTGCGGCCACACTTATAAAAGAACCCGAAACCATGCCCGGCAAGTGGAGAGACTCCTTCCCCGGCTACCGAGAGCTGCATCTTGAGCTCGGCTGTGGTAAGGGCCGCTTCACCGCCGATACCGCAGAAGCCAATCCCGATGTCTTCCTCGTTGCTGTGGAAAAAGTTCCCGACGCGATGGTCGTCGGCATGGAGCGCTGCCTTGACCGCGGTCTCACCAATGTACGCTTCATGGATCGCGACGTTATCCTCCTGCCAGAGATCTTCGCCCAGGGCGAGGTCGACAGAGTCTACATCAATTTCTGTGACCCCTGGCCCAAGAGCCGCGACGCAAAGCACCGTCTCACCGCCCCCGGCTTCCAGCGTCTTTACGCCGACGTACTTCCCATCGGCGGAGAGATACATTTCAAGACCGACAATCTCCCTCTTTTCCAGTGGAGCGTGGAGCAGTTCGAGCTTGAAGGCTGGACTCTCAAAGAAGTCACGAACGACCTCCACGAAAACGGCATCAAGGGCATTATGACCGACTATGAAGCCAAGTTCCATGCCGAGGGCATCAAAATAAACCGCCTTGTCGCCGTCAAGACCGCGGACACAAAATGCACCGCCGACGGCGAGGTCGAGAGACTGCGCAACGCGAGCCTCTCCGACGCCAAGGGCAGACTGGAGAATCAGGAATGAGATTTATTTCATGGAACGTAAACGGTCTGCGCGCCGTTGTAAAAAAAGGATTTGAGGAAATTTTCACTTCCTTTGACGCCGACTGTGTCTGCCTTCAGGAGACCAAGCTGCAGGAAGGCCAGATTGATCTGAGTTTTCCCGGCTATGAAAGCTACTGGAGCTACGCCGAGAAAAAGGGTTATTCCGGCACTGCCATCTATACGCGCATCCCTCCCCTCACCGTCACCCACGGCATCGGCATCGCCGAGCATGATACCGAAGGCAGAGTCGTGACGCTCGAATTTGAAAACTTCTATCTTGTCTGCGTATACACCCCCAACGCGCAGGACGGACTAAAGCGCATTGACTACCGCATGAACTGGGAAGATGCCTTCAGGGCATATCTTCAGGAGCTTGACAGTAAAAAATGCGTCGTCGTCTGCGGCGACATGAACGTCGCCCACAACGAGATCGATCTTAAAAACCCTGCGACCAACCGCGGCAACGCCGGATTTTCCGACGAAGAGCGCGGCAAGTTCACAGAGCTTCTCGCCGCCGGCTTCACCGACTCTTTCCGCCATCTCTACCCCGACACCGCCGACGCCTACACATGGTGGAGCTACCGTGCCGCCGCAAGAGCGAGGAACGTGGGCTGGCGCATAGACTATTTCCTCTGCTCCGACCGCGCAGCGGACAAAATAGAAAAGGCATTCATTCTCCCCGAAGTAATGGGCTCCGACCATTGCCCCGTGGGACTCGAGATAGAACTATGATGCAAATAGCTAATATAAAGCTGGACGGAAAGCTTCTTCTCGCTCCCATGGCGGGTGTAAGCGATGTGGCTTTCCGCCATGTCTGCTACGAGATGGGCGCAGCCATGGTATATACCGAAATGGTAAGCGCCAAGGCTCTCACCTATGGCGACAAAAAGACCCGTACCCTCCTTGCCTCGCTCCCCGATGACAGGCCTCTCGCCGCCCAGATTTTCGGACATGAACCCGAGGTCATGGCCGTGGCCGCTCCCATGGCTGTGGAATACTCCGGTGCCGACATTCTCGACATAAACATGGGCTGCCCAGTAGTCAAGATCGCCGGAAACGGCGACGGCTGCGGTCTTATGAAGGATATCGAACTCGCCCGGCGCATAATCGAAGCCGTTGTAAAAACCGCGGGCGTACCCGTAACAGTCAAATTCCGCAAGGGCTGGGACAAGGGCAGCGTCAACGCCGTGGAATTCGGCAGGATGTGCGAGGAGGCCGGCGCTGCCGCAATAACTGTGCACGGCCGCACCAGAACACAGATGTATGAAGGTCAGGCCGACTGGGATATTATCCGTGAGGTCAAAAAAGCGGTAAGCATTCCAGTCATCGCAAACGGCGACGTTTTTTCGGGTGAGGATGCCGAACACATTCTCCGCTACACCGGCTGCGATGCCGCCATGATAGGCCGCGGCAGTTTTGGTGACCCATGGATATTCCGCGACGGCAACGCCGCCATTGCCGGAGAGGAAATACCGCCGCGTCCGACTGTTGCCGAGCGTATGGACACTGCCGTTCGCCAGATCGAACTCAGCGCCGAGATGCGCGGCGAGCGCCTTGCCTGTCTCGAGGCCAGACGCCATATGGCTTGGTATCTGCGCGGAGTTCCCTATTCCGGCGCTTACAAAAGCGACATCGTAAAAATCGAAACTCTTGATGATATGAGGAAGATTGCCCAGCGCATCAAGCGCGAACTGAGGTGAGTATCCCGTGATCCGCGATGAGGAAAAAACAATAATCAAAAAAGCGCAAAAAGGCGATATTGCCGCTTTTGAGGAGCTTGTAAAGACTTATGAAGGCTTTGTATATAATCTCGCTCTGCGTACACTTCGCTCAGAGCAGGATGCTCAGGATGCCGCGCAGGAGGTTTTCATCAAGGTCTGGTCTTCTCTCGGCTCGTTCAGAGGGGACAGCAAGTTCTCCGTATGGCTTTATCGAATAACCGGCAACGTCTGCACAGACATTCTCCGCCGCCGCAGAAGCGACATTGTAAGCCTCACCGTCGATGACGGCGAGGGCGGAGATACCGAGCTTGAGATAGCCGACAGTTCTCCCACACCGCATGAAGCGCTTGCGCAAAAAGAACGCAGCGCGTCTCTTGCCGCCGCGCTTGAAATGCTGCCGGAGGATTACCGCAAAGTTCTTCTCCTTCGCGAGAGCGCGGACATGAGCTACGACGAAATAGCCTCGGCACTTAAAATCGACATCGGAACAGTGAAATCCCGAATTTTCAGAGCCAGAAAAAAACTTCGCGAAATTCTTTCCGCAGACGGGAACTTTTCGGATTATTCTGCGTCTAAGCATCGGAAAGGAGGTGAGCAGGTATGAAAAGCTGCGAACAAATTCAGGAAATGATAAGCGCAATGCTCGACGGTGAGCTAAGCGACAGTGAAAAACATGCTGTAGAGGAGCATATAGCCGAATGCCCCGAGTGTGCAGCCATGTATGCCGACTTTGCCGCCATCAGCGCCGAGATAGGCAGCATGAATGCTGAGGTACCTGCCACGCTCCACAATAAGATAATGAAGGGTGTCCGGACTTCCCAAAAGCCAAAACGCCCCGTCCTTATCCAGCTTCGTCCTTATCTGAGCACGGCCGCCTGTCTTGTGCTCATAGTTGCCGCCGTCTTCGCAATGCGCGGCGGCGCGGCAAAAAGCGACTCCCTCGCCGCTCCGATGGCACCACAGGCACCCGCAGCGGTTGCAGCTGTCGAAGCGCCGATGGAAAAGGCCGATGATTCCTTCGTCGCTTTCTCCTTCCCGGAACCCGAGTGCGAAACCGCAGAGGAGAACATGGTCTACGGCGATGCCGAAAAAGATCTCGCCGAACCTGCAGCACCTGCGGAGCCTGCCGCTCCCGCTGAGCCCGTTTTGCCCTCCGGCAGTGACATTTCCGGCAATATTACAGTAACCGTCACCGCAGACAGAGACATTGACCTTTCGGAATTTGAGGCCTATGCCCCCGGCACTGCCATTGACGAAGCCTGGATGGTCCTCTACCATGATTCCGGCATAGTCGAGTACCGTCCCATTGCCGACTGCGAAGATCTTATGAAGCTTCTCGCCGAAGGCTCCGGAAGCTTCAATACTTCCAAACTTCCTGAAAAAGCAAATGTCTTCCTGAGAATATATTCATCAGGAGTAGAACTGCCTGTAAAGCTCTACTTCATCGGCAAAGATGTGGTAGCCGAAACAGCAGAAGGCTTCTATGCCGCAAAGGGCTGCGCTGATGACTTTTCCGCTCTCAAAGCCAAAAATTTCACTCCCGAAAAATAATATTCCGGGAACTTTTCCGCAATTTATCCGTCTTAAAGGTCGGTTAAGCCGACCACAGATATAGAAAGAACAAAAATTATCACATATTAAGGAGAAAACCGAAACATGAAAAAGATCTTTGCTCTCATCCTCGCACTTTGCATGATCATGAGCCTTGCCGCCTGCGGCAATAACGACACTCCCGCCGAGCCTTCCGAGCCTGCACAGCCCGGTGTTATCGAACCCGAGGTCGTAGATCCCGGCAATGAGCCCGCCGCTCCCGGCGAAGGCCCCGAAAGTGACATGAACATGCCCGCAGTAATGCCCGATGTGACCGACACCGACCTCCCCGCAGAGCCTGCCGATCCTCCCGTGGCAACTGATTCCGACCTCGCAAATCCTGACGAGAACCTTCCCTTGCTCGTTCTGAACGCTGTCTGGGCAAGCTACGCCGACGATGAAAAGTTCGCAGCCATGGGCGGCGATTACAGCAACAATGTCATGGACGCTCCCGGCGCCTGCTCCCTTGCAACTCCCGAGGACCTTGACGCTCTCTTCGGTCTGCCCGTTTCCGAGGCCGGTTCCGTTGCAGCAGCCGCATCTCTCATGCACATGATGAACGCCAACACCTTCACCTCCGCCTGCTATCAGCTGAGCGAAGGCGCAGATGTCGACGCTTTCGTTCAGGCAGTCAAGGAGAACATTCTCTCCCGCCAGTGGATGTGCGGTTTCCCCGAGACCCTCATCATTGTTGATGTTGAAGGCTATATCGTCACCGCTTTCGGCAACGGCGAGATCATCGAGCTGTTCAAGAATAAGCTCGGCGAAGTTTTCAGCGCTGAGGTTCTTGTCGAAGAGGCTATAGCCTAAATCCATAGCATATTCCTCTTTTCTCCGGCTGATATTATCGGTCGGAGAAAAGTTTTAAATACACTTTTTGGAGAAGATTCGAAATGCTGTTTTCAAGTATTCCGTTTTTATACTATTTCCTGCCCTGTGTGCTGCTTTTGTATCTCATAGCACCGCGCAGGCTGAAAAACGCCGTACTGCTGCTCTCCAGCCTTTTTTTCTACGCATGGGGCGAGCCGAAGTATGTACTGCTTATGGCTGTCTCCATACTGGTCGGCTATTTCTGCGGTCTCGGCGTGGACAGAAGCAAGAGCAATACCGGACGCCGTGTATGGCTCATTGCGTCTATGGTACTGACGCTTGGCTTTCTCGCCTATTTCAAGTACGCCGACTTTTTCATAGAGTCTTTCAACTCGCTCACCGGTCTCGGTATACCCGCTCTGCGTATCGCCCTGCCCATAGGCATCAGCTTCTACACCTTCCAGATAATCAGCTATGTCATTGATGTCTACCGCGGCGACACTCCCGTGCAGCGCAACATCATCTCTTTCGCCGCCTATGTGAGCATGTTCCCCCAGCTCATCGCAGGCCCCATCGTGCGATACACCGATATTGCCCGGGAAATCGATTCGCGCAGCCATACGCTTCAGGGCATAGCCGATGGTATCAGACGTTTTGTGCTCGGACTCGGCAAAAAGATAATTATTGCAAACGTTCTTGGCGAGCTATGCGACGCCTTCCTCGCCTCCGCCGACCGCAGTCTGGCTTTCTGCTGGCTCTATGCGCTGAGCTTCACGCTGCATATTTACTTTGATTTCTCCGCTTACAGCGACATGGCTATAGGTCTCGGCAAAATAATGGGATTTTCTTTCCCCGAAAACTTTAACTATCCTTTCATCTCCCGTTCCATCACCGAGTTCTGGCGCCGCTGGCACATGAGTCTCGGCAGTTGGTTCCGTGACTATGTTTATATTCCCCTCGGCGGCAACCGCTGCAGCAAGGCAAAGCAAATGCTTAATATTTTCATTGTTTGGATGCTCACCGGCCTATGGCACGGCGCAGCGTGGAACTTCGTCATATGGGGTCTTTTCTTCGGCATACTGCTGCTTATTGAAAAGCTCTGGCTGCTCAAGGGACTTGAAAAGCTGCGCGGAATTCGCCATGTTTACGTCATGCTAATGGTAATGCTCTCCTTCGTCATGTTCAACGCCTCGGATGTGAGCGACGGTTTAACCGTCATCGGCGCTATGTTCGGCGGCGGAGACGGTATTATCAGTGCGGAGTTTGTCTACTATCTCCGCAGTTACGGTCTGACCCTTATAGTTGGCGTAATTGGTTCCACACCGCTGGTAAAAAAGGCTGTGCTCGCCCTGCGTGCCACATCCGGCGGAGAAAAAGTCATCAGCATTGTCGAGCCTCTTTTACTTGTCGCCGTGCTGCTCGTGTCCACCGCTTATCTCGTGGACGGCTCATTCAATCCCTTCCTCTATTTCCGTTTCTAAGGAGGCTGAGAATATGAACGAAAAAGCAAAAAGAATATATCTCGTCTCCCTGCTAACGCTGGTATTTTTCGGTCTCAGCATTTTCGCAGTACTCAAACCCGCAGACGATTACTCCCTCTCCGAACGGCGAAAACTCGACCAGATGCCCTCTGTCAGCATAAAGACGCTTCTCAACGGCCGTTTCATGGAAGATTTCGAGGACTACAGCCTTGACCAGTTCCCCATGCGTGATTCCTTCTGCTCCCTCAAAGCGTTCACAGCGCTCAAAATAATGGCTCAGAGCGACTCCAACGGAATCTACATCCACGACGGCTCGATCGCCGCAATGCAGTATCCGATGAATACCGAGAGCATTGACCACGCCGGTATAGTTTTCAGCAGCGTGTTTGAAAAGCTGCTTGCCGGCAAAACAGACAGCGTCCACTTTGCCATTGTGCCGGACAAAAACTGCTACCTTGCAGACGAGGCCGGAGCTTTGCACATGGACTATGACGAGTTTTTTCTCGCCATGCGTCAATCAACGCCTTTCGCAAACCATATTGAGCTTCGCGATATGCTGAGCATCGACGATTACTACCTCACCGACACGCATTGGCGTCAGGAGTGCATAGTGGATGTGGCTCAAAATATTGCCGCCCAGATGGGCGTAAGCCTTCCCGAAGAATATGAGCAAAAGCTTGTTCCCCACCCCTTCAAGGGCGTATATTACAGCCAGCTCGGCCTTAACCTCCCCACTGAAGCTCTCTATTACCTCACAAACAAAACCATTGAAGGTTTTGAAGTATTCAATTTTGAGTCCAACAAGAACATTCCCGTTTATGACACCGTTCTTGCCACCGGTGCGGATCCCTATGAGATGTTCCTCTCCGGTCCGCTCAGCCTTATCACTATTGAAAACCCCGCCGCCGATAATGAGCGCGAACTCATAATTTTCCGCGACAGTTTCGGCAGCGCGATCGCCCCTCTGCTGGCACAGGCTTACAGCAAAACCACCCTTATCGATATCCGCTATATGCAGCCGATGATGCTCAGCAATTTTGTAGACTTTGAAGGCGCAGATGTGCTTTTCGTCTACTCCACGATGGTACTCAATAATTCCACCACCCTCAAAGGCATGAACTAAAAAGCGAACGAAAGTATGAATCGCCCCAGCATAGAAAAATCCCGTACCGGCCGGTACGGGATTTTTCATTATGTCCGTTTTATTTAATATCAGTTTTATTTACTGGAGCATCTCTTTGAATACGCCAAAAGCTGCCTCGGAATCTTCACCGCTTAGGATGCAGTACATGACATAGTTTCCGACGACCTCATAGCTTGCGTCCTCAACCTTGTACTTTTCCTCGGGCATATACTCGTCCATCCAGCTGGCAAGCTTGAGGTCAAGGTAGCTCTGCACGGTCTTTTCAATATCAGCAGCGCTCATATTCTCGCCTGCCTTGAAAATGCCGAACTCATCGACATTGGCACCGTAGGAATTGAGGTATACAGCAAAATCGCCAAACTCGGATGCATCGACCTTCATCCAGCCTTTGACCCAGTTGGCATCAACGGCGCTCATAGCATCGGCCTTGCCGATCTTATTCGCAACGGCAGCAGCGATATCGGCTGCGGGAACGTTTTTGTCCTCGGTCTTGCCTCCGCAAGCGGAGAAAACGCAGGCCATCATGGCAATAACAAGAATAATTGCGGAAATTCTGATAATCTTTTTCATTTTTGTCACCATCATTTCTTATTGATATGCGTGTGTGCGGATATAGTCCATAACGATCTCAAAGCTTTCGCCGCTGAGATGTATGCCGTCACCGTTGTGGCTGGACTCGGGCAGAGCTCCGTCGGGACCGACGAGGACTTCGTAAGTATTCAGGTATCTGCATCCGCTCTCTTCGGCAATGGTCTTTATCCAGTCATTGGCGGCGCGGATCTTCTCGTTGCTTATGTCTGCGATATGGGGATAGCTGTTTGCAACGGGATAAATGGAGTTAAGTATAAGCTTGGTATCGGGGCTGGCCTGCCTGATAAGTTCGATGAGAGCCTTGTAGTCGCGGATAAACCACTCCTGATCCATTATCGAAACACCGTTTACGCCGATGGTCAGCAGCATATACTCGGGTTTTCCGGCTGCAACTGCTTCGGCAATAGGTATTTCAGCTCCGGTCTCGGGATATACGACTGTAGCGATGGAGTAATTGAACAGAGCCAGAGTGCCGCTCGAAGGAGTCCAGACCTGGCTGGGAGGGCAAAGCTCCGTATAACCCTGGTTGTAGTAATAACCGATACCATAGGTGGTGGAGTCGCCGAGGAAAACGAACTTATCGAGATACTCCCTTCCGGCATCTTCGGTCTGAGTCAGAACAACGCCGTTAAACTCAGGCTGCTGAGGTTCGCTGGGTTCGGAAGGCTCTGCAGGATCGTCACCAGGCTGCGCCACAGGTATCATGGGCTGGGTCAAATCAGTGCCGGGTTCTTCACCGGGTTCATCAACGGGAGATGCAGGCTCATCGTCCTTATTGACCTTATCCTCATTCTTGACGCTGAGGTCATCCGGACCGCTGTACTTCGTGCAGGAAGTAAACAGCACGGCAAAAATGCTGATGGCAACACAAACGACAATAGCCGCCATCCATGCCATATTCATTGAAGATTTTTTAAATTTCATAGCAATGCTCCTATAAGTATTACAACTATATATAATACCATTCATTGCATCAGATTTCCATACCTTTTTACATTAATTTAAGGAAAAGAGGACTTCCAAAAGGAAGTCCTCTTTTTAATAGTTGCAAAATATGTGGATTATTCCTCGGCAGCAGCCTTGGCCTCTTCGATGACCTTCTGCTGAACGTTGCCGGGAGCTTCTTCGTAGCGGATGAACTTGCAGGAGAAGCTGCCGCGTCCCTGAGTCATGGAGCGGAGGTCGATGGTGTAGGAGCTCATCTCAGCCATGGGAACTTCGGCCTCGACGATCTGCATGCCGTCCTCAGCGTTCATACCGAGCACGGTACCGCGACGCTTGGAGGAGATGTCAGCCATGATGTCACCCAGGTTTGCATCGGGAATGGTAACCTTCAGCAGACCGATGGGCTCCATGATGGTGGGCTTTGCCTTGGGAATACCATCCTGGTATGCAAGGCGGGCAGCGGTCTGGAATGCCATATCGTTGGAGTCAACGGGATGGTAAGGACCGTCATAGAGGGTAGCCTTCAGGCCGAC
>JAZOBQ010000150.1:0-30928 GCA_045596005.1 Oscillospiraceae bacterium
CCCCGCCACCCACATGAGTCTGTGCCGAGTGGCAAACGCCATAAGCCGTTACGGCGCCGTCGCCACCGCCGAGCTGCAGCACGCCGGTATGTACGCAAACCGCGCACTTGCTTTCATGGGCGGCAAGAGCCGCGGCGTGGCCTACGGCCCCGTTGACATGGAGCCCGACGGACGCCATGTTCAGGCCATGGACGAGGAGATCATCGAGCGCACCATCCAGAAATACGCCGAGGCAGCCGCACTGGCAAAGCGCAGCGGCTTTGGCATGATACTCATCCACGGCGGCCACGGCTGGTTCCTCCAGCAGTTCCTCTCTCCCACCATGAACACCAGAACCGACAAGTGGGGCGGCAAGAGCATTGAAAACCGCGCAAGACTCGCCGTTGAGATCTGCGACGCCGTACGCAAGGCCGTCGGCCCCGGCTTCCCCATCGAGTTCAGAATGTCCGGCAGCGAGTGCTACGAGGGCGGCTATGACATCGAGGAAGGCATCGCCATTGCAAAGCAGCTCGAAGGCCATGTCGACCTCATCCATGTCTCCGCCGGCAGCCACGAGGTCAAGGAAGTCTTCACCGTCACCCATCCCACCATGTTCCTCGGCGAAGGCCCCAATGTCCGCTTCGCAGCCGAAATCAAGAAGCATGTAAAGACTCCCGTCGCCACCGTCGGCGCTCTCGGCGATCCCGAGATGATGGAAGAAATCATCGCCTCCGGCAAGGCCGACGTTATCGAGATCGCCCGCTCCCTCATCGCAGACCCCGATCTTCCCACCAAGATCCGCACCGGACGCGAGGATCTCATCCGTCCCTGCATGCGCTGCCTGCAGTGCTTCACCAACGAGATATTGCTCGGCGAGAAGTTCTGCGCCGTCAATCCCGAGAGCGGCTACGAGATTGAGCACAAGCACGAGCTGCCCAAGGCGGACGTTAAAAAGCGCGTTCTGGTCGTCGGCGGCGGCATAGGCGGTATGGAAGCTGCCATCACCTGCGAAAAGCGCGGTCACGAGGTCATCCTCTGCGAAAAGACCGACATCCTCGGCGGCAAGATCGTCTGCGAGCGCGATGTTCCCTTCAAGCGCAATCTCGACAGATACATCCAGTATCAGCGCCGCCGCATCGCAAACAGCAGCATCGACCTGCGTATGAACACTGCGGTCACTCCCGAGTATGCCGACGAGATCGGTGCGGATGTCATCATCGCCTCCCTCGGCACCCGTCCTCTCGTTCCCCCCATCCCCGGAATCGACGCTGAGGGCGTGCTCGTCTCCGAATATGCCTACACCCATGTCGACGAGATCGGCAAGAAGGTCGTCATCCTCGGCGCAGGCCTTGTCGGTCTTGAGCTTGCCGCATATCTCGGCGCGCTCGGACGCGAGGTCACCGTTGTGGAAATGATGCCCCAAATCAATGACGGCGGCAACTTCCTCCACGCCGAAGGCCTCATGATAGAGCTCGATAAGCGCAAGGTCGATGTCAAGCTCAACACCAAGGCTCTCGAAATAAGCCCCAATGGAGTAAAGTGCGCCGGCCCCGATGGCGAGTGCTTCTACGAGGCCGACACCGTTATCCACGCTCTCGGTCAGGTACCTCTGCGCGAGGAAGCTCTTGCCCTGCAGTTCTGCGCCCCCGAGTTCTACATGATCGGCGACTGTGTCGCTCCCCGCACCATCACCGCCGCCACCAACACCGCCTTTGAAATTGCCAACACCATAGGCAGATTCTAAAAAAGTCTCTCAGCCCGGAGAGAAGCTCTTCTCTCCGGGCTGCAACTTATTTGCCCCCTGTTTTTTCACTTCAGAGGGCGCGAACAGATTGTAGTGTATGAATAAGACCAGCATAACAAAAGACTTAACAAGCGGAAATATAGCCCTCCAGCTGATAGGATATATTGCCCCCCTCTTCTTTTCGAATGTGCTGCAGCTTGTCTACAGCATTACCGACATGGCTGTAGTCGGCCATTTTGTCGGAAAGAACGGACTTGCAGCCATATCGGTCATGGGCGAGGTCATCACACTCCTCACCTATCTCGCAATGGGCTTTGCCAACGCCGGTCAAGTGCTGATATCCCAGTACACCGGTGCCGGGCGGCACGACAAGACACGGGATTTTATAGGCACATTTTTCTCCTCCATAGTCCTATTTTCCCTCGTGCTTACCATTATCGCCGTGTCGCTGCATAATCCCATTATAAGCGGAATAAATGTCCCCGCCGAGATGCGCACCGAGGCAAGGATATATTTCCTCACCTGTGCCGCCGGTTTCGTCTTCACCTTTGCCTACAACGCCATAAGTGCCATTCTGCGCGGCATGGGCGACTCCCGCCACCCCTTCGTGTTTGTGGCTGTCGCCTGCGTGACGAATGTGGTGCTCGATATCCTCTTCGTCGTTGTTTTCAGGATCGGCATTTTCGGCGCTGCCATAGCCACCGTCATCTCTCAGTGCTTCAGCTTCATCCTCTCCGCGAGATTCATGTACAGACACCGCGACAAGTTCGGCTTCGACTTCCGCCTGCGCAGCTTTGTCATCCGCAGAGACAGCCTCAAGCTTATTATCAAGCTCGGCTCCCCACTTGCGCTCCAGGGCGGACTTATCCAGTTCGTGCTCATTCTCGTCGCCCGCTGGATCAATGCCTACGGCGTTCTGATAATCTCCATCACCGGCATTGGAAACAAGCTCAACAGCATCAGCCAGACCTTCTCCTCCGCCGTCGGCACCTCCGCCTCCACCATGATAGGTCAGTGCCTCGGCGCTAAAAAGTATAAGCGCGTGATACGCGCCACCGCCATTTCCGGCTGCATAGCCGTCGGCATTGCGAGCATCTGGGCAGGACTTCTGATGCTATTCCCCGAGGCCATTTTCGGCATATTTACAAGCGACCCGGAGGTACTCGCCCTCGTGCCCACTTTCCTGCCCGTCGCCATACTGCTCGTTTACAGCAGTTCCTTCCGCTCACCGATGAACGGTCTCATCAACGGCTCCGGCAACCCCAAAATGAATCTCATCCTCGCCTTTGTGGACGGCTTCATAGCTCACCTGGGCATCCCTCTGCTCTTCGGCTTCGTGCTTGACTACGGCCTCATGGGCCTGTGGTACGGCAACGCCGGTGCGGCATTCACGCCCTTCTTCCTTGGACTTATCTACTGTATCTCCGGAAGGTGGAAGCGCGTTCCCAGTCTCGTTGACAGGCAGCTGGCTGAGGAAAAATAAGAAAAAAACAGCTTTGGAAAATGCATTCCAAAGCTGTTTTTTATTCATTTGCGTTTTTTCTCTTCGCGCTTTTGTATTTCATCACGCAGTCGTCTGACCTCCGCATGGTCATTTTTGCACCAAATGCGGTTTATCAGCAAGGCAGAAACTGCCGCCGCGGCAATCGTACCGGCTATGGCCGTAAGGCTCTTCTGGCGGCTGCTTTCCCAGTATTCAACAGATGTCTGCTCATCGAGCAATATCTTCCCGTCCACACTGAGTGCCTTTGCGTATTTATTCTCGCTCTTTCCGAAATCGGCATACATGAGGCTGCACTCATCGCCAGTGCTCACGCCGCCGCTTACCTTATCGGCAGATACGATGTTAGGGTCGAAAAGAAATCTGGTGCCATCCTCGCCGATAATATATGCATAGGGCGTCTCACCGCTGCGGTCAACGCCGACCTCGGTACATACCGTATCCAAACTGTGCCATGTGTCGGGATTGGGCTGGGTATGCATTGCGCTTATCCATATCGGCAGAGAGAAAAGTAAAAATACGCACAGCGAGTATTTGATCATCATATTTATATGCAGGTTCTTTATGGCCTGCCGTCTTTTTTCTATGTAGCTGTCCACGGTGCGGGACCTCCTTTACCTGCGTTCATTGTCCCCATTTTAACATATCTGCAGCTTTTGTCAATTTCAGATGTCAAAATCGAATATTTTCATTCGCGCAACGTGCGTATTAATTATAAACAACACATTTTTAATGTTTATCGTAAATTATTGGTTGACAAGTGATTGAACATATGCTACATTTGATTTAACGAAAAACGATAAATCAAATGTAATAAAGGAGCATTCATATGAATATCGACAAACTTTCATCCACCGCACGCAAGCTGGGCAAATTTTTCAAGATACTGCAGAAAATTGTTCTCGTTTGCGCCATTGTCATGCTCTCCGTGCTTTTGGTACTCACCATAGCCAACGCCGTTAATCCCAACACCGTCATAGGCACCCAGCTCAACAGCGTGGATATCGGCGGCGTCACCCTCGTTCTTGCCGAAGAGCTTACGCCCGACAACAACAGCATTCTGGCCTATGTGTGGGTCTACGCCGCTCTCGGGATAGTCTCTGTCGCTGTAGTGTGGCTCGCTCTCGGCTATATCCGCAAAATTCTCTCCCCCATGGGCGAAGGCCGTCCCTTTCATCCCGACACCGCACACTATATCAAAAAGCTCGCCATTTTAAGTCTTGTGCTCGGCATTGCCCAAAATATCGGCGGCGCCGTTTCAACACTTGCAGCGCTCAAGTCCTTCGGTCTGGACAAGCTCGTGGAAAACGGAGTTATCACTTCCGTCAGCGCGAATTTCACGCTTGAGCTCGGGTTCATAGTGGTATTTTTCATACTCCTGCTCATGAGCTACATTTTCTCCTACGGTGCTGAGCTCCAGCAGCTCTCCGACGAGACTCTGTGAGGTGAGTGATGGCAATTATTCTGAGACTCGACCGCGTAATGGCCGACCGCAAAATGTCCCTCAACGAACTTTCTGAGCGCGTAGGAGTCGCCAATGTAAACCTGTCCAAGCTCAAAAACGGACATGTCAGCGCAATCCGTTTCTCCACGCTAAATGCCATCTGCGAAGTTCTGGACTGCCAGCCGGGTGATATTCTCGAACACGAAAAAGACAAGGAGCCCAATCCATGATTTTTCTGCTGCTCGCCATCATCTGCAGCGCGCTTATTTCCATAATAATGCGCCTGAGCACTGAGCGTAGTAAGGGAAACAAAAGTATGCTCGCTGTAAACTACCTTATGTGTCTGCTGCTCGGCCTTGTCCACACGGGTAGCAACAGTCTTTTTCCCGACTCTCCTGCGCTGGGAGCAACACTCGGATTCGGAGCTGTCAGCGGTACGCTTTATCTCGGCGGTTTCGTTATGCTGCAGTACTGTGTACGCCGCAGCGGCATGGTGCTGTCATCCATCTTTATGAAGCTCGGACTGCTCGTCCCCATGGTGCTCTCCGTCCTTTTCTTCGGAGAAATGCCCTCCGCCGTACAGCTAACAGGCTTTGTGTTGGCCGTGAGCGCAATCGTAATCATAAATTCCGAAGGTAGCAAGAGGGAAAAAGGAGGCCGCTTCGGTCTCAGCCTTATCGCTCTGCTGCTGATCGGAGGCAGCTGCGACGCAACGAACAAGGTTTTTGAAGAGCTCTTCCCAGCCGAGCTTGCAAGCCAGTTCCTGCTTTATACCTTCGCCTTTGCTTTCGTTTTTTGCCTTGTTCTCGTCCTGCGCGCAAAAGAGCGCCCCGGCAGAAACGACATTCTTTTCGGTCTGCTCATCGGAATACCAAACTATTACTGCTCGCGTTTTCTGCTGCTCTCGCTCGGCTCTGTTCCGGCTGTTATCGCCTATCCCTCATTCAGCGTCGGCACCATACTGCTCGTCACTGCTGTAGGTCTTCTTGTCTTCCGCGAAAAGCTGAACCGACGCCGCCTTGCAGCACTTGGCATTATAATACTCGCCCTTGTGCTGCTGAATATTTAATTTTCCTGTCCGCAGATTTGTTCTGCGGACTTTTTTATGATATATTTTAAAAAATAAACGCAACAAATCCGTTTTTTCTGCGTCATTAGGAGCAAGGAGGTGGCCAACGATGACAGACCAGAGAATCGTAGAACTGTATTGGGAGCGCTCCGAGCGCGCTATATCCGAGACAGACAGCAAATACGGCCCCTATTGCCGAAGCATAGCCTATAACATTCTCCACGATCACGAAGACTCCGAGGAGAGCGTGAACGACACTTATCTCCGCGCATGGAACACCATGCCGCCGGAAAGACCGGATATACTTTCCGCTTTTCTTGGGAAAATATGCCGCCATCTCAGCATAGACCGCTGGCGGCGCGACAGAGCAAAAAAACGCGGCGGAGGCGAGCTCCCGCTCGCTCTCGACGAGCTTGACTACTGCATCCCCACAGGCAGCGGCGATCCGGCCGAGGAGTTGGAACTGAAGGAGCTCCAGCGGCTTTACGAGCGTTTTCTGCACAGCCTGCCCACAGTAGAGCGCCGGGTATTCCTCTGCCGCTACTTCTACATGGATCCCATCTCTGCCATCGCCCTTCGCTTCGGTTTCACCGAGAGCAAAGTGCGCAGTATGCTCCACCGCACGCGCGAACGTTTCCGCGCAGTTTTGGAAAAGGAGGGCTACCGATGAACTCAAACGACATAATCGATATCATCGGCGAAACTCCGGACACATATGTCCGCGATGCCCGCGAAAGCAAATCCAACCGCCGCAAGAGACAGCTTTTCAATCTCGCTGTCGGCGCTGCCGCCTGCCTCATACTTGTACCTACCATATTTTTCGGCGGTATGTGGGTTCTCTTCGGCGGCATGGGCGCAAGCGCACCTGCTCCGGCTACTCCTGCCGCGCCTGCGGATTCTGCTGCTCCCGCAGAACCGGCCGCACCGGCTGAACCGGCCTCCCCCGCAGAACCGTTTTCCAATCCCAGCCATTATTCCGGCCCTGTACTCAGCCTTACGACCTTGGAAGACAGCAGCGGCTTAAGCGTAGAACGGGATCTCGCTTTGTCCTTTGCTCCGCTCTATGAAGATAGCAATTACGAGCCTTATGTAAACCTCTCGGATAGCTATGTGCTCACAAACAGCACGGATTCCCCCATCACCGTCACCGCTGCCTATCCCTACGTCTGCTCACTGTACGGAGCGAACAACCGCGTATTCACTTCGCCGCAGCTTTTCGTTGACGGTGCTCTTACTGAGGCGGAAACCGTCTACGGTGGCTACACAGGCATGTTTATCCCCGTTTACGGTGCGGAAAATGATCCCGAAATGGCTACAGCCAATCTCTACGGCCCCAGTTCTTTCAACGACTATGCAACTGTGCTCAACGACGGCAGCTATCTTGCTTCCGCTTTTGCAGACGCGCCCGCTCTTGAACAGCCGGTCACCGTCTACAAGCTCAGCGACTATGAGTACAGCTCCGACACAAGCGCTGTGAATCCCACGCTCAACTTCAGCTATTACGCAGACAGCAGCAAAACCACAGTGCTTACCTGGAACTTCAACGGCGGCAGCGATTTCACGGATGAAGGCTATTATGAGCGCTGCACCGGCGGTATTGTAATTCGTCCCAATGCTTCTCCCGAGAACATCTATCCCGAAGATGCCTATATAATCGTCATCGGAGAGGATATCTCGGATTACTCCGTGCGCGGTTACCGGAGCGGCGGCTGCGAGAAGGGCACAGAGCTGCCCGACCTTGGCTGCAGCGTCACGCGCTATGAATGCACTTTGGGCGAGCTAATGTATGAGCTCATCGAAACCCGGCATTATTACGGCAACGACATCCATGTTGATTCGGAGGCACTCTATAGCATCGTCGCCACCGCCCTTATGGACTTCGGCCCCATCGGCGTCGAGCCTGTCACCCGTTACAGCAGCGGCATGCTGGATTCTTTCGTGTATGATGTCACCACGCAAAACCGCATAGCCTATCTCAGCTTCCCCATTACCATACCCGCAGGTGATAGCGTGGAGGTCGTTATACACAGTGAAAAAACTCTCAGCTATAACTACTTTGGCACAGGAGACACAAATCTTTACAGATTTGAGTTTGGCGGAGATCTTGGCAGCAGCTTTGATTTCAGCTCTGTAAGCGTGTCGCTCAGCGATTTTAATGGCATAGAGCTCAGCAACGACAGTTTCAATTTCGATATTGCTTCCGGAAAAACCGAAACGGAAATCGAGCTTGCCGACTTCCGATACTGGCGAATGGATATACACAAAACGAATGTGGGAAATTGACGCCCACACAGCATCAACGGCCTCCTTTGATAAAAAAGGAGGCCGTTTTTCTTGGCTTTTCATTTCTTGCAGGTGCACACTGCAAGCATATCGTATTGTTTCGCGAATTTTCGTATCTCCGCTTTTGGCAGGAGATAGCGCAATATCTCGGCGCAGGCTCTCGCATCGCTGCCGGCGTCATGGTGCTCGAGCGCGATGTCCAGCTCATAGCAAAGCGTATTGAGCTTGTGATTTTCCATCCACGGCATAAGATTTTTTGCCATGCGTACTGTGCAGCAGAAGTCCGCGCGTCTTTTCCACGCTATCCCGTAATCCCGCAGACACTTGGCAAGCACGCTCATGTCAAAGGGGGCATTGTGCGCCACGAGCATACCGCTGCTCATTATCGGCTCTATCTTCTCCCATAGCTCGGGGAAAGTGGGCTTATCGCGCACCATTTCGGGTGTTATTTCCGTCAGCGCGACATTATAGTAGTGAAATTCACACTCGGGATTCACGAGACTGTAAAAACTCTCTACTATCTCCCCCGCCTCGACCACGGCAATGCCTATGGAACTCATGCGATCGTTTCGGGAATTGGGCGTCTCCACATCAAAAGCTATGTATCTCTCAGTCACGCTCTCGCCTCCTTATTGCTCTTATTTTATCACAACGCAGCCCTCGGCGCAACACCGTTTGACTTTATCTGACCTTTGTGGTATAATACAGTTGAACTCAAAAGAAAAGGAGAAAACTTATGGAAAAATTCATACCCTACGAGAAGCTTTCCAAGAAGGAAAAGCGCAAAGCGGACGCCATGAAGCGCGGCAGCTGGAACGGACTCAACCCCGTCACCCGCAAAAGCCCGAACCCCAAGGCATACAACAGACAAAAGGCACGGAAGTGGGACGAATCCCCTTGCGTGCCTTTTTGTTTTATATAAATGCGTAAACCAGTACGTCTGCAGCGATGGCTCCGATGACACAGACCATGACGGGCAATCTCAGCCACGCCAGCGCTCCCGCGACTGCGCATCCGACAAGACCGATTTCCGGCCTTGCTGCGTCAACAGCAAACACCCCGGGAAACACCAGCGCGCTCATTGCGGTATAGGGTATGAGCTTGAGGAATTTTTCCACCTTAGGCCCGAAGTGCAGCTTATCGATAATTACGGCGGGCAGTGCTCTCGGGATATAGGTAACGGCGGCCATGCCAAGAATAAGCAATATTATCTCAAGCCTCATTTTCCGCCTCCTTCCCCTTCCCGCCGAGGTCGACAAAGAATACTCCGGCGAAGGCAGAAGCGATTGTGGCGCAAACTGTGGCCCAGCTCGGCTCCATAAAAGTACTCAGCAGGCAATTGAGCGCAGCAGCGATGACCACAAGCAGGGCAAGGGACCAGTTTCCTTTGAGATCCGGCACGATGATGCCGACGAACATGGCATACATCGCGACGCCAAACGCAGCCGTCAGAATGGGTGGAAGAAAGTCCGAGGCAAAAGCGCCGATGGCGCTGCCTATGACCCACGCGAGATAGCTTACAAGCGCCAGACCGACAAAAAACGGTACAGTGGCTTTCTCTTCGTCCTCGGTGGTAAAAATGGCGAAAGTCTCGTCGGTTATACCGAACGAGCACAGCAGCTTTCTACCCAATGGAGCCGTTTTCATGCGGTTAATAACGCAGGTGCTCATTATGAGATGGCGCAGGTTCAGCACAAAAGTGGCAAGGATTATAGCCGCAATACCGGCTCCCTGGGAATACATTCCCGTGCTCATCATCTGACTCGCCCCTGCGAAGACCGCTATGCTCATGAATACGGATTCTCCCGGTGTGTAACCCGCCGCCACGGCCATAAGGCCATAAGCTATGCCGACCGGTATAAAGCTGAGCACCACGGGCAATCCCGCTTTCGCGCCCAGCGCAAAATGTTTCTTTGCAGTGTTTTTCATAGCTCCGCTCCCGGATAATTACTTGAACGAAACCGATTATACGACAAAAAAGTGTATCCTGCAACAAGGCAGGATACACTTTTTATATCGTTTATTTTGCGATGCGCTTGCTAAGATGCTTTTCGCCGTCCTCGCGATAACCCATTCGTTCATATGCGGTCTGGGCGGCGGTGTTGTTTTCGCCGGTCAGAAGCTCTATCTTATGAGCATTGAGATTTCTGCGGCAATAGTCCTCCGCGAAACCGATAAGCGAGCCGGCAATGCCGCGCTTGCGATAATCGGCTTTGACATAAAGCTCGGTTATCTCCGGCATGCAGTCGTCATAGCAAAAGCTCTTTTTTATCTGGAGGCATGCGAAACCTACAAGAACGTCGTCTTCCTCGGACACAATAACGAGCTCCTGAGCGTTGTTCTCAAGCGAGGCCTTTATGTTCTCGAGGCTTGTCTGTCCGGCGCCGTTGAACTCATTATTGAGCTGTTCAAGCTGAGCGGCATCGTCCGCATTGGCGCGGCGCACCACAAGCTCGCTGCGGGCGAGATCGTCATATCTCTCTTCCGCTCTGGCCTTTGCGCGCTCCGCCAAACCGGTCTCGAGAGAGAGCTGGGAAAGCATGGCCTTGAGGTTGTCGCGCAGATCTTCGACATAGTATCTGGTCTCCACTCTCTGCTTGCCTATCGCCCAGTCGGAGAAGAGGAAGTCGAGGAAAGTGTCGGCAAACTTCAGATAATCGTCGCTGCTGTTTCTTATCTCGGAATTGATGACCACGTCGGAAAGCTCGGTCTTGAAATCGCGCAGCTGGATCTGGAGTTTTTCAACCCAGCCCTGTGCCTCGTCGAAAATGGCGATCCACTCGGCAGCGCTTCTCTCGCCCTCAAACTTGAAAACACCGAGGCTATCGGTGGAATTCAGACCTGCAATAAGCTCCTCAGCCGTGGCGAGAGCCTTTTCGCCGGATGCAATAGCCTCCGAGATCTCGCGCAACTGCTTGGAATAACCCTCGATGCGTTCTTCGAGATCTATGAGCTCTTCGGCGTTTTCCTTGCCGAGGCTCTTGAAGTGGGCAATTTTTCTGCCGCGCGCGGCGTCATACTCCTGATAGCTGTAGTTATGGGTATCGCGCTCGGCCTGAAAACGGTCTATAAGCTCGCAGACGTACTTGTGTTCCTTGACCGCGATATCATATTTGACAGCGGCACTGCTGCCTCTGATGGCGTCCTCAACGGGCATCATCTCGTTTTTGTGGTAAACAACGTCATAGAAAAAATGGGCGAGACTGCCGCCCTCGGCCTTGCTCTGAATGGAGTTTTTCACAGCCTCAAGCTCGCGCACCTTCACGCCGAGCTCAATACGCTGGACTATGAGGTCGCCCATAGCGGCCTCCAGCTGGGTCATTCTGTCGAGTCTTAGGCGCAAAACGCCGAGTCTTGCATCATGTTCCATTTGCAGTCTCCTTTTTTATTACTTAGCGCTCCGGGTTTTCCCATAACGCTTTTCCAAGTCCTCTTATTTGAAAATTATAACAGTTGTGCCTCATTTGCGCAAGAGTCATCGCTCTTGGCATAAGCCACAATTTTTTACCTCGCTTTTTGCTGACTCCGCTTTTCTTGACATTCCGCCTGTCCTTTGATAAAATTTGGTTAGACAACACTAACCGCACCGATATAAGGAGGCATAAATAATGGTAAAAGTAGTAATGGAAGTAGAAGGTATGCACTGCCAGATGTGCGAAAACCGTGTAAATAACGCTGTAAAGGCAATAGTCGCTCCCCAGAGCATCAGCTCCTCCGCAAAAGACAGTCGCACCGAGTTCGTCGCCGCCGAAGCTCCCGACGAGGCCACCGTCCGCGCCGCCGTTGAAGATATGGGTTTCGCCGTAAAGGCATACAGCGTCGAGCCTTACAAGAAGGGTTTCAGCCTGTTTAAGAAGAAATAAGCCTCTTCAGCCGTATAGTCTTAAACAAATCACCGGTTTCAAAGCGGTGATTTGTTTTTTATCCGTGCATACCGATGTCAAATCATTTTGACAAAAGTAAATCATCGATTGCTATGCAAGCTCGGTCAGTCATGCTAATATAAAGATGAACAAATAACAGCTCAGCAAAACACAGGAGTAATTCAAAATGTCGAACATATCAAAAAATATCAAGCAAGTGCGGCTTGCGCATGAAATGAGCCAGACGCAGCTTGCCGAAAAAATAGGAGTAAGCAGACAGTCCGTTTCGAGCTGGGAACGCGGAGTTTCTATGCCTGACCTGCAAATGCTCGTTGCACTCGCGAATGCACTCGGAGTCGAGATTGAAGTCCTCATATACGGTTCCGGAAATAAAAAGGGTAAAAGAAACGACAAACCTCTAACAGGAAAATTTATCTTTTACTCACTTATCGTTTATTTCGTCCTGTTTATCCCCGGCGGAATGATCGCCCTTCCCCTATTAAAACTAATAGTCGGCGGCAGTCCTGCAAACGATTTCGTCATCATTCTTTACTGGGGGCTTTTGCTTTTGGTTGGCTATATTGCTATATGTACCTGCTTGCTCTCTGAATATATTACAAACTCATATTCTGACATTTCATCTATTGAATCAGAACAAAACAAAGATGAAGACAGTATCGCTTAATATCCGTTACACAAAGTCCAACAAAAAAACAGCCTTGCCGGTGGCAAGGCTGTTTTTTTTGATACTTTTTACTTGTTCTTGCTCTTGCGCTCGGGGATTATGTAGATGAACACCAGAGAGCTGATGAGCAGGATATAGGGATAGAAGAGGTTGGGCATGATCTCGAATGCGCTCACGCTGTAGCCGAGGGTATCGGCAGCGGCGATAGCGACGAGCATCTGGGCACCGTAGGGGATAACGCCCTGGAACACACAGGAGAAGGTATCCAGAATGGAAGCGGTCTTCTTGTTGCTTACGCCGTAGGTCTCGGCCATTTCCTTGGCTATGGGGTTGGCCATAACGATGGCAACGGTGTTGTTGGCGGTTGCGATGTCCATTGCACCGACGAGCAGACCCATACCGAGCTGGCCGTTCTTCTTGCCCTTGAATACGCGCTGGATGCCATAGAGCAGAGCGTCAAAGCCGCCGTGCTCACGGATAAGAGCGCACATTGCAGCAACGAGGACAGCGACCATGCTGGTCTCAAACATACCGGAAACACCGTCGCCCATGTTGCCGAGCAGGGTGAAGAAATCGGGCACACCGCCGGTGGCAAGCATGATGATGGAGCCGGATACTATACCGACAATGAGAACAACAAATACATTGATGCCGACAATACCGCCAATGAGAACGAGAATGTAGGGGATAATCTGAATGAGGTTATACTCCTTGAGCACCAGTTCGCCGGCACCGTTGAAGGTGATGACAACAATGATAATAAGGGTCACTATTGCGGCAGGAAGAGCGATCCAGAAGTTCTCGCGGAACTTGTCCTTCATCTGGCAGCCCTGTCCGTTGCAGGCGGCGATGGTGGTGTCGGAAATGAAGCTCAGGTTATCGCCGAACATGGCGCCGCCGACGACTGCGCCGAGGCAGAGGGGCACACTGAAGCCGGTGGCCTGGCCAACGGCAAGGGCGATGGGTGCGATAAGGGTGATGGTGCCGACAGAGGTGCCCATGGCGGTGGAGACAAAGCAGGCGACCACAAAGATAACGGCAACCGCAAAGCGGGCGGGAATGATACTCAGCATGAAGTAGGCCACGCTCTCGGCAGAGCTGCGGCCGACGACACCGACGAAGATACCGGCGGTCATGAATATGAGCAGCATAGTGACTATATTTTTATCACCGACGCCCTTACCCATAAGGACGAGCTTGTCGTCAAACTTCAGACCCTTGTTCTGGATGCAGGCTACGAGAATGCCCACAAGGAAGGCAACCACGATGGGAATATTGTAAAAGCCCATGGAGATGCCCATTATGTACTCAAAGGTGATGCCAAGTCCAAGATAGATGACGAGGAAAACACCTATGGGCAGCAGTGCCCATGCATTTCCTTTTTTCATATTATTTCCTCCTCTTGATCATCGTTTTTGCTGTCCGCGTTGTTAAAGCACCGGGACAACTCTTTACGATTTATTTACACATTATAAATGCATTTGCTTCTTTAGTCAAATAAATTAGCAAAATAACAATAAAAAAGTCATATTCCCTATACAGGGGAATATGACTTTTTTATTGTATATCGCTCAATGTCTCATACATAAAGAGCGTTCACCATATCTCTGTATTTTGCTCTGATAATCCGAAGCTGTTCCTCTATGATCTGGCGCTCGGATTCACTCAGATTTCTGTCGTCAAGAGCTTCTTCCAGTTCCTGTTCAGCAAGTTTTTCCCTCTCAAATGCGTAGGTGCTTCCCATTTCATATTCCCCTTTCGGTAGATACTGCTTTTCGGATCATTCAGATCGTTCTGGTAACAGAATATCACCGCTGCGCCGCATTTGTCAATATTGCACATAAAATTGGCTATTATTATTCATTATACCGTCATAAATAACAAAACATTATCGTCCGATAAGGATTTTTTATCCAAGCAGGCTTAGTAGTCAGGGGATTTTATCCATTCCGTCACTCAGTTGCCGGCGGTTCCGACTCCGCAGGGGCTGCGGCAGCCGCCTTGCGCTCAAGCACCTTGTTTACAAGCTCACTGAGTATGTTCATAAGCACAGCCATAAGGGGAATGAAGAATATCATGCCAAGAAGACCCATCAGTTTGCCGCCGAGTATAACCGCAATAAGCGTCCACATCGCGCCGAGACCAACACTTGTGCCGACCACGTGGGGATAGATAAACTGGTTTTCAACGAACTGTACAACGAGGTAAACACCGATGCATATAAGCACCTTGCCGGGTTCAACCAGCAACACGAGGAAAGCACCGAGAGCGCATGCAGCGAAGGCACCCACATAGGGAATGAAGGCGAAAACCGCCGTTACCACGCCAATGAGACTGGCATAAGGGATTTTGAAAATGCCGAAACTGACAGCGATGAGCGTTCCCAATATGCAGGCTTCAACACACTGTCCGGAAAGGAAACGCGAATATGTGGTGTTTATGAGGTCAAACACATGGAGCACATAGCGTTCCACTTTCTCACTCGCCACGGCACCAAGCAGCTTTTTACACTTGCGTGCAAGCTCATCCTTGCTTAGCAAAGCATAAATCATCAGGACAAGACCGATGCCGATCGTGGCCACAGTGGAAACCGCTCCGGAGAAAATACCAACAGCCGAGGAAATAATACTTCCGGCGCCGCTCGTTATCTCGGCAATTATGCTGTTGAAATCCACGCTGGCTATCCACTCGTTTATCCATGCGATATCATAGCTGCGGATAAACTCCATCCAATCCGGCCAGCGATCAAGTACAAGTTCATAAAGACTCATAACGCTGTCCACAAGTTCGGGGATTACAAGGGTACATACAAGCACTATGACAAGAAGCACACAGGCCAGACTGAGTATCAGGCTCATTCCGCGAAGCAGCTTTTTCCCCGGCTTGCGTTTGGCATCGGCAAAGACTTTTGTCAAAAGATTTTCTATACCGCGCATGGGAACATTGAGGATAAAGGCACCAACAAAGCCTATAAGCAGAGGCAGCACCAAGACCCCAAGCGCTTTAAAGAAAGACAGCACCGTGCCAAGATTCATCAGTGCCGCGTACAGTGCTACGCCGAATGCCACAAGTATGAGGGAATGTTTAAGCTTTTTATCCACAAAAGGCACCCCTTTGGTTTTTTATTTCATTATACTCTCAAAAAATGATAAATAAATTAAATCTATGTTAATTTTCCATCCTAATCTAAAAATTTATGCTCCGCCGGTCGATATCAAAAAAGGTCACAGGAGAATCTCTCCTATGACCTTTTAATTATCTTCATCCGAGCTTTTGCTTTCTCTTGCGCAAATGCGGTTATAGATAAAAAGACCCGTTCCGCTTATCACGAGTGCTCCGGCGAAAACCAAAACTGCAAACAGGTACTTTTCTGTTCCAAGTGCGTCCCCTCCGACCGTTGAGGTGACGATGCTCGGCAGTCGACCGAGAGAACAGATAAGGAGCCACACAGGCCATTTTATGTCTGTCAGTCCGGCAAAATAACAGAGCAGATCCTTGGGCGTGCCGGGTATCATAAAAATAATCAGAAACAGCATATCGCGTCTCCGCGAAGACTGCAGAAATCGCAGAGATCGTAGCTTTTCAAGAGAGAAAAACACCTCGACGAGCCTTACTCCAAAACGCCTGACAAGCGCGAAAACCAGAATACTGCCGGCAGTTGCGGCGAGCAGACACAGTATTGTGCCCTCTACTGCGCCGAAAGCATAACCTCCCGCTATCTCAAGCGCTTCACCGGGAATAATGGCCACGATTATCTGCACTATTACCATGCCAATATAAGCAAGGGCTGCAAGCGTACCCGTGCTCTCCACCCATGTACGGAAGTGCTCGGGTTCTCCTGCAAAGCGGAGCACAGGAACGCCGATGAGCCATGCCATCAGCAGCATCATGATCCCAAAAATCACGAAAGCCGCAACGCCTATGCTTTTCTGCTGTTTTTTCGTCAGTTCATCTTTTTTCTTCATAGTTCCGCCATCAAATTTTATTTGCAATACTATTATTTTTCTCCTGTGCGGCATTTGTCAATAGGCTTTGCCCAAAATTAAGGATTAATTAATCTGATCTTGTCATTTTCTATACCTGTTATTATCCACATGAGATTGCGCAAATACTTTTAATGTGATATAATAGCGCAGGAATGTTTTAAACTACGAAAGTGGAGGTGCCCCTATGGCAGTAAAACAGATACCCAAGAGAAGCGAAGTAGCTGTGGAAAACACATGGAATCTCAGTGACCTTTTTGTCAGCGACGAGGCATGGCTCGAGGAATATGAAGCTCAAAAGGCTTTTCCCGAACGTCTTGAGGCCTATCGCGGAAAGCTGGGTTCCTCTGCCCAGGTGCTGCTTGAATATATGCGCCTCGAAGACGAGCTGAACGTCCGTATAGGCAGACTCCATCGCTATGCAAGCTGCAGCAGCGACCAGGACACCGCCAACAGTTTCTATCAGGATCTCATCAGCAAAGCCAGAGCGAGCCATGTTGCCGCATACAGTGCAGCTGCTTTCTCGAATCCCGAGATCATGAGTATTCCCGACGAGACGCTCGAGTCCTTCTTCGCCGAGCTGCCCGAGCTTGAAGTATATCGCCGTCCCATAGAAAAGATCCGCCGCATGCGCGAGCACACCCTCTCCCCCGAGATCGAGCAGCTTCTCGCCGCCGCAAAACAGATGAGCTCTGCCCCCGACGAGATCGGCTCGATATTCCGCAACGCCGAGCTCACTTTCCCGAATGTCGTTGACGGAGAGGGCAGACACTATCCTCTCACCAACGGCACCCTCACCTCCCTCATGGAGAGTCCTGATCCCCATTTCCGCAAGAACGTATTCGAGACCTACTACAACCGTCTCGGAGAATTCAAAAATACAATCGCCGCCACGCTCGATGCACAGTTCAAGCAGCTGCGCTTCTTCGCCAAGGCCAGAAAATATCCCAACACCCTCGAGGCCGCGCTCGACCGCACCGAGGTGCCCGTGGATGTATATCACAATCTCATTGAGGCTGTCCACAACAACATGGACAAGATGTATCGCTATGTGTCCCTCCGCAAGAAGATGCTTGGACTCAGCGAGCTGCACATGTGCGACGTTTATCCTCCCCTCGTTGCCGATGCCGCAAAGGATATCAGCATAGACGAAGCCAAGGCCACCGTCCTCGAAGCGCTGCAGATCCTCGGCGATGACTATGTCGCTATGCTCCGGGAAGGTTTTGAAAACCGCTGGATAGACGTTTACGAAAACGTCGGCAAGCGCACCGGCGCTTATTCCACCGGCGGCGGACGTCCGCACCCCTACGTTCTTATGAACTACAAGAACAATCTCGCAACCATGTTCACGCTCTCCCACGAGATGGGACACGCTCTGCACAGCTACCTCAGCACCAAAAACCAGCCTGTATGCACAAGCAGCTACGTCATTTTCGTAGCCGAAGTTGCATCCACCTGCAACGAAGTTCTGCTGATGCACCATCTGCTCAGCAAAACCGAGGATAAAAACACAAGGGCTTATCTCATCAACCACTTCCTCGATGAATTCAAAGGTACCATCTACCGCCAGACAATGTTCGCGGAATTCGAGCTGATCATGGGTCGACTGAGTGAGCAGGGCGTCGCCCTCACCGCCGACGTGCTTTGCCGCGAATATCTCGCCCTCAACAAGCTCTACTTCGGCCCTGATATGATCTCCGACGAGGGCATCTCCCTCGAATGGGCACGCATTCCCCACTTCTTCTACAACTACTACGTTTTCCAGTACGCTACCGGCTTCTCCGCCGCCGTTGCCATCGCAAACCGCATCATCCGCGAAGGCGAACCGGCCATTGCCGATTATAAGCGTTTCCTCTCCTCCGGCGGCAGTGCCGATCCCATCACTCTGCTGAAGATCGCCGGCGTGGATATGTCCACCCCTCAGCCCGTAAACGAGGCTCTCGCCTATTTCGGAAGCCTTGTTGAGGAACTCGAGCAGCTCGCAGAATGATCTCACCAACTAACTAAGAAAACAGCTCAAGGTCAAAACCTTGAGCTGTTTTTTGCATGTTTTCAATTCTTTTTTTCAGGCAGCAGCCTTTTTCATTCTGCTTCCAAGAAACTGGAAGAAGAAAAGTGCAACAACAATAACGATACCGATAAGGTCAGTTACGCCGCCGGGGATAATAAGCAGCAGGCCGCCTACTATCGCAACTGCACGCATAGCCAGATTGAGCTCACGGTACAGATAACCGCTCAAACCGGCTGCAACACCGCAGATACCGATTATGGAGGTTACGGTGATCTGGATGACTTCCAAAACTTCGGTGTCAACGAAGAGCATAGCGGGATTCATAGCGAAAACATAGGGCACTATGAACGCCGCGATTGCAAGACGGGTGGCATTGATACCTGTTTTCATCGGATTTGCTCCTGCAATGGCGCTTCCGGCATATGCCGCAAGCGCTACGGGAGGAGTTATGTCAGCAACAATGCCGAAGTAGAACACGAAGAAGTGGGCAGCAATGAGGGGAATTCCGGCCTCAACGAGGATGGGCGCGCAGGTAGTCGCCATGATGCAGTAGTTAGCGGTGGTGGGAACGCCCATACCGAGAACTATGCAGCAGAGCATGGTGAAGAACAGAGCGATGAAGGGTCTGCCGGCAGCCATCTGTACGATAGTATTAATGATAACAGATGCCAGACCGGTAACCGTGATGCAGCCGGTGATTATTCCCGCGACAGCGCAGGCAACACCGACAGAGATGCAGCTTTTTGCACCGGACTCAAGCGCTTCAAACAGTTTTCCGAAAGTACGGATGAGAACACGTCCGCTGCTGCGGTTTTCTTTGGCAACAAAGCAGACAACAATTGCAAGGACTATGGAAATAGCCGCAGAATACGCCATGGTCCTGCTGCCGCTGCTTACGAGGTATATCAGTATAATAAGCGGCACAAGCAGATAGCTGCGCTTGATAAGCTCCTTGGCTATGGGCAGAGCATCTTTGGAAATGCCCTTCAGACCCGTCTTTTTTGCTTCAAGGTGCACGGCGATGAATATTCCGAGGAAGTAGAGTACCGCAGGCAGTATTGCCTTTACGATAATACTGGAATAAGGAACCGCGGTATACTCGGACATGAGGAACGCTGCAGCGCCCATGATGGGAGGCATTATCTGTCCGCCGGTGGATGCAGCAGCTTCGACCGCTCCGGCGAATTCGGGTCTGTAACCGTTATCCTTCATCATAGGAATGGTCACGGAGCCGGTGGTGACGGTGTTGCCGACAGAGGAGCCGCTGACCATACCGCAGAGAGCGGAGGAAACGACTGCGACCTTGGCAGGGCCGCCCGCGGCGCTGCCGAAGAGCTTGTTTGCAAGACTGATGAAATACTCGGCGATGCCGGTCTTTTCAAGGAACGCACCGAATATTATGAACACGACTATGTACTTGCTGCAGACATTGACAGGGGTGGTAAGTATGCCGTTTGCGCTGTAGAAAAGCTCATAGCTCACGCGCTGGAGACTCAGACCTTTGCCAAAGAAGGCATAGAGCACAAAGAAACCGGCCACGCAAAGAATGGGAATACCGACGCAGCGGCGGCAAAGCTCGACAAGAGCCAGAACACCGATTATCGCGAAAATGATGAGCATCGGGCTCTTGGCAACACCGCCGTAGCTGAGCTTAACAATAGTCATGGCGTTGAAGGCATAATAGAAAAATGCGCCGGAGCCCAGTATCATTATCACCCAATCGTACCAGGGCATGTGATTTACCTTAACATGTTTTTTCGTTGCAGGATAGTTGAGGTAACCCATAACCATGATAAGGCCGACAAAGCTGCTGAGTCTGGCCTGTTCGAGCATATTGCTCCAGAGGGTGACATAGATGCAGAAAAGAGAGAATGCAGCGAGGATGCAGCGGATAATGATCTTGGGAGTTCCTTCCCAAATTCGCGTATTGCTCTCGCGGTCATACTTGCGCATGACCTCGTTTACGTCAACGGGTCCTTCGGCCTTGACGCTTTCATTGCGGTCCTCGATCTGCTTTTTCATAAAAGCCATTTTCGGGCCTCCTTTGCTTGAGAATTTAACGGAAAATTAATGCCCTGATTTAAGGCAATAGCTGCGGTGCCCTTTTGAGCACCGCAGCGCTTTATTTGTTATTTCGATAAATCGTAAGCCGTTTATCAGTCAACAGTATCTACGGTAATGCCCTTCTCTGCGAAGTACTTTGCAGCGCCGGTGTGGTAGGGAACGCCGCATACAGATGCATACTCAAGGTCAAGAGCTGCGCCCTTTGCATATGCTTCAGCGATGGCAGCCTTGTTTTCAAAGATAGTGGAGACGATCTCGTAAACAACGTCGTCATCAACATCTGCATTGGCAACGATGGTGGCCTTGACACCAACGGTCAGGGTGTCCTTATCGATTCCCTTGTAGGTGCCTGCGGGAATGGTGTACTTTGCGTAGAGAGCGGATGCCTCCATCAGCTTTGCGATGTGCTCATCGTCAAGCTCAACAAGGTATGCGTCGGTGGTGGCGCAAAGCTCGGTGACAGCGGTGGTAGGTTCGCCGGCAACGATGAAAGCAGCATCGATCTTGCCGTCCTTCAGAGCGTCGGCAGAGTCTGCAAAGCTCAGATACTGGGCATCAATGGTGTCCTCGCTCAGACCGTATGCGGTGAGAACGTCAATTGCGTTGAAGTAAACGCCGGAACCGATGTCGCCGATGGATACGCTCTTACCTTCGAGATCGGCAACGGTCTTGATGTCGGGGTTGCAGGTGACGATCTGTACGGTCTCGGTGTAGAGAGCTGCGACAGCGCGGAAGCAGGTGATGGGCTCAGCATCAGCAAAAATGTTGGTGCCGTAGTATGCGTAAGAGGCAACGTCATTCTGAACGAAGCCAAGCTGTGCATCGCCGACATCCATAAGCTCGAGGTTGGCCTTACTGCCGTTACCTACAACAGCGGTAACGCTCAGGTCGGTGTTGTTGGTAATGTACTGTGCAAGGGTGTTACCGTAGCCGTAATAGGTGCCGGATGCACCGCCGGTGGTGAAAGTCAGCTCCTCGCTGCCGCCGCAGGCGCAGAGACCAAGAGCGAAGCAAAGTACCAGTACCATAGCAATAATCTTCTTCATTTCGTTTCCTCCTTAGGTGTTGTTTTATCGAAAATGAAAGTTTTCAATTTCGTAAATTCATTATAGCCGAATTATATATCCATTTATCAAGAATTGCAAGTCTAAAAATGAAAGTTTTAGAAAAATTATTGCAAGTTTATCAATTTAGCACATTAAACTAGTGTCAATTTGTCGCTTTTATCTACTAAATTGCCATATTTTTAGCTTTCAAGCATATTCACCATGCTTTTCCAGACACCTAAACGTCAATTTTTTAAGCCATATTTCAGTCCAACCCCGCTGAAAGGCTCATTCCAAGCACCATGATTCCTATGTTGTCGCGGTATATTCTGTCAAACTCCGATATCGGCAACGGATTCGTACCCCTCCCGGCCTCGATCGTGTAACCGGGTCTGTTGTAATTTTGAATGAACCAGTCCTTGTATCCTGCAAATCCGGAGGCATACGGCGTTTCTTCCACGAAATACGCACTGGCATCTCCGAGAGCCTCGGCTATTTCTCTGCTGCCGGCCGGCTCATAGTCGAGAAATTTCCAGAAAATAACCTCTCCCTGGGTATGGTATGACAAGGTCAGTCTTGGATTGAAACTAAGTGTAAAGTCATAAACCGCGCGGCTTTCCGGCGCGCTGAGTGCCGCCGCGCCAACATAGTCGCGAGGTGCGGGCATAGTATATCCCTGTGCGAACTTTATCTCCCTCGCCTTTTCCCAACCCGCGGGATACTGGAGGTTGAGATCCACTCCATCAATATTCGCCTTCCAACCGGAGGGAAAAGAAATATTCGGATAGTTTGCCGCGATGTCAGCAGCTTTTTCGTAGTATTCTCCGCCTGCGAGATCGCCGGTAACCAGGTCTATCGCGTCTATGTCCACTGCCGGAACGATGCACAGCGTGCTGTCAGTCAGCAAGCTTCTTGCTGACATACCGTATATCATCCCGTTTTTTGCCCACGCGGAACAAAGCTCCTCGCAAAATTTCAGGAGCAACGGTGTTGTGATCCACTCATTTGCATGGTGCGACGCGTTATAGAACACTCTGTTTCCGCCGCTGCCCAGTCGCAGGCTCCAAATCGCTTTGCCCATAACGCTTCTTCCGATCTCACCGAGAGTGACAAAAGGATATCTCGCGGCTATACCGCGGCAAACGAATGCCACAGTTTCACTGCAATAATCTATACTTGTTGGCACAACTGCAAAATTCAGCGGTACTGTCAAAACCTGCCCAGGCTGCAGAGCAGCCGCAACAAGTCCTGGATTTGCGGTATTGATCGCCTGGACGCTGCTCCCATAGCTCAGCGCTATCCTGTATAATGTGTCGCCGCGCTGTATACGGTGATAAGCGCTTCCGGTGTAATACGGTTCGAGCGCTTTGTGCGTCCTCGCTCCGGCAACTCCGTCCGCACTAAGTCCGGCACGGCGCTGAAACGCCGTCACAGCAGCGCGCGTTTGCGTTCCGAAAACGCCAGTTGTATTTCCCGAAAACTGTCCAGCTCTCTTTAATGCAAGCTGCATAAACTGCACCTGCGGCCCTATATCTCCCATTCTCAGCACTTTCAAAGCAGATATTCCCCTTCCTTTCGCTCTGCAAAAAAATAATCAATATTAATATGTATATAAAAAAGCCGAAAAAAATATCTCAGCAAAGCAAAGATTTGCTGAGAGTTTTTTTGTTTTCAAAAGCCATAATGAATTTGTGCGAAAAAAGCGCAGAATTTCAGCCATGGGAAGAGGAACAGGATATGAAAAAAATATGGGCGGTGATATCCGCTGTTTTGCTGGCAGTGTCGCTGACGCCCGGCATAGAGGCCGCAGCGCTCGACGCTGAGCAGCTTATACCGGTCGGTGATACGGTTGGCATTGAGATAAAAATGGACGGAGTGCTGATCGTTGAAGTCGGTGAGGTGGAATGTGAAAGCGGCATGGCAAGTCCCGCGCAGAACGCAGGACTGCTCCCCGGCGATCTGATTTTATCCGTAAACGGAAGATCGGTCAAAACGGCGGCGGAATTTCTCTCCGCGGCAGCAAATTTTGACGGCAGCGCCGTAAACCTGCTGGCGAAAAGAGCAGATAAGGAGATCAGCTTTTCTGTAACTCCGGAAAAAACTGCCGACGGGAGCTGGCAGCTCGGTCTCTGGCTGCGTGACGGAGTCAGCGGCATCGGCACAGTCACCTTTTATGATCCGGAAAGCGGAACTTACGGAGCCTTGGGTCACGGCATAAACGACCTGCGTTCGGGCGAGCTTATGCCCATCGGCAGCGGCAGCATACTTGACGCCGACGTGGTAGATGTGGTACGCGGACAGGAGGGCAAACCCGGCGAACTTTGCGGCAAGGTGGACAAAGCCAAGGTACTCGGTGACCTTGAAAGCAACAGCATCTGCGGAATTTTTGGACACGCCTCGGCGGCTAAATTCACCGAAGCCGCTCCCCTACCCGTCGCAAGTCCGGGAGAGGTCGTACTAGGCAGCGCCAAAATTCTCGCCAACGTTTCCGGAAGCGAGACAAAAGAGTACGATGTCGAAATATGCCGCGTCTATCGCGGCGAGGACGACGTACGCAGCATGATGCTCTGCGTGCGGGACAGCGAGCTGCTTGCGCTCACCGGCGGCATCGTCCAGGGCATGAGCGGCAGTCCGATAATCCAGAACGGCAAGATAATCGGTGCTGTGACCCATGTGCTCGTGAATGACCCAACACGGGGATACGGTATTTTTATCGAAAAAATGCTGGATGCAGCAAGATAAAATGTTTGGAAGGAGCTGTTTGCTCCTTCCATTTTTCTGACTCTATGGTAAAGTAAATATATGAGACAGAATTTGTTTTTTAGGTGATCGTATGAGATTTGGCGTTATCAGTGATCTGCACATATACAATAAAACGCTGAATATAGAACGGGCGCTGTCAATGCTGAATGATGCGGACCTGCTCCTGATCGTTGGAGATATCGCTGATCGCGCGGAAGAAAGGCAATACACAATAGCAGCTAATATGTTGGAAAAACACATTCGTTCGATTCCAATTTACAGCGTTTCCGGAAACCACGATAATCCTGTAAAGGATGATGCAAGTTACAGGGCGTTTGAAATGTTAATTAACCGCGAGTATCCTTCAATCGTTGATGCAAGCGGAGCATTTTACAAGTGCATAAACGATACGGTTGATTTGATCGGCCTGAATCCAACATACCATCAAAAACAGTTTTTCTTTCCGAACAAAGGGCAGCAGCTTCTCTTTTTGAAGGAGCGGCTGAACCAAAGTGCCGCTCAATATCATATTGTGCTATGCCATCCGCCGCTTATCGCTCATAACCCGCAGCGAACAGAGGATATGAGTCCATACATTGTGAAAGAACAGGATCAAAGGCTGCAGGAAATAATAAATGCACACCACAATGTAATTTTCATTTCCGGCCATACTCATATTTTTCCGGAACTGGATTTCGATGCACCGCATCAAAATTTATACATTAACAACGGTAGTATTTGCCCTACAACAACAAAGGATGAGGCCGCAAAAACCGTACAGGGAAATGTAACATTAATTGAAATAAATGAGCGGTGCATCTCTGTAACAATCAAAGGAATTCACACCGGGAAAATCTTTGCAAACAACATATATTTTGACGCTATTGTCCATAACGATAATCGCGTGTGAGCGCAAGTCCGATCACACGTAATGGCAGGATGAAAAAAACAGCAGGGACACCGACATTCGGTGTCCCTGCTGTTTTTGAGCTTATGTACAAATAGGCTTACCATCCCTTTTTCACATATCCGGCGGCCGTCCATATTCCAAGGCCTCCGGCGACATAGTTTGCACCGGCAGCTGCGGCGGGGCAAATGCCGCAGAAGCAGCCGTAACCGAAAGCCACACCGCAGGACACGGCAAGGCGAAGAGTACCTTTGAAAAATCCGCCGCCGGCAACGTCGTCAAGCTGGTCTTCGCTCAGCTCACCTGCCTTTGCAGGGTCATTCTGAGTCTTTATCTCGTCAAGGCCATCGGCAAAGATTGCCTCAATGTCCTCAAGGGTAAGCTCAAAACCGTTTTCGGCAAGCACTTTTTTTACGGCCTCCGCATTCTCCGCAGACACAAAAGCTTTGCAAAATTCTTCGTTTTCATTTATTGCAGCAAAAATCTGCTGTGCGAGCATTTCCTTCTTTTCCATTTTTTATTACCTCCTTATTATTTCAGAACTTGTTTACTTCAGTTTGCGTTCTTGTCTATGTATACACATCTTCGGGCTGTTCGTTACACGGATTATAATTATTTTTTTAAGAAAAAATATAGAAAAACTCCCGCTTCAGCCGTCTGCAAAAGCGGGAGTTTGTTTTTTTATCAGTCTCTTCTCAGAGCCTCGATAGGATTGAGATTTGCCGCCTTGACCGCCGGAACCAGTCCGAAAACAAGTCCGATGATCATGGAAAATGCCACAGATACAATTATCGCAGGCACAGAGATTGCCACAGGTATTCCGTTTGTGCGGGAGATAAGCTCCGCCAGCAGAACGCCGAGCACAACACCCACAATACCACCGAGACTCGTGAGAACAGATGCCTCGGTCAGGAACTGGAAGCGTATGCGGCGCTTCTTTGCACCAAGTGCTTTTTTCAGACCGATCTCATTCGTACGCTCGGTGACGGAGACAAGCATGATGTTCATAACACCTATGCCGCCTACCAGCAGGGAAATGCTGGCTATCCATATAAGCTGCTGGTTTGTGGAATTGCTCATTTCCTGAAGCTGCTGGGCCTGTTCGAGCAGGTCCTCGCTGCGGTAGGAATAGGTACTTCCGTTCACGCTCTCGCTGCCCTCCACAGCGGCATCTTCGGAAATTTCTGCGTCCGCGACTGCTTCGCCGGCAATTTGGCTTGCGGTGAGATAATCCGCAACGCCCTTGCCCGCACGGGTCATATCGTCGGTGCTGTCGGCACGCACAGCCACACACTGCGGCTCATCAAAGCGGTAGACCACAGGCCATGCCGTTCCGGGAATGAAAATGGAACCGCCCGAGATATCCGCGTACATATAATAGTCCTCTATGCTGTTGATTTTCGGGCTGAAGGCGTTGCCCTTTTCCACCATGCCTACAACGGTGAAAGGCTCGCCCTTTATCTCCACGGTTTTGCCTATGGGATACTCTCCGGGAAATATGCTCGAAGCCGCTTTTTTGTCAAGCAGCAGCACTTTCCGGAACGAGTCGAAGTCTTCGTCAGTGAAGTTCCTGCCGTAACTCACGCGGTAATCATTCACCTCGAGAAATGCGCTGTCCACTCCGTACACGCTGCCGGTGAAGCTGAGTTTTCCGGCGCTGACGGAATCGCTCCACTGACGAATGGTATAGAAGGACACTTTGTCCACTCCGTCGAGAGCCTCAAGTTCGGCTCTGCTGCTCTCTTCGATGACGGAGACCGACTGCGGAGGAGAATTATAGCTCATATCAAAAACATAGCTGTTTTCATAAAGCTGGACAGTTACGACATTGCTGCCCGAGCCGATGAGGTTCTGCTTTATTTGCTCGTTCGTTCCCTTTATGGTGGAGACAATCGTGATGATGGAGGCGATGCCGATAATTATACCGAGCATGGTGAGGACGGAGCGCATTTTATGGCCCCAGATGCCCTGAAACGCAAGTCTTATATTTTCCATAGCTGCGCCTCCTTAATAGCCATAGAGGTTGTCCCAGGTACCTTCCTCGGTTGGAGCGCCGTTTTTAACGCTTTTACCGTAGGGGAAGGCCACATAATCCTCGGCGCTTATTCCCTCTATGACCTTGGAATACTCGCCCCAGAGCATTCCGCCGAGGCGTATCTGCCGTTTCTCCAGCAGGTCGTTCTCTCCGCGAACATACACGAAGCTGGACGCGCCCTCGGTAAGAACGAAAGCATTGTTGATATAGAGGCTTCCGCTCTGACCCTCGCTCTCACCCTGCCGCAGGGTCATGGACACATAGTATCCGTCCTGAAGCATAGCGGATTCGTCAATAAATATTTTATAGGGGTAGTAGGACACGCTCTGCGAGCCGCCGTAGTAATAGTCGCCGTTTTCCTGCGGGAAAGGCTGTATCTCTACGATGGTACCGACATAGCTCATGCCGGTATCCCAGCTCATAACGTCGACCTCCTGGCCGAGGGTGATGCTGTCAAGGTCAAGCTCGCTCACAGAGCCCATTACATAGAAGCCTCCGCCGCCGGAAACTTTCATAAGCGGCATGCCCATATCCAAAGCGCTCTGTGGGTCCAGAAGTCCCTGTACGATGCCGTCGAACTCCGCCTCAACAGCGCCGTCGTCGGCCTCTTTCACCATTATCTTGTACTCGGCCTCGCCCATCTTTATCTGGAACTCCAGATCTTTGATCTGTTCCTGCTTGGCAACGCGCATGGAGTGTATCTCCGCGGCAGTGAAGCCGGAATTCCACTCAATGCCGTCATCCGCTTCGCCGGAGTTGTTTCCGCTCTCGGCAAGCGCAGGATCAAAATAAGTAAAGCGGTAGCGGGTCTCGGCAGGTTTAATGATCTCGCCGTTTTCATCGGTGACCGCGTCGGTGCTCATCCGCACCATCTTGATGCCGAACTGCTGGGTAATTCCGCCCTCATTGCTGTTTTGCTCGGTGTGCTGGAAAACAACGTAGAGGCTATCATCCTCGCGCCCGTAGAAAAGAGCCTCCATCAGCAGTTCATCTATCATGGTATTGGTTCTCAGCCAGCAGTACATCGGCGTGAGGCTTGTGTCGCCCTCACCCTTGTAAACCACGTATTCCTTGCCCTCAAGCTCAAGGTCACCTATCTCCTTTTCCGGTTCGGAGGGTTCTTCCTCCGGTGGAGGAGTTTCAACTGGTTTATAAGATATGGGTACATAGGAGTTTATGACCATCAGCTCGCGCTTCGCCGTTTCAAGGTCGAGCTTGGACTGTTCCACGCTCAGAGCTTTGCGCTGAAGCGCTATGTCGCTGAGTGTGGTGTCGTAGGTGAAGAGCACGTCGCCTTTTTTCACCTGCTGCCCCTCGCTGACGAGTATTTCGGTTACAGTCTGCGTGGAGCTGAGGAACACAGGCTGCACCTTGTCGGTGGTAACCATGCCGCTGCTCTCGCCGCTGCCTTCATAGTAATCCGACATTCCGGCTATGCCGTCGTAAAAACCGTAGACATAAACGCTTTCGGCGTTCATTTTGGGGAGGCACACCGCCGCTCCTGCGCCGGCGGCCGCGACGATGACGAGGACGATGACTATCCATATCCATCTGCGTTTTTTGCTCTTAGCCATTCGTGCTGCCCTCCTCTCCGTTTTCTGTGATAAGACAGCCGTCGAGGATCCTGTATATTTTGTTCGCGCACTCGGCTATCGCAGGTTCATGGGTTATCATTATTATGGTCATTCCCTTATCGCTCAGCGAACGGAAAATCTCCATTATCTGCTCGCCGGACGCTGTGTCGAGAGCGCCGGTAGGCTCGTCGGCCAGCAGCAGCTGCGGCTCAGTAACCATTGCGCGCGCTATCGCCACACGCTGGCACTGACCGCCCGAGAGCTGGTTCGGCATGAAGTTCATTCTGTCCTCGAGCCCCACACTTCTAAGAGCTTCGGCTGCGCGTTCGCGGCGCTGTTTGGGCGGCACGCCCGCGTAAAGCAGAGGCAGCGCAACATTGTCAAGCGCGCTCATCTTGGGCAAAAGATAAAAATTCTGGAACACAAAGCCTATATACTTGTTGCGGATATCCGCAAGGGCGTTGTCATCCATCTCTCCGATGTCCTGACCGTCAAGGAAATACTTGCCCGCGCTGGGCACGTCAAGGCAGCCAATGAGATTCATCAAAGTCGTCTTACCGGAGCCGGAAGGCCCCATAATTGCGAGATATTCGCCCTTTTCCACCTCAAGGCAGATATCTTTCAGCACGGGTACCGTATTTTTTCCCCGGCTGTAGTTCTTAAATACGTTCTCAAGCCGCAGTATCATGCTCAGCCCTCCGTATCGCCGGAAAAGTCGGAGATATTGCGATAGCTTACTCCCGCTCCGGCAGCGCAGTCGGGATGCATGGGGTCGGCCACATATTCCCCGGCCTCAAGTCCGGAGATTATCTCATAGCTGAAGCTCATCACATCATAGGCTCCGAGTACGACCGTTCTCTCGGCGAGCTTGTTGTCGCTGCCCGCAACATAGATCACCGCCGTCATTTCTCCGCTTGTCTCATCCATTCCAAAGCCGGTCATGAAGCTTTCGGGGATCCAAAGTCCCTCTTTTTCCTCGGCAGGGGCGAGTTCCACATAGAGATGCTGTCCGAGCAGCAGTCCCTCAACGCTGTCAAGCTCCACCCAGAAGGCATAACTCGAGCTGCTGGTCATAGGATCCATGGGGCCGTACCAGTATTCGTTTTCATTCTGAGATGGTGCATCAAGATCTATGTTAAGGATCGTACCTTCCCAATAACGGCCTTCCTCCACGCGGGAGTAAGCACGCACGCGCACGCCGGGCATGAGGCCGCCGCCCATGTTCATCTCGTTGAGCTTGCCCTTGACTTTGTATGCGCCCTCCTGCTGTATGCTGATATAGCTTTCGGCGCCCTGCTCCTCGTTTATGCTCCGCACAGTGCCGTCCACAGGGCTGATCACATCGACATTTGTAAGCATTTCTCCGAGATCGGCGATGCTCTTTTCCTTCGCAATTATCTGGTAATCGGTCTCAAGCTGGGTGGTTTTGAGCGTGTTTATCTCAAGAGTCAGGCGGGACTTGTCCGCTTCGTTATATGTGTATTTGAGCTGGTTTTCAAGTCTTGTGAGCTGCTCGGCATAGCCGCTTTGCTCGTTTTTCATCTTCTCGAGCTCCAGCTGCTGCTTTTCGTGTTCAAGCTCAAGCGATTCCAGATCATAGCTGAAAAGCTTATCCCCGGCGTACACGAAGTCCCCGACCGCTACGTACAGTTCGGCTATGGTCTTGCTCTCATCTCTGCGAATATCCGTGACATCCTCGCTCACGACCATGGCGGCATAGCGCTCACCGGCGCCCGCAACGATCCCGAGCTCGTCAGCGCGCTGAACGGGTACTCCGCCGCTGTCGTTTCCGCAGGCGGCAAGGCTCACGGTCATACAAAGGGCGAGCACAATGAAGGCGATCTTTTTCAGCATTTTCTGAATCCTCCCTGAAAAATCATCTGAGTTTTTATATATAATACATCTGCCGAAGCCATTATTCAATCGAATTAATAATTAAGATTTGCTTAATTTCCGTAGGATATTACGGCACGCATTTACTCAACAAAAATATAGACG
>JAZOBQ010000151.1:0-5136 GCA_045596005.1 Oscillospiraceae bacterium
GAAAGTTCCTCAGGGGTCAAGGGGCCCGCAGGCCCTTTGTGGGTTTTTGGTGACTTTTGTCCCATTACAAAAGTCACCCGCCGGAGGCATATTTGCATTGGCAGCAAACCCCAGCCCTACAAGCACAAAAAAGCAAGAGCCTCTCGGCTCTTGCTTTTTCAAAAATCATTATTGATCCACACTCACAATGCTCTTGACCACCGCGGGGGCTATTTTGACCACCTTGCGGTCATAGGTCACAAGGCCGTTGAGCTCATCCTCAACGTCGCTGAGCTGGGTATAGACAGCGGCGGCGAGGCCCGCTCTCCATGCGGGGGCGATCTCATCGCGATAGAGGTCGCGGAAGGCATGGGTGAAGCTGTTGACGCTTTCATAGCGCTTGTAGCCAAAGTCCTTCTTGTTGAAGGCGTGACCCTCTATTCGGTGGTTGTAGCCGCCGAATTCGGAGAGCACAACAGCTCGTCCGAGCCTGTCCGGCTCAAATTTATAGCGTTTGAAATAGACATGCCAGCTCTTAAGCTCGCCGAAATACTGGTCGTGCCAGCCGCTTGCGTGGTCGATAGTGCGGCTTGTGTCCATGCCGAGTATGAGATTGCAGGCCTTCTTTGCGTCGAACTGTCCCCAGCCTTCATTGAAAGGCACCCAAACGGCGATACAGGGGCAGTTATAAAGGGCGTTTATCATCTCGCGCAGCTCAACATAGTACTGCTCTCTGCCCTCCTTGTTCCTTCTGGCAAAAAGGCCATAGTGGCTGTCCTTGAAGTGGCGCTTGGTGACAAGCGGTGCGGAGATAGTAAGAGGTTTATACTTTCCGCCGCCGGAGGGCATATCCTGCCACACCAGCATGCCCAGTCTGTCGCAGTGATAATACCAGCGCATAGGCTCGAGCTTTATGTGCTTGCGCAGCATATTGAAACCCATATCCTTCGCGGTCTGGATATCGAAAATAAGTGCCTCATCGCTCGGCGCGGTGAGCATACCGTCCGACCAATAACCCTGGTCGAGCATACCGTTGTGGAAATATGGTTTGCCGTTGAGGAACATGCGCTTCACGCCTTTTTCATCCTCTTCAACGGAGAACTTGCGCATGGCGAAATAGCTCTCCACTATGTCCTCTCCGAGTTCAACGGAAAGATCGTAAAGATACGGCGTTTCGGGAGTCCAGGGGTGAACTTCCTCCAGCTCTATTTCGATGGGTGAGCCGGCAACGAAGCTATGCTCCTTGCCTTCCAGCTTTACCTTGCCCTCGCCCTCGCCGGCGATCCAGAGTTCGACCTTACCCTCATCAAATTGGGGCATTATTCTCAGGCCGCGGATGTGGTTTTCGGGTACTGATTCCATCCAAACCGTCTGCCAGATTCCGCTCTGGGGAGTGTACCATATGCCGCCGCGCTTGCTCGACTGTTTGCCGCGGGAGTGCCATCCGGCGTCGGTGATATCGGTGACGCGGACCACGATGCTCAGCTCGTCGCCGCTGAGAGCCTCGGTGATATCCACAGAAAACGGTGTGAAGCCGCCCACATGGCGCATAAGTTCCGTGCCATTGACGAAAACCGTAGCTGTCTGGTCGACAGCGCCAAAGTGCAGCAGCACTCTTCCTCGGTTAAAACCCTCGGGCAGAACGGTGGAAAGGCGGTACCAGATATAGTCGCGCTTGCGAGGCTGGCTTACATCCCCGGAAAGTTCGCTTTCAGGCGAAAAGGGAACGAGAATGGTCTCCGGAAACTCCTCCGGAATTTCGGGGGACTCGGACAGAGTGTACTCCCATTCGCCGTTGAGGTTGATATAGCTGTCCCTTACGAACTGAGGACGGGGGTATTCCTTCAGAATATTGTTTTTATCCAGTTTTTCACCCCATGGTGTGAGCATAGATTCGCTCCTCCTTTTCAGAAATACTCAGACTTCGCTTTTTTCACGCTTTTTGAGCGCAAGTACGGGCACTACCACAAGAAGCATTATGACCGCCGCAGCGAGGAATATGCCGGGGGTGGGCACGCTCTTGAGCTGGCCCATGTCCATATAGGTCATGTCGCTGTTTTTAATAACAGCGGAGCCGATAAAGGGTCCGATTATCATAGGCAGCATTACGGAGAATATCATGCGTATGCCCTGGAAATGTCCGACAAGGCCGCCGGGAGTATGGTCGCGAACTATGCCGCTGAGGGTTGCGCCGACGAGCATATAGCCGCTCATCATAACGCAGCCGCCGATGATGACGGGCACCATGCCGCGCATAAAGAACATGGCGACAAGTCCGACAAGCATAACGATTCCGGCGGGCATAAGGAAGCGCAGCTTGCCCACTTTGTCCGCGATACCGCCGGCAGCCACAGAGACGATGGATGCAAAAAGCAGCACAACGCCGAGGACTATGGCATAATCGGTGATACCGAGATAAGTCTGGATATAGATGATGAGATAAGGGAAGAACACCTGCACGGCGATGGAGAAAACGCAGTTTGCAACAAAGGCAAGATATAGATCGGGCAGGGACTTGATAACGCCGGGACGCAGACCGTAGAGCAGGTTTTTGAAATAGCTGTCGCGGCGGGGTTTAAGCTCAGGAGAGTCCTTGACGAGAAAGATGGAGAGAATTCCGACAACGGTCACCATGATGCCGAATATGCCGAAGAAGGTCTTCCACTCGCCGCGCTGGGTATATCCGTCGAAAAGGCCGAATATCACGAGCATGCTCATGAGGGGCAGTATTGCGAGTACGCCCTCGGTCTTGCCGCGCTTTTCATTGGGTACGTTGTCGGTGATATAGGCATTGTAGGCAGCGTCATTGGCGGTGGAGCCGAAGAAAGTCATCAGGCAGTCCATGAATATCACGAGACCGGCTGCAGCGGCGGCAGCATTGGCAGCGGGGAAAAGTGCGCCCGCACTTTCGGGTGTGATAAATCCGAATGCAGCGGTCGTAATGCCCCAGAGAATGTAGCCCGCGCAGATAAACACCTTGCGCTTGCCCATTCTGTCGCTCAGCGCACCCATTATGAGGGTCGTGAGCGTTGCGGTTATGGCGGAGGCCGCCACCATCGCGGCTATGTAGTCGGGGTTTGTGGAGATCGTGTTATACAGGAAAACATTGAAATACATGTTCTCCAGAGTCCACGCGAACTGGCCGGAGATACCTACAAGTATGAGCACAGTCCAAAGCCGCGCTCCAAGTTTCTTTTTCATGCCTTTTTCTCTCTTTCTTATGCGTTGATATCGCCGCGTGCCTTAAGCTCGGAAACGATTTTGCCGAAAAGTTTGTCGTCTATTCTGAAATACTTGCGGTATACAAGGAAGCCGCCCACGATGCAAATAAGGGGCAGAATGAGCATGGAAATCTTCACTATCAGAATTCCGGTGTCGGTCACATCGTCCACGCTCACAGCGGAGTTTATGCCGGAGATGATAAGAGTTACGGATACAATGCCCTTGCTTATCGCGCCGCCTATCTTGTTAACGAAAGGCTGAACGGAGAAGGTGACTGCCTCGTCGCGGCGGCCGATCTTCCACTGGCCGTACTCAATTGTATCCGCGAGGAACATGAGCATTAGCAGCTGGATGAAAGCCTGAGCGGCAAAGATGAGCAGTCCGGCAACGCCGACAACACCCATTTTTCCGTCTCCGCAGAAGAAGATGATGTATCCGGCGACGACCATGACGGTGGCGGCGGTATAGAGCTGGCGGCGGTCAAAGCGCTTGGAGAACTTGGGGAACAGAAGCAGCGCCGCTAGCTGGCTGACGCCGAGGACTCCGGCAAAGACAGTGTACATATCGGCGTTTTTGAAAACGTACTTGAAGTAGTAGGTGCCGAAACCGGTGGTGGTGCAGTAGCCGATCATAAACAGCGCCATGGCAATGGCTGTGATACGCAGCTGGTCGTTTTCCTTGAGCACCACGATGATGTCCTTGAAGCGGGTCTTTTCCTCTTCCTTTGCGGCTATGCGGTTTTCTTTAACGCCGAAAACGGTGAAGCACAGGAAAAGCCATGTGATAAGCGTAACGCCGATCGCCATGAAGAAAAAGCCGCGCTTGGAGGTATAGTTATCGGTCAGTCCGGTGACGGAGAGTACCACGGCATACATACCGACATTGGCGCATATACGGGCAAAAGAGCCGATCTTCTCGCGCTTTTTCTGGTCAAGGCTCAGCGCGGGCATGAGCGTCCAGTATGCAATGTCATTGAGACCGTAAATGATGTCCCAGAGCACATAGACGACTATAAAGAAGACTATGTAGGCCGGGCCGCTCAGACCGAGGTCGGCAAACAGCAGCACGGTAAGTATGCCGCCCAGAATGGCTCCGATGACGATCCAGGGTTTGAACTTGCCCCAGCGCGTGCGGGTATTGTCCACGATTATGCCGGTGACGGGGTCATTGAAGGCGTCAAAAACGCCGAGGACAACGAAAGCAGCACTCATCCACCACATTACGGAGTCGCTGAGATCCAGAGCCTCGGTGGCGAAAGAGATGAAGTACATGCTCACAAGGCTGTAGAGCATGTCGCGGCCCACTGTGCCGAGTCCGAAGAAATACTTGTTTCGTGTGTCCAGTCTGTCCTGCGCAGTTTTTGCTTTCATGGATCGACTCTCCCTTGTTTCTAAAACTGTAATTTTTTCTTTATTTGCCCGTTGCGTTCACCGGGCATACCGCTAAAGAGAACGCGCCATTTCTTTTTGCTCGTGCAAAAAGAAGTGGCAAAAGAAAAAACACGCCAAAGGGGGACACAATGTTTGTCCCCCTTTGGAATCCCCCCATGCCGACGAGTGTACAACTCTTCTGCTCGCATGGAAGCGGTAGGGACTGCCCGGTGCCGACATTATCGTTGCTCTTCACCTGCCGCAGCGATGCGGCGGCTCTTTACTGCGGTGAGACTGCCGACTAAAATTTCGCTTCGCAGCAGGCGGCGCTGCGTAGCCAGCCGCCGGATACTTCCGCCCGCAAGGGCGGCCGCCACAGAGCGAAGCGATACATAAAATTCGTGATGGGGATCCAAGGGGCCGCAGCCCCTTGGTGGGATTTTGGTAACTTTTGTCCCATTACAAAAGTTACCCGCCGGAGGCATTTTGCAGCACACCCACAATCGCGCTTTCGCAGAAATTTATATCATTCCCACAATATCCATAGGCTTCTCGGCAATCTTCT
>JAZOBQ010000152.1:0-17888 GCA_045596005.1 Oscillospiraceae bacterium
GCCGAAATAATCGTCGATGTCACGGCCGTTGATGGTGATGACGCCGGTGCCGCCGGGAATGAGGTGAACTCTGGCGACAGAGGACTTGCGACGGCCGGTGCCGTACATATAGGGTCTCTTGGATACGTAAGTTGCCATTATGTGTTACCTCCTTCTTTAGCGATCCCAAACTTCGGGCTTCTGTGCTTCGTGCTTGTGCTCGGAGCCACGGTAAACCTTCAGACGGGTGAGCTGAGCAGATGCCAGCTTGTTCTTCTGCAGCATGCCCTTAACAGCGAGGGTCATTGCGAACTCGGGCTTCTTAGCCATGAGCTCTTTGTACTTAACATCCTTCAGGCCGCCGATCCAGCCGGAGTGATGATAGTAGTGCTTCTGCTCGAGCTTGTTGCCGGTCAGAACTGCCTTTTCAGCGTTGATGATGATGACGAAGTCACCGCAGTCAACGTTGGGGGTGTACATGGGGTTGAGCTTGCCGCGGAGAATGTTGGCGGCGAGAACAGCGGTCTTGCCGAGGGGCTTGCCAGCTGCGTCAAGGACGTACCACTTGCGTTCAATGGTCTCCTTCTTGGCCAGGGTAGTGGACATTTCAGATTCCTCCATTAAAGATGTATAAAAAATTTTTTGACAATTGAAAAGCGCTACATTACAATACTTGTGACCGTAAGCGCGCTTTATTTTTATAACACAGTCAAATTTCCTTGTCAACACATATTTTTCGAAATTTTAATTTACATTGGGATGAACTTCGTTTTACGCCGTTTTTCTCTGATTTGCTCCCGAATGCTCAATTTCGATTTTTTAAAAAATTTTGTGAGGCCTACAAATTTATGAGCGATATATTGAACAGATTTACCAGTATAGTCCGCAAAGGTGTGGACGAATACTCGATGATAGAAGCCGGCGACCGCATAGCCGTGGGCGTTTCCGGAGGCAAGGACAGCATGCTGCTGCTGCGTGCCATGAAGCATTTGCAGCTGTATTATCCGAAACCCTTTGAACTTATGGCGCTGACCATTGAGATGGGTTTTGAGGGCATGGATTTTGAGCCTGTGCAGCGCATGTGCGACGAGATAGGCGTGGAGTATATCCGTATAAAGACCGACATCAAAGAGGTCGTTTTCGACGTCAGAAAAGAAGAGAACCCCTGCTCGCTGTGCAGCAAAATGCGGCGCGGTGCGATAAACAACGCCATGAGCGAGCATGGCTGCAACAAGCTTGCGCTTGGCCACCATTTTGACGATGCGGTCGAAACTTTTATGATGAGTCTAATGTTCGAAGGGCGCATAAGCTGCTTCAAACCGGTGACCTATATGTCCCGTGCCGATGTCTGGCAGATCCGTCCGATGATTTATGCTTCGGAGGACAAGGTCGCCGCTGTTGCCGCGGCTTTGGAACTGCCTATAGTTGAAAATCCATGTCCCGCCGACAACGACAGCAAGCGCTATGAGATAAAGCAGCTCATACGCTCGCTTGAGCATGATTTCCCGGACCTTAAGAGTAAGGTTTTCGGAGCCATGCAGCGTCTGCCCCTTGCGGGGTGGAAACCTACACCGCTTGTAAAAAAGAAAGGATAAAACATAGAATGGGAAACGATCTTACCAGAGGCCCTATCGCGAAAACACTTCTGCGATTCACAACGCCTTATCTTATAGCCAATCTTCTGCAGACGCTCTACGGTATTGTGGATATGTTCATTGTTGGGCGCTTTGCCAGTTCGGTTGAGCTCTCCGCAGTCAGTATCGGAGCCATGCTCATGATGATGGTTAACTTCCTCGTCATGGGCCTTGCAACGGGCGGCACTGTCCTCGTTGGAAACTACATTGGTGCCAAGCGCGACAAAGATGTGAGGGAGACGGTTTCCACGGTGTTCTGTCTGCTTCCCTTGACGGCAATTGGTCTTATGATAATATTTATTGCGTTGAGCGCACCGCTGCTGCGCCTTATCCAGACTCCTGTGGAATCTTTTGAGGGTGCAAAGGCATACATGAACATCTGCCTCATCGGTCTTGTTTTCACCGGGTTTTATAACTCGATCGCCTGCGTTTACCGCGGCATGGGCGAGTCCAAAACTCCGATGCTCTTTGTCGGAACATCCTGCGTTCTCAATATTTTCGGCGATATTCTCTGCGTTGGTATATTGAAGATGGGCGCTGCAGGCGCGGCTCTCGCGACTACTGTCAGCCAGGGAGCAAGCGTTGTCATAGGTTACATCTATATAAAGAAAAAGGGTAATTTCCCCTTCGATTTCCGCCCCTCCAGCTTCCGCATAAACAAGGACAAAGCCAAGCGCATACTCAATCTCGGTCTGCCTTCTGCGCTGCAGGAGACTCTGGTCAGCCTCTCTTTCGTTTTTCTCGAGGCAATGGTCAACCGCATCGGCTATGAAGCAACAGCCGCTGCGGGTGTTGCGGACAGAGTTTTCAACATGTCCGTCATACCCGCAACCGCGTTTTACGGCGCTATTTCCGCCATGGTCGCCCAGAATAACGGCGCGGGACTGCCGGAGAGGAGCCACAAATGCCTGATGCTCGGTATAAGTGTTTCCGGTGCTATCGGCATAGTTATCTTCGCGATAATGACGATCATACCCGGTGCAGTCATAGCGATTTTCACGCCCGACAAAGCGGTTATTTCAGCCGGTGTGGAATATATGACTTTCTTCAAGTTCGATTTCCTGTTCTGTGCCTTCATCTTCCCGATAAGCGGATATATAAACGGCATGGGACACACTCGCTACACCATGCTGCTCAATCTCGTAAGCTCCATTGCCGTCAGACTGCCTCTTGTGTATCTGCTCGGCAACATAGAGGGAGCAACGCTCTATCATATCGGCTTCTCCATGCCGGTGGCAAGCACGGTGCAGATGCTCATGGCTGTTGGATATATGGTCTTCGCCAGAGGCGAGAGGGAATACCGCAGACTCAGAAAATCCTAAAAGTTTAAAGCTCAAAAGACCCGTTTTCAAACGAAAACGGGTCTTTTTACTATGTAGAGCTTATATCAAAAATTTTCTTACGCCCGGTATGCGCTTGAGGATGAAATAAGCAACGAAGCAGCAGCCGAGGACGAAAAGGGTCTGGATGGGAACATTGAGCAGGGGGAAAGTTGTGTAGTAGTTGTACTTGAATATCTCGCGCAGGAACATTACGAAAAAGTGGTGGGTGAGATACACGCTGAAGCTGGCCTTGGAAAAGGCGACGATGCGAGGACAGTCGGCTTCGGTTTTGTTTCTGAAACGAATGGCTGCCCAGCCGTAAATGCCTATGCACAGCGCCGTTGTGGGAGGTGTGAAGCTCTCGAGGAAAGCGCTGTAGTAGCCGCCGTGAATGTGCGAGAAAATGACTGTGGGAATGTATATTGCGAGAAAGCCGACAGCGAAACAGAGCACGAAGTATTTTGAGTGGCGCTGTTCGAGCTTCGCGCTTTTCATGTAGTAACCGAGCAGACCGTAACCGAGGGAGGAATATGCCATCTGCAGGGGATACTGAGCCGGGATACCTTCGAGTGAGGCGAAGGGCTCAAAGCAGCGCAGGAAGGGGAAGCAAACGCCAAGAACGAACCAGACGATGAGCGCATAGCGCAGGGTCTTTCTGTCCGCGTTTGCCACAAAAGTGCGTACAACGGGGAGAAGAACATAGAAAAGCAGGAGTATCTGCAGATAGTAGAGGTGGAAGTGGTGGTCGAAGGTCAGCGCTGCCTTGAGCGAGTCGATGAACCATGTGGAGATATAGTTGTCGTAGAGGATGACATAGGCGATGAAGAAATATACCTCATAGATAAATGCCCAGACCAACAGACAGACCAGCATCCGCAGAAAATAGTTTTTGTATATTTTCTTTATGCTCAGTTCCTTGGCGGGGTCCATCAGCAAAGCGCCGGTGACCATGAAGAAAATGGGCACCGCGAAGCGGCAGAGCGATCCCCAGAACAGCGCGCTGTACCAGTCGAAGGAATGAACGTCCAGTACAGTGATGCCAAGCGAGGCGCTGTGTATGACCACGACGCAGATGCAGCATATGCACTTGAGGAAGTCCGCGGCGATGTCGCGGCGTGGAGCGAGTGTGAGGTTTTCTGTGTTCATAGTGATTCCTCGATTCCGCTAAAGTTTACATAATATTTTATGCCGGCTCGTTGAGCGGCGTTTCGGACGGGTTTTGGTGCTGGCCGTCGCGGCTTGCGATCAATGCAAGAGATATCCAGAACAAAGGGGCAACAAGTGGCAGACCGAGAGCGAAAAAGCTCTGGACGCCGTAGCACAGACAGCCGAGTCCAAGGGCGCAGAGGCTTTTGCGGTGCAGCGAGCGAAGCCATGAGACAAGGCATAGAAACATAAGTGTGAGATAGCTGAGCAGTCCGAGCGCGCCGGTGTTGATAAGGCAGCCGAGATATTCGTTGTGGGCGTTGTCAACTCCGGAGCGGAGAGTCTTGCCGGTCTCCTCAACGAAGCGGGAGAACTGGATATCCACACGCAGACCGACAGTATCCGGGCCACCGCCGAGAAGGGGGCGCTCTCCGAACAATGCAAAGCATTCGCGCCATATCAGTATGCGCGAGGAGCCGAATTTTTCATCTATGTTGCCGTGGAGAAGCTGGCTGAACTCATAAACCGTGCCTTCCTCAGCAGGGGAGAAGTAGACAAACAGCAGTGCGGCGAGCACGGCAAAAACGCAGAGAAGCAGGAAAAACCTGCGCAGCGATTTTGATGAGGGGGAGAGCCTGAGTTTTCCAAGTATGAAGGCAGCGGCAGTGAAAAGGACAGCGGCAGCGATCGCGGCGAGAGGGAGCGTGCCGAAACGGAAGCTCCACGAGAAATTACCGAGGCTGTACTCGGGGACGAATGCCAGCGCGGCAGCGGCGGAGACGAGTACGGCAGCGGCGGCGATGAGTGCGCGGCGCAGTCTGGACATATCCGTAATAAGCAAAGGCGCGGCAACAAGCAAACATACCAAAAGACCGACAAAACCGCCGGATACTTCCGCGCGTATAAGGACAAAGACGGCAGGGCACACGGAAATGAGACTGAGCCAGGCGGCTTTCTTTTCGCTGATGACCGGAAAAGCAAACAGGCATGGCAGCGCAAGGCAGTAAAACGCGGACAGGACATTGGTGTTGCCGATAGTGCCGAGAAATGCGCCGGAGTATCTGATGCCTGCGTCATAGTGGCTGTAATCACCGGGGAAAAGACCGAGAATATCGATGTTGAAAAGCTGCACGAGCGCGACTGCGGAGCAGAGCAGGAGCGAAGAACTCAGACATACGAAGTGTGCTTTTTTCGGGCGGGCGAAAAGGCTGACGCCGAGAAAAATGCCGACATACAGCAGCTGGGTCACAAGTCCGTCGTAGCGTCCGGCGCCTATAAGGCTCTCGCGGCTGTGGGGAGAAAAAACGGTGGAAAGGCAGCAGACCGCAGCGTAGGCCAGGGCGGCCAGATGGTGAAAGCGCAGGCGCGGAAAGGACAAACTGCCGGCAACGCTGAGCGCCGCCAGTACAGCCAGCCACAGTACAGTGCATAGCACGAAGAAGAGGTACTTTGAAAATGTGATGTTACTGTAGCCGGAAAATCCCGTAAAGAGTGGAAAAACGAGAAGCATTATGCTAATATATATATTTGTGACCGGCTCGCGAAGATCCCGCTGCGGACTTTTGTCAGCGTTCATGCCTCTGCCTTTCCATTCTCCGCCGGACGGAGAATTAGTTGTAGTTATATTATTATACCACAAAATGCGGAAAAGTGCAAATAAAGTAAATCTGATATAATTCCCCACTTTGCTACTGAAAATGCGATAAAAATGTGATGATATACTGTTCTGACGCCCCACAAAAGGAGAAAAACTATGTTTTTTGATACTCATGCCCACTATGATGACGAACGATTTGACCCCGACCGCCATGAACTTTTGAGCCATTTTCCCGAAATGGGAGTGGCAATGGTGCTCAATCCCGGCTGCGATGCTGAGACGAGCGCAAAAGCGGTGGAGTATGCCAATACCTATCCCCATGTATACGCTGCTGTCGGCTGGCATCCCCACGAGGCCGATTCCTACAGCGACGCGAGCGGTGAGCTTATAAAAAAATGGTGCGCCGATCCAAAGGTCAAAGCCATAGGCGAGATCGGACTCGACTATTACTATGACTTTTCGCCCCGCGAGAGACAGCGCGAGGTTTTCCGTGCCCAGATGGAGATAGCACGCGAGCTGGATATTCCCGTTATCATACATGACAGGGATGCCCATGGGGAGTGCATGGAGATCATACGCGAGTTTCCCGATGTGAAGGGAGTTTTCCACTGCTACAGCGGATCGGCCGAGATGGGAAGACAGCTTATCGATATGGGCTGGTATCTATCTTTTACCGGTGCTATCACTTTCAAAAATGCCAGAAAGGCACTTGAGACGATCGAAATATGCCCCATGGACAGAATAATGATAGAGACCGACAGTCCGTATCTTACACCTGTGCCTCACCGCGGTAAGCGCAATGACAGCCGCGAGCTGTGTTATGTGGTCGAAAAAATAGCTGAAGTAAAGGGCATTCCGGCGGAAGAAGTGGCGAGGATCACTCTGGAAAACGGAAAACGGTTTTTCGGAATAGAATAATCTGAAAAAGCTGTGAAAACATGAATGTTTTCACAGCTTTTTTTTACAAGCTCGAATTAATCGAGGTATTTCTCTGTGTAGCTGTCGCTGTCGAGCACGGATGCAAGTTCGGTGAGTATGAGCGACATGCCGTGGGAAGCAAACTCAACAGACGGAGATTCGAGAACGCTGAGTGAGGCGCTTCGGAGAGGGAGCATAACGCGGACGGAGGTGCCCTTTCCCTCGCGGCTTTCTACTATCAGCGCACCGCCGTGTGCTTCGGCAAAGCCTCTGGCTACGCCGAGACCCAGACCTCCTCCGGTAGGGAGCCTGTCAAAAACGGTTTCTCTGTCGTATGCGCTGAAAAGATCTGCCATTTCTGCGGCGGGAATACCGCAGCCGTTGTCATCGACGGAGATGTAGGCGGTGTCGCCGCTTTTTTCGAGTCCCACGACTATACTGCCTCCGGACGGGGTGTGAGCAATGGAATTGCTCAGCAGATTCAGAAGTATGCGCTCAAGCTTTTCGCTGTCTGCATATGCATAGAGCTCGCCGTGTTTTGTTGAGAAATCTATGCTTAGTCCCTTCTTGCGGCATATCAGCGAAACCGTGGAAACGAGATTGGAGCAGAGCTGAGCAAGGTCGACAGCGCGGAAAGAATAGGGAATACTGTCGTTTTTGAGTCCCACAGCCGTGGAGAGATTGGAAAGCGTATGGCGCATCTTGAAATAACTGTGGTTGAGTATGGCAAGATAGTCGCTGAGTTTTTCGCTGCTTTCGTCCGATGTCTCGGCGCTGACGCGATCAATGGCCATGCCAATATTGAAAACTGTGGAGAGCATGTCGGCGAGCAGACTGTCGCTGAGCAGCTCGGACGAGACGCCGCGGGAACGCTCGCGGTCGAAAGAGAGCAGGAGTATGTTTTCCTCTTTTACTGCGTGAGCGCAATATGCTTTTCCGTTTATGAGAGCTGTGCTGACAAAATTATCGGAAGTGTCGGCAAAAATATGCTCCGGTATGATTCCGACAGGACTGCTGCCGACTATATTTGCGCCGAACAGCTCTTCCGCACGGCTGTTTGCACGGATTATCTTTCCGTTTTGCACCGCAAGCATGACGGAGTTTCCCAATTCGAAAACGGCATCCATTATTTTGTCCATTGCTGACCTCCGGGCTGAAATAATTAAGCGGACTGAGCCAAACATTATATGTTTTCCTCAAGAACGATTATAATACATTTGTGTCGGTAAAGGCAACGGACTTTTTACAGTTTTCGACAAGGGGCGCTCAATAAAGAAAATAAGCTCAACGGCGCGACATTCCGTTGAGCTTATTTTTTTATGGGATGAGGACAAAATGAAAAAGATGAAACTGTCTCTTGCAAGTATTATATTAAAGCTTAAATATTACGAAATAAAGCTTGAAAATGTTACATAAATATTAAATCTGAAAAATTATCTAAAATTATTATGTAAATCAAATATTAGGACAGAGCAATAAGGGATAATAAGGGCAGTTACAGCGTAAAAACATTCAAATTACCGTAAAAAAAGTTCTCCCTCCGCTTTGAATTCTCTAAGCGGAGGGAGATGAGTATAATATTATGTCAATCGATTGTGAAAGAAAGCGGCGGAATAAGTTCGAATTTTGTTTCGGGAAACGGCGGCAGACACATCAAAGGAAGGCCGTTTTCGTTTTTGCGCAGTATCTCTGCGCTTTTCATTCCGAAATATTCGGCAGCAGCCGCTATAGCGGAGTCATGCTCCGGCCCGATAATCTCGCGTATCAGAACCGAACTGCAGCTTTTTTCGGCGCAAAGCAGTGTTTCGCCGCAGGAGAGAAAAGCACCGCCGTAATGCCTGTGAACTGTTTCCTGGGCGCGCAAAAGATTGTCGGGCAGAAACCATGGCTGCTTTCCGCGGCGGCGCCTGTATTCCTCGACGCCGATCTCAACGGCTTTTACAGGTGCCGGGAAAAGGGGACTCAGTTTTTCCACAGAGCTTCCGCCGAAAGGCAGGGCGCCAAGGGCGGAGGTGTACCATTTTTCAAGCTCACGGTTTGCAGGACGGAGAAAAACAAGTCCGGCGCCTCTTTCGCGTGCCTTTTCGGCAGCATAGGCGCAGACGGCGCGTCCAAGACCGCGGGAGCGGTATTCCTGTTCGGTGCACAGTGCGTAAATGTAGCTCGCTTTAATGCCGTATATTTCTATCCCGTCAAAGGCGAACATGGCCGAGCGCACTTCGCCGTCGAGCTCGGCACAGACGGCGGTGGAGAGCAGTGAACAGTCAAGGAGCATTGCACGCGCGAAGTCTTTGCTGTCGCCGAAGGATTGATGCCAGAGCTTCAGCAATTTATCAAGATCGTTTTCGTTTGTGGTGCGGAGAGTAAAGTCAGCCATTTCAGTCCTTCCAGTGGGCGGAGTATTTTTCAAGTATCATCTCGGGGCGATAACTGAGCTTGCTCTTGCGGATGTTTTCAAGACCCATATCGTCTTCTCGGTTTACATAACGAATGTGAGGCAGCTCGGAGAGTACATACCTCACGAACTCGCGGTTTATCATGGGATAGGCTCCGTCGATGTCGCCGCGTGCTTTTTCAAAGTGGACGTTGAAGGTGTCGGAAGATATCTGTTCGCCAATGGTGAAGGCCGCGAGCTGATCTCCGACGAAGAGTGCGCCGCCCATGAGACCGAGCGCATCATAGTTTTCAAAAGCAAGCTCGATGGCTTCACGCTCGTCGGAGACGAGGTGCTCGCCTTCGCTGACATCTGCGCTCCACTCGTCGAGAAGAGCGAGGCAGCCGGGGAAAAGCTCGGGGCGGAGAGCTTCAAAACGATGGTCAGGATAGCTCGCCTCAAAACGGTTTATATGGTTTCTTTTGCCGTGGAGCTTCTTGCCGGATAGGCTTGAGAGCTTTTCGGCGGAGTAGATATAGTCGTCGTAATCCCTGTCATGGACAAAGCTGAAGTGACCCGGAAAAAGATTTTCGAGCTGTTCTTTATGGTGGAGTTCAACGCCGCGAAGCACAAGCGAGTAGCCCTCCTCGCGGGTGTAATCGAGCAGCGCACGGATGGCGCTTTCAAGATCCCCGGAGCCGATGGGGAAGGGAAAGATGGGAAGATGTTCGCCCTCTGCGCGTACGAGAAGACGGTCGCCGTAACGGCAGACACTCTGGCGATATTTGCCGTTCCACAGGAACATATTGCCGAAAACGAAGTCGGCGGAGCGGGAGTTCTCTGCAGCGGCTATGGCATCTATAAATTCTTTGTCCGCAAGACTGAGCGGGTGAAAGGAAAGCATGTGGAATTACCTCTTTAGTACGTGTCGGTGCAGTAGTCGCGAATTGCCTGACGGAGCTTTATCAGATCCTCAAAAGCCTCGGGGCGTTTGCGCGTGTCGCGCAGCAGAGCTGCGGGGTGATACATGGCCATGACCATAAGGCCGTCTTTTATGAACCACTGTCCGTGTTCTCTCGTAATTTTGAAGTCCTCTTTGATGAAGCGCATGGCGGAGATGCGGCCGAGACAGACAATTATGCGTGGATTAATGAGGCGTATCTGCTCGCGCAGCCAATGAGCGCAGGCCTCCTGCTCCATGTTCATCGGATCGCGGTTTTTCGGAGGGCGGCACTTGACCATATTCGCAATGTAAACTTTACTGCGGTCAAGGTCTATGATCTCGAGCATATCGTCAAGCAACTTACCGGCGCGACCCACGAAGGGTTCGCCCTGTATATCCTCCTGCTCGCCGGGACCTTCGCCGATGAACATGACCTCGGCATTGGGTTTACCCACGCCGAAGACAAGCTTGTTGCGCGTCTCGCACAGGGCGCAGGCGCGGCATGAAAGACATTCTTTTTTCAAGGTTTCGAGATCCATGGCTCAACCTCCGAAAATCTTTGTATCTAATTAATTTTAGCACGCTGCGCCCAAGAATCAAGAAAAACTTGAAAATATCGCTCAAGACGGATAGAATGTATAAAACGGCAAGGGAGCTGAGCAAATGATAATGCGCAATATTCTGGGCGGAGATTTTCTGCTTTTTCTCGTTATTCCGGCTCTTGTCGGCTGTGTCGTGGGATATTTGATATGGAAAATGCCTGCGCTGGTGCTGGCGCTGTGCTGCGCCGTGGCCTACGGACTTTGCGAGTTGCTGCTTTATCTGGTACGGCCGCTGCAGCTGATGCCGGCAGATATGCTCTTTATGTTTGGTGGCTATATTTGTCTGGGTATTGCCGCTGGAGCGCTGTGCGGCGGACTTTTGAAAAGGTTCATGGAGAGGCTGAAAAACTGACATATTCGGGGAGGGGATTGCACCCTCCCCGTTTTGCATAAAGGCAGAAAAGCATTGTTCAAAGTTTATACATTGAAAACAAAGAAAAAGATGATATAATTATCTGGTTACAATTTCATTATTATCTGGAGGAATCAGCAAAATGGCAAAAAAACAGTTCAAGGCAGAATCCAAACGTCTTCTGGATCTGATGATCAACTCTATCTATACCCACAAGGAGATATTCCTTCGTGAGATCATATCCAACGCTTCGGATGCTATAGACAAGCTCTGCTACATCTCTCTCACCGACGAGGGAGTAGGCATGAGCCGCGGAGATTTCCGTATCCGCGTAAAGGTCGATACCGACGCAGGCACTGTTACCGTATCCGACAACGGTATCGGCATGAGCCGCGAGGACATGGAAAGTAACCTCGGCGTTATCGCCCGCAGCGGCTCTTTGAAGTTCAAGAGCGAGCTCAGCGAGGAAGATGCTGAGAAGGCAGATATCGATATTATCGGTCAGTTCGGCGTAGGCTTTTATTCCGCATTCATGGTCAGCGACAAAGTTACCGTTATTTCCAAGGCTTATGGCGCAGAGAGTGCCTGCAAATGGGAGTCCACAGGAGCGGACGGCTATACCCTCAGCGACTGCGAAAAAGACAGCGTCGGCACCGATATAATCATGCACATCAAGGCCGATACCGAAGACGAGCGCTACAGCGAGTATCTCGATAACTTCCGTCTCAAGGAGCTTGTGAAGAAATACTCCGATTATGTGCGCTGGCCCATCGTAATGGATGTGGAGGGTTATGAGCCGCGTGAGACCGGTGAGCTCGACGAAAACGGCAAACCCAAGACCGAGTATATCGAGGTGCTGACCGAGCAGACTGTCAACAGCATGATACCCATCTGGCAGCGCGCCAGGAGCGAGGTCAGCGACGACGAGTGCAAAGCTTTCTACAAGGAAAAGTTCCACGACAGCGCCGATCCTCTCGCCGTTATCCGCATAAACGCCGAGGGTGCGGTCAGCTATAAGGCCATGCTCTTTATCCCCGCGACCGTTCCCTTTGACTATTATTCCCGCGATTTCCAGCCCGGTTTGCAGCTTTATTCCAGCGGTGTCGTTATCATGGACAAATGCGCTGAGCTGCTGCCCGACTGCTTCCGCTTTGTGCGCGGCGTTGTGGACAGCGCCGACCTGAGTCTCAATATTTCACGCGAAATGCTCCAGCATGACCGCCAGCTCAAGGTCATTGCAAGCAATATCGAAAAGAAAATAAAGAGCGAGCTGAAAAAGCTCCTTACCAATGACCGCGAAGGCTATGAAAAGTTCTGGAAGGCTTTCGGAACCCAGATCAAGTACGGCGTTGTCGGAGAGTACGGACGCAAGAAAGAAATGCTCAAAGATCTCCTCGTTTTCCCCGGAAGCGGCGAGGATGGCCTTATTTCTCTCGAAGAGTATGCAAAAAAGATGCCTGAAGGGCAGAAATATATATACTATGCAGCGGCAGACAGCGTTTCCCGCGCGGAAAAGCTGCCTCAGACCGAGCAGGTGCGCGACGCCGGATTCGGAATGCTCTATATGACCGAGGATGTGGACGAGTTCGTTGTCCAGATACTTGGCGAATATGAGGGCAAGGAATTTTGCAACGTAAGCTCCGACGATCTCGGCCTTGAGACCGACCTGCAGAAAGCCGACACCGAGCGCATCGCGGAGGAAAACCGCGAAATGCTCGATTATCTCCGTGAAAGCCTCGGCGGCGAAGTGATCGACGTCAGAGTTTCCCACAAGCTCAAGAGCTTCCCTGTCTGCATTACCACAGAGGGCGAGATCACTCTTGAGGTAGAGAGATATTTCCGCTCCCTGCCCGGAGCAAACACCGAAAATCTCAAGGCTCAGAAGGTGCTCGAACTCAACGGTTCCCACAGCGCCTTTGAGGCTCTGCGCAAGGCCTACGCTGAGGATAAGGAAAAGGCTGCGCGCCTTGCGAAGATACTCCTGTGCCAGGCAAAGCTGATCGCAGATATACCTCTGGACGACCCCAGCGAATACACTGAGCTTGTTTGCGCGCTGTTCTGATTTTAAGTTGACATAATTCAATTAATGCTGTATGCTGAAAACAGGCTGCAGAAATAGGGGATAACTGCGCCCTTTTGCGGCCTTTCAGCATACCCCGAAGAGGGTATTTACTACAGAAAATGTTCGGAGAGAAGCTATGAGCAACCATCTCGGCATATATATACACATACCGTTCTGCGCATCAAAATGCGGCTACTGTGATTTTTATTCCCACGCCGGCTGCGACAAGCTGATGCCCAGATACCATAACGCGATAATCGACCATATCAAGGAGGCCGGACCGCAGCTTCAGCGCTATTACATCGACACGGTGTATTTCGGTGGAGGCACTCCCAGCTATTACGGAGCCAAGAGGATATGCGAGATATTCAACGCGCTTAAAATGAATGCGCTTGTCTACCGCTCGGCAGAGGTAACGATCGAGGTCAACCCCGATTCGATCACGAAGCACGATCTCAAGCTGCTTCGCAGCGAAGGTTTCAACCGACTCAGCATCGGCGCACAGTCCGCAAACGACGATATACTCAAGCTTATCGGACGCAGACACAACTGGGCGCAGGTCGAGCAGTGCGTGCGCGATGCCCGCCGCGCGGGCTTCCGCAATATCAGCATAGACCTTATCTACGGCCTCCCCAGCCAGACAAAGGGCGACTGGGCGGAAACGCTGCGCAAGGCGATCGCGCTCAGGGTCGAGCATATATCCTGTTACGGACTGAAGCTTGAAGAGGGAACTCCAATGTACGAGTACAAGAACTCTCCATTCCTTCCCGATGACGACGAACAGGCGGATATGTACCTCTATACTGTGGAAACTCTTGCCAACCACGGCTATAAGCAGTATGAAATAAGCAATTTCTGCAGAAAAAAGAAGTTTTCAAAGCATAACCTCAAATACTGGCTGCTGCGCGACTATATGGGCTTCGGCCCGGGAGCACATTCCTGTGTCGCAGGTGTGCGTTACAGCTATGTGCGTGACCTCGTTAAGTACATAAACGGCATAAACGACAACGAGTCCATCGTAGACGAATACGAGAAGATAGGACTCCTTGACCGTGCCGCCGAATATATCATGCTTGGCATGCGCACATCCAAGGGAATATCCCAGAAAGAGTATCACAACATATACCGCTGCGACTTTGAACCGATGGAAAAGCTCCTGAAGGAGTTTGAGCGCAAGGGATGGGCGGTAACGTCAAAGGGACGCTGGCGCTTCACGGCATCGGGTTTCCTGCTTTCCAACCTGCTTATCGGTCTTATGCTCGAGCGTCAGGCCGAGCTCAAGCGCAGCGGAAATCCGTGGACGGACAGAGCCGACAGTGTTATGGGTGACAGCGAGTTGCCCAAGGGTGAAGAAGTATTTTACAGAAGCTGAAGATCGGAGAAACTGATGAAGCTGAACGACGGAAAAGAAAAGAGAAATAAGAAAGAAGCCGCCGCAGAAAAAAAGACTGATGTCAAACGCGGTAAGAATGCTGGTAAGGCAAAGATCTGCATCATTATCGCCGTGGTGATAGTTGCGCTCATTTTTGCTGCCGCCGCTGCCGGCGTGATATATATCGGCACCATTGACGAGATATATCCCAATGTGAGCCTTGACGGCATCCCTCTCGGAGGAATGAGCCTCACCGAGGCCGCCGCTGCACTTGACGAGGCGGACTATGCCTCTCAGGAGGGAAAGGAAGTCAATGTGCTTCTGCCTCTGGACTTCGTGCTGAATGTCAAGGCGGAGGAAGTCTGCACCGAGACGCCAATTGCCGAGCTTGTACAGCGTGTGTATGACGGCTGCACCGCCGGAAACCCCGTTTCCGATGCGCTGACATATATCAAGTGCCATTTTACCGGTATGAGCTTTGAAAGCGAGATACTCATTACTGCCGATGCCGATGCCATAAAAGCAAAGGTTGACAACATGGTGCATGAACTGCAGCTTGCGCTGCTCAGCTCCGAGGTCACCGTGGGTGAGAAGTCCATCGCAGTCATCAAGGGTGCAAGAGGCGTCATTCTTGATAATCAGGAGATAGTCGACCTTGTTGTTGAAGCTTTTGAGAGCGAGAATTATTCCGACATCGTATATGAGGCTGAGATAGACACCGATCAGGAGCTCGACATAGAGCAGCTGCACAGCAGCGTATTCTGCGAGCCGGCCGATGCAGGCTATGACAAGGAAAACGGCGTTATCATCGAGCATGTGGTCGGCATAGATTTCGACCCCGTTGAGGCGGAAAAGCTCTGGAACGCAGCGGGTTACGGCGACACAGTGGAAATCCCTCTCATTCTCACCGAACCCGAACTCACCACCGAGGAGTATGAGGAGCTTCTTTTCCGCGATGTTCTTTCCGAGAGCGAGACAAATCTCTGGGGAAGCAGCACGAGCCGTATAAACAATGTCCGCAAGGCTGTGGATTCCGTGAACGGCATAATTCTTCTCCCCGGCGAGGAATTTGACTACAACAAGGCTCTGGGGCAGCGCACCGCCGAAAACGGCTATCTGCCCGCACCCGCATATTCCGGCGGACAGACCGTGCTCGAATACGGCGGCGGTATATGCCAGATATCTTCGATGACCTTCTACTGCGCATTGTATGCCAATCTCAAGATCACCGACCGCACCTGCCACTATTTCAATGTAGGTTATATTCCCACCGGACTGGACGCCACCGTTTCCTGGGGCGGTCCTGAGTTCAAATTTGTCAATGACCGCGACTATCCAATTAAGATAGAAGCCTACGTTAAGGACGATAACTCCGGTGTAGTGATGAGAATACACGGTACCGATGTAGACGGCAGCTATGTCGTGATGAATGTCGGCACATGGTACGTCTATGACACGGAGTATACCGATGTTGCCATCGGCTACAAGGCCAACACTGTCCGCAGAGTCTTCAATGCCGACGGTACCGAGAGAGGCAAAAACTACGAGACTCTGAGCTACTATCACTACCACGATGAAGACATCAAGTGGCCCGAGGAGGAGAGCCCGTCTCCCTCTCCCGAAGTGACGCCCGAAGTTACTCCGGAAGTCACTCCCGAAGTGACGCCCGAACCCACACCGGAAGTCACGCCTCCTCCTGCCGAGACACCTGTGGCTCCTCCCGTTGAGGAAACGCCCACACCTCCGGCCGAGGAAGTTCCGACCCCGGATGTACCTGTTGAATAAACGAAAAAGACGCACCGACCGGTGCGTCTTTTCTTTATGCATATGGCGCGACAAGTTCGGCGCGCTGTAAATTCAAATTTCCAGCAGCTTGTCCACTGCCTGCTCCATCGTGTCCTCAAGGTAGATATCCTTGCCGGGGTATTTGCTGTCGATAAGCTGCTGCAGTTCATCGCGTACGCTGCCGAAGTCGCCGTAGATGGCGAGCTTGGTGTAAAAAGAGGCGAACTTTCCGAAAACGATGTCCGCAAGACCGCTGGAAAGATCGTAAAACTCGTCGCTGAGCGCTTCCTTGTCGAGCACGATGCGGCTGGAACCGTTGCCGTATCTGGTTGACATAATAAGACTGGAGGCGGAGTGCGCATCGGTGATGGCGGGTTCTTCGTTCGTAATGGATGCGACGGTCTTGCCGCCGATGGTGATTATCTCAATATGCATGTCTGCCTCCTGTGAAAAATAGATATTGCGAAAAGCATACAGTATGCGCCGGGATTTGTCAAATGGAGTGGGTCAAGGGTCTGACATGAATTTATCGATTTCTGCCAGAATTTCTGTATCTGTCTGATAGGAGAAATCGTCTGCGTTGATGAAAATTGAAGTGCCGGGAATATCTCCGATTCTCAGGTTTTCAATATAGTCGGAAAAACTGTCTATATTGTTGAATTCGGCGCAAAGATGTACGGGATGGCGGTTCTCGTTGTGCATGCGGTTCAAATAACGTTCAAATAAAATTTCAGTTTTTCCACGGAGAACAAGGGTGAGAACGCTGTAATTATTTTCAGATGCAATAACATGTATTTTCTCCAATTCCGCTGCGCGGAAATTGGATTCCAGAATGAGGTCTTTGTTCAGCTTGGCAAACTCAGAAAAAATGAGGTTCATCAGTTCTGCGCTCGCACGGGACAGCTTCAGATTTTCGGCCCGGTTGGTAAAACCCACAGTATCGCCGAGCACCTCTTTTATAGAGTCCTTAAAAAAGAGACTGGTTTCATATCTGCGGGACAAAATGTCAGCAAAGGTGGATTTTCCGCAGGCGAGATCCCCCATGATCAAAAGCAGTTTTTTCATAGCATTGCCACCTGACCTCTCATTATTTGTTTAATAATTCTATCATGTTTTTGCCTTCATATCAACTTTTTCTGAGGAGGTATGCTATATATGATGAACTATGCAGATGGTGCGGGTTGCATTGAAGAGAGCCTCCGCCTTGACAATGTTTTTTCACAATGATATACTTCTAAAGTTACGAGAATTTTCCAATAATAGATATTATTACTGATAAATCGAGGGTGAAACACAAATGGAAAACAAGAAATTCTATATCACAACTCCCATCTACTATCCCAGCGACAAGCTGCACATCGGTCACACCTACTGCACCGTCGCCACCGACGCCATCGCACGCTATAAGCGCCTGCGCGGCTGCGATGTCATGTTCCTCACCGGTACCGACGAGCACGGCCAGAAGATAGAGGACAAGGCCACCGAGGCCGGCGTAACTCCCCAGCAGTTTGTTGACAACATCGTTCTGGGCGAGCGCGGCGTTAAGGACCTCTGGAAGCTGATGAACATCTCCAACGACCGTTTCATCCGCACCACCGACGATTACCATGTTGCCGCTATTCAGAAGATCTTCAAGAAGATGTACGAAAACGGCGATATTTATAAGGGCAAGTACACCGGTAAGTACTGCAAGCCCTGTGAGAGCTTCTGGACCGAGAGCCAGCTGGTGGACGGCAAGTGCCCCGACTGTGGACGCGAAGTTCAGGATGCCGAGGAAGAGGCATATTTCTTCCGCCTCAGTA
>JAZOBQ010000153.1:0-4139 GCA_045596005.1 Oscillospiraceae bacterium
AGTTTTGCTCGAAAATCGCGGCGCTCTGCCTCTCAGCGGCGGAAAGGTCGCGCTTTACGGCGCCGGTGTGCGCCACGGCTCTTACGGCGGCTCCGGCAGCGGAGAGAACAATCCCCGCTACAGAATCTCTCCCGAACAGGGCTTTATAAACGGAGGCTGGGAAGTGGTCTCAACCGACTGGCTCGATGATTTCGACACTCTCCACGCCAATGAAAAAGAGGAATATATCCGTTCCGTGCTCAAAGCCACGAAGCGCCTCGGCGTTTTCGGGCGCATGGAATACGTTGCGAGTCACCCCTTCATTCCTTCCGGCGGAAGAGCCGTGACTGCGGACGAAGCGGAAAAAAGCGGCACGGACACAGCCGTATATATCCTCACCCGTCATGCCGGAGAAGGCGGTGACAGACGCACCGAAGCCGGCGACTACTACATAACCGACAGCGAAAAAGCCATGCTTCGCTCGCTTTGCGAAAGCTACGCCAAGGTAGTGCTCGTGCTCAATATCGGCTCCGTCATGGATCTCAGTTTTGCCGATGAGCTGGGCGTCAACGCCATCATTTATATGATGCAGGGCGGCATGGAGGCCGGAAACGGTCTTTTCGACGTACTCAGCGGCAGTGTCAGTCCCAGCGGAAAGCTCGCAGACAGCTGGGCGCAGCGCTATGAAGACTATCCATGCCACGATACTTTCTCCACCCGCGGCGGCAGAAAGCACGAGGAGGATTACCTCGAGAGCATCTATGTTGGCTACCGCTGGTTTGACGCCATGGGCATCGCTCCGCGCTACGCCTTCGGACACGGTATGAGCTACACCGCCTTTTCCGTCACTCCCGGCGCCATCACAGCAGAGGACAGCCGCGTGGATATCCGCGCAGTCGTGCAGAACACCGGCAGCATAGCCGGAAAAGAGGTCGTGCAGCTTTATGTCTCCGCCCCCGAGGGCAAGCTCCGCAAAGAAGCCAAGAGCCTCGCGGCTTACCTCAAAACCGGTGTTTTGGAAGCCGGAAGAAGCGAACAGATTTGTCTGAGCTTTGACCTTCGCTCCGTCGCCTCTTACGATGTTGAAAACTCGAGCTACATCCTTGAAAAGGGAGAATACATCGTCTATATCGGCTCTGCATCCGACCGGCTTATCCCCGCCGCAGTTATTACGCTTGACGCCGACGCCGTCACCGAACGCTGCACCGGCATCTGTCCGATGAAGGACACGCTGGATTTTATCAGTCCTCCCGTAAAAGAGCGCGCGATTCCCGATGTCGGGGGCATTCTCATTCACGCCGAAGATATCAAAACCCTTGAACACGATTACTCCCCTCCCTCCCTTGTCAGCACTCCGGAAGTTGACCGCATCATGGCCTCCCTCAGCGACAAGGATATCGCCCGGCTTCTCGTCGGCGCAGGTTATGTCGGTCCCTGCCACAATACCGCCTTCGGCGCTGCAGGTGCATCGACCTCAATGCTCCTCGAAAAAGGCATAGATAATATGCCAATGGCCGACGGCCCTCAGGGTATCAATCTCCAGCTCTGCGCCCCCGCCCCCCGTCAAAATTTCTTCTCGCCTCAGGTGCTGCCGGAATCCGTTACCCTCGGCAAGCGCAGCCTACTCACACGCATAATGAATCCTGCGCCGAGAGCAGACGGGAAAAACTACTACCATTTCTGCACCGCATGGCCCTGCCAGACCCTCTTTGCACAGACATGGAACCTCCCGCTTATCAACGAGCTCGGAAAAGCAACGGGAGTTGAGATGCTGGAATACGGCATCGTTTTCTGGCTTGCTCCGGCAATGAATATCCACCGCAATCCTCTCTGTGGCAGAAACTTCGAATACTGCTCCGAAGACCCTCTTGTAAGCGGAAAAACCGCCGCGGCACTTGTCAGCGGCGCACAGAGCCATCCCGGCTGTTACGCCACTATCAAGCATTTTGCCTGCAACAATCTCGAAAACTCCCGCAACCGCTCGTCCAGCAATCTTGACGAACGCGCCCTGCGCGAAATTTATCTGCGCGGCTCCCGCATCGCCGTCGAGGAAGGCGGCGCGAAGGCCGTCATGAGCAGTTATAACAAGGTGAACGGCACCTATACTGCCAACAGCCATGATCTTCTCACCAAGGTATTGAGGAACGAGTGGGGATTTGAGGGCATAGTCATGACCGACTGGTTCGGCACAGGCCATCACGAGGCTCTCGACGCCCTCGGCTGCGCCGCCGGAAACGACATCCTCATGCCCGGCACGCCCATGGCGTACAAAAATGTGCTTAAAGCCATAAAAACCTCCGCAGTCAGCCGCTACGATATTGAGTCCTGCGCCCGAAGACTTATCCGCGCCGCACTGGAAAGCTGCGTTATGAAAAAGTGAACATCGGTTTACATAACAAATCACCCCGACTGAGAAAGTCGGGGTGATTTTTCATTTTTTCCTCTTTACAGCTCGTCGGCGGTCTCGGGGTCTATATCGTCGGGATCGAAGTTATTGTCGTCCACGGCTATGTTCTCGCGGTTGAACACACGGTTTGCATGGCGCTGCTTTTCGATGAGCTCGCTGAGCAGTTCCTTGGTTTGACGGGAGCGCTTGATATTCTTTATCTCGAACTTCTTCATCGTCTCGTCGGAGGAATGGCAGATTATAGTGCCAATACCGAGCAGCCGCTGACCGAGAGTGCGGCGGAGAGTGATGTCAATTATGCGGTAAAGGCGAACTTCGTCCTCATTTGTGGTGAGGAAGCCTGTGCGTACTATCAGACATTTTTCATTGAGCATATATTTTGTGAAGCTCAGGGGCAGTCCCAGAAAAGTTCTCTTGCGATCTTGCCAAAGTATCTCCATTTTTATTTGCTCCTTTCAAATCGGTTTCTGATTCATATTTTATCACGGGAAAAGCCCTTTGTCATCGGCTTTTCACACTTTTTTAACTTCCACGAGGTTCGTATGCTGCGCATTTCCTCTTGCGTAGGGCGTAGGCCGCAGACTGGTGAGCACATTTATGCTGCCCCCGGTATCGGTGCCGTCTTCATCGGGTCGATACCATGCTCCCTGCGCCAGTGCCGTGACTCCGGGCATGACGCGCTCCGTAACACGGCAGCGAATTCGTATGCGTCCGCGTTCATTGAATATCAGTACCTCGTCTTCATCGGCTATACCTCGTTTTGCTGCATCCGAAGGATTTATCCAAAGCCTCTGCGGCTCCACGCTCTCAAGCGCGGGATTGTTGTCGTGGATGCTGTGTCCGCGTCTCATGGTATGCCAGCCGATAAGCTGCAGCGGGTATAGCTCGCTCAGCGGGTCTGTCGCGCCCTCCGGCGGCTCCACATAGCGCGGTATGGCCGGGAAAAAGTCGCGGTATTCGGTCTCATAGACCTTTTTTGAAAAAATCTCAATCCTTCCGCTCGGTGTGGGAAACGGGAAGCGTTCAGGGTCGCGGCACTCATTTTCGAAGGCTATGAAGGGCTTATTGTCCTTGTAGCAGTAGATTCCGCCCCTGGAAAACTCTGCGTAGGACGGCAGCTCCCGCTCCTCTTTTCTCAGCTCTCCATAGATATGCTCAAGCCATTCTTCCGAACTTCTGCCCTCGGTGAACTCTTCGCCGTATCCAAGTCGAAACGCCAGCTCGGCAAGCCAGTCATATTCAAAGCGGCACTCTCCGAGTGGCTCGACTATCTTTTTCGCGAAACCGAGGAAGTCGCCGTATTGCCATGGCATAGAAATATTATCCTGCTCAAGGGGTGAAACTCCGGGCAGGAGAATGTCCGCATAACGCGCGCTCGCGGTCATAAAGAGGTCTGAGCACAGTATAAATTCGCACTTCGATTCATCGCGCAGTATTTCTGCCGTGCTGTTTATGTCGCCATGCTGGTTTATCAGGCAGTTTCCGGCTAGATTGACCATCATCTTCAGATCGGATGGCAATCCCTCTCCGCCAATAACTCCGTCAAGTGCGCCCATCTCGTGTCCGCGAAGCACAGCGTCCGTCCATGTGTAGCACGGAATGGACATTGGAAATGGATTATCGGGCTTTGGAAACTCAGGTATTTTGTGCCCCATGTATGCGCCGTTTCCGCAGGCCCATCCGCCCCATACGCCAACATTTCCTGTCATGCAGGCCAGAAGCATGCCGCCTCTCGCCCCCTGTTCTCCGTATG
>JAZOBQ010000154.1:0-5579 GCA_045596005.1 Oscillospiraceae bacterium
TCGGCGGTGCTGAGCAGATAGCTGACGGACTCGGCGCGCTGGAACCATCGGTAGCTGTTGCGTATGAGCGTGAAGGAGGGGATCTGGAGATATTCCTCGCAGAGGCGGGAGAATACCTGCATGGAGCTGTTTTCGATGGCGGTGATCTCCTCGTAATGAAGCTCCCAGGCCATGGAGGGGGTGCCGAAATAGCCGTAGACCCTTTCGAGCGCGTAGCCGTAGCGCTGCTTTGCCACATATTCGGCGGCTCCGCAGAGCATAAGGCGGTGGAAGCCGGAACTGGTGTCGGCAAAGGCGGCGTCGCCATCTTCTACATCCATGCTCAGCCGACCTGTGGAGTGGGCGTTGGGCAGGAGGGGATTTGTCAGAAATACATAGCCCTCGCCGCAGCGGTTGAGGGCGTATACGCTCAGACCGTTCCATTTCACGAGTGATTCAGCCGTGTCGGTGACGAAGCCCCAGCCGTAGTCGCGCTCACGCAGTTCGGCGTAGTTGGCGTAGGAACTGTAGAGCTCGGAAAAGTCACGAACGAGCTGCTGCAATGCGGCTTCATCCTCGCCGCACTTGGGGTATTTGGGCTTTGCGAGGCAGCCGGAGAGCTTTTCGACGCGGGAAATGCCGAGATATTCGCCGGAGAAGACCTTGACAAAGCCGTTGGGGAGGAACACAGCGCCGCCCGCGCGGGTGTAGTCCTCTATGTCGCTGACGAAGCCCTCGGGCGCGCTGAGCAGAAGGCTTTCGTCGAGGTAGAGTATATCATAGCCGGAGTAGTCGGCGTCCTGAGCCTGAATGGCGACAGTCTCGAGCCCAAGCATGGGGGACTGCTCGAGATAGTGCAGCGTGTCCTGCCAGTTCTCACCTCCGGAATAAACCACGGCGGCGCGGATGCCGTAGCCCTCGGCAAAGCTCATCTCTGCTTCGTCCGGAGCGCAGGCGCCAAGCAGGGAGCAGAGCAATATGCAGCAAAGTAAAAGCGAAAAAACTCTTTTCACTTGTTAACCTCCGCGAGTACTAAACTTAAAATATTATTATAATAGAAAATTACACGTATTGCAATAGTTCTAAGCCCCTTTGCGGCTGCGGAGACTGCACTCCGGAGCGGCGAACTGATTTTCTGCGGAGCAAGACAAAAGCCTCAAACCAAAGCTTGGTCTGAGGCTTTTATCTTGTCTTAAACGCAGAAGGGCGGAGGGCTGCCCTCTCCCGCGCGAATGGCGTCGGCGATGCAGAAGTCGTGTTCGGCGGTCTCCGGCGCGGCCCAGTGCAGCAGCCAGCGCTTCGCGAGCGGAAGCCATGCGCTGCAGGCTTTGTGCTTGTCGCTGCGATAGGGGCCAACTCCGTCGGGAACGCCCGTGGCGAAGCCGTGCTCGCCGTACTGGAAGATGTGGAGCTCATAGGGCACGCCGTTTGCAGCCAGAGCCGTGGCCATTTTCAGCGAGTGCATGGCGGGCACGAGGCTGTCGTTGGCTGCGTGGAACATGAAAACGGGCGGCGTTTTCTCCGAGACATGGAGATAGGGGCTCATCGCATCCATCTGCTCCTGCGTCGGCACAGGGCTGCCGAAAACGGCATTGTTGCCGGCAAGCAGCATGGGGTTGGGGGGCAGAGTGGCGTTATAAACCTCCTGCAGGCTGTAGTCGCTGAGGGGGTAGCCGAGCATTACCGCGAGGGGCTTGAAGCAGCTGCTGTCCACGCCGAAGCGCTCGGAGAGCATACTTTCGTGCCACGAGACCGCCATGTTCGCGCAAAGATTTGCGCCCGCGGAAAAGCCCAAAAGACTGATGCGTTCGGTGTCGACATGCCATTCCTTGGCGTTTTCGCGTATGAGCAGCATGGCCTTCGCGAGGTCGAAAAGCTGGGCAGGGTGACGGGAGTCATTTTCGCCGCAGGTGCTGCCAACGGTGTAGCTGAGGATGAAGATCTGGTAGCCGCTGTCGGCGAAGCTCAGTGCGGCGGTGTCGCCTTCGTTTTCCATGGAGCAGAAGAGGTAGGCTCCGCCGGGGCAAATAACCACAGCTGGCAGAGCTTCGGGCTCTACAGGTATCATCGGGTTGGGCGTGCATTCGCGGAGCATGGTGTGGAGCGCCACATCGTCGCGGCCTTCCCAAAGCGGAATTCGTTTTGTTATCATTTTTTATGCCTCCTTGTAGCTCAGCGCGCTCAGCTTTTCCACAAGTGCTGCGATTTTCGGTGGGTTCATGCCGAGGAAGAATGCGCCTTGCAGCTCGCGGAAGCTCTGGGTCGTGAACTCGCGGTTGCCCTCCATCAGCACGCCGAAGAGTGTGGGGGCGTCCTGCAGCAGTATAGCCTTGGCGGCTTCGTCGTCGGCGAGAGCGCCGAGGCGGCTGTCCATACCGTAAAGGCAGCGGTAATCCTCCGGCGGCGGGTAGCAGTAGTCGTAGCTGCCGGCGGAGAGCCAAATGCTCTCGCCGCCGTTTCGGGGCAGTCTTAGCTCGGCTGTGCAGCCGAAGGGGACGCGGACTTGGACGGAGAGCCTGCCGTCGGAGAGTATGCGCCAGCTCAGCTCGTAGCGGCCGGAAACGGTGTTGAGGCTGCACTCTACTTCGCCCACGCGGATGTCGGGCTTGGGCGCGATAATGGCGTTGCGGAAGCCACGCTTGCCCGGGCGTATGCCGGCGAGATGACCGTAGACATACTCCATGACGGAGCCATAGGCGTAGTGGTTGAGGCTGTTCATGCCGGTGCCGGAGCAGCTGCCGTCGGGCAGGAGGCTGTTCCAGCGCTCCCAGACAGTGGTTGCCCCGAGCTCCACGCAGTACATCCAGCCGGGGAAGCCACGTCGCAGCAGCAGCTCGCAGGCGAGATCCTCCATGCCGTGCTCGGCGAGTACGGAGCACATCACGGGCGCTCCCGCGAAGCCGCAGCGGATTTCAAAACCGTCAAAGCGCATGCGTCGCATGAACTGCTTTATAAGCACGTCCTTGTCGCGCCATACGCCGAAGCGCAGCGCGGCGATGTAGGCGGCCTGGGTGTCCACGGAGAGGCGTCCCGAGGCGGTGAAGTAGTTCTCAAGTACCGCAGCGCGGATGTTTTCCGCAAGAGTGCGGTATTTTTCGGCATCGTCGGCATAGCCGAGAGCCTCGGCGAGCTCGGACACGATGCGGGCGGAGTTCATCCAGTAGAGGCTGCCGAGATAGGTGTCGTCGGTGCCGCCCTTAAAGCTCTGGCTCGTTACGCCGTCGAGCGCGAGCCAATCACCAAGCTGCTCGTCGTCATACAGCCATCCGTGGGACTTCGTGGCTACGAAATCCACCCAGTCGCGCATGAGCGGGTACCAGCGCGCGACTTCGTCGACGCTGCCGGAATAGCGCAGAAGCGTTTCGGGAATGAGCGCCGCGGCGTCTCCCCAGATGGCGCAGGACTCAAAGCCCGCGGAACGGGGCAGACAGCTTGCAATGCCGCCGCCGTTTTCGAGCTGGTCGAGGCGCAGCAGCTGCAGGAAGCTGCGGTAAAATGCTCGGCAGTCCATGTTGTAGCAGGCGGTGGGGGCGAAAACCTGAGCGTCACCCGTCCAGCCGAGGCGCTCGTCGCGCTGGGGGCAGTCGGTGGGTATGGAGAGGAAGTTGCTCAGCTGTCCCCAGAGGACATTTTCATAGAGGCGGTTGAGATTTTCGTGACCGGTTTTCAGATAACCGCTTCTCTCGAGCTGGGTGTGGACGACGGGGCTGTCGAAGTCGGCGGGGTCTATCTCGCCGGGCCAGCCCGTCACGCGGACGTAGCGGAAGCCATAGAAGGTGAAGTTCTGGCAGACGGTCTCGCGTCTGCCGTCACTGCGGTAGGTGAAGCCGCCGAGAGCGGAGCGGTAGTTTTCGTTATAAAAATTGCCCTGCTGCAGCACCTCGCCGAAGTCGAAGTGCACCTGAGTGCCTCGGGGCAGCTCGGCGCGGAAACGCAAAAGTCCTGCGTGGTTCTGACCGAAATCGAGCACCGTTTCGCCGGCGGGGGTGTGTATGACTTCCGCCACGGGCAGGCAGGTGGATTCGACAATGGGAGGCGAGAATCTGTCCACAATTCTGAGCGGAGCGCCGATAAGCTCCACGGTGCGGGGCGCGTTTTCCTCGCCCTCGTGGGCGAGACGGTCGAGGTTCTCGCCGTCATAGATGCCGTTTGCGGCGGAAATATCGCTCTCGCGCCAAGTCCAGCTCTCGTCGCTGACAAAAAGCTGAGTTTTGCCGTCGGCATAGCGGATGTGTAGTTCGGCAATGAGGCCGTATTTATCGCTGTAGGGCTCGCGCTCGAGGCCGAAACGGCCCTTGTACCAGCCGTTTCCGAGCGTAACTTCGAGAGTGTTTTCCTCGCGGATGAACTCAGTCACATCGTAGCTCTGATAAGGCGCTTCCTTCTCAAAATACCAGAAGCCGGGGGCGAGCAGCTCGTTGGTGAAGCGGCGGGAGTTGAGGCGGGCGGAATATACGCCGAGTCCGAGCATATAAAGCCGCGCGGAGGCAACTTCGCCCTCGGCGAAAAAGCTGCCGCTGAGCACGGGCGCCCAGGCGCTCTCCGCGCCAGGTGCTATCCACTTTGCCTGCCAGGGCTCGGAACACTTGCCGGATTCAAACTCCGTCTCGCCGATGTGGACTTCGCCCTCGCTGTCGCTGACATCCACGCGGACAGTGTAGCGGAAGCGGGGGAGAGGCTCGAAGCGCAGGGGCGTGCCCTCCCAGGCAAGGTCTCCCTCGCATTCCCAGACGAGGGAGCCGTGCTGATCCCATACACGCACGGCAGCTTGAGTCTGCGCGGCGCAGGAGCCCTCCACCTGCCATGAAAGCAGCAGCTCGCCGCAGTCATAGCCTATGGGCCGCTCGAGGCCGTTTATTTTCATGTTGACAATGGGCATCTCAGATGACCTCCAAAAGCTCGGCGAAGGAAGCCATGTTGAAGTCACCGGACTTGGCCTCGGCAGCGTCGCCCACACAGGCAACGGCAAAGCCGCCGGCGTGGCCTGCCTCGGCTCCGGCTACGGCGTCCTCAACGACGAGGCAGTCGGAGGGCTCAAGACCAAGGAACTCCGCGGCCTTCAGGAAAACCTCGGGGTCGGGTTTGGAACGGCTGATGTTGTTGCCGTCGCTTATGGCGTCGAAATAGTCGCCGAGACCGATGCGGTCGAGAATGAAGGGGGCGTTCTTGCTGGAAGAGCCGATGGCAAGCTTCAAACCGCGCTCTCGCAGAGCGTCGAGGGTGTTTTTAACTTCGTCGGAGAGGTCGGCGGGGCTCATGCGTCCGAGCAGTTCGCGATAGATGCCGTTTTTCTTGGTGGCGAGAGCGTCCTTTTCCTCGGCGGAGAGCTCGGGGCCGGAGTAGCGCTCGAGTATGATCTCGAGACTTGCCATGCGGGAAACGCCGCGGAGACGGTTGTTGATCTCGCGGTCGAAATATACGCCCATGCCGTCGGCCATTTCCTTCCATGCGAGGTAGTGATACTCATCGGTGAAGCAGATAACGCCGTCCAGATCGAAAATTACAGCCTTGATGTCCATGTTTCTATTCTCCTTCGATTTATCGTGAACTACCCGTGACTGAAGTCGCGGGCTTCAGTACTCAAACAGAGTACTTCTCTT
>JAZOBQ010000155.1:0-8209 GCA_045596005.1 Oscillospiraceae bacterium
TCCGGCAGTACCTGATGCCCCTCCACCTGCCCTATAAGGGAAACGCAGTGTATGCCCCCGCGCGCTCCCGAGGCAGTACCCAGCTCCCGCAAAGCCTCCTGCTCGTTTTTGTCCATTCCCTTTTCCTTGTTTTTGTCCATAAAAAACCTCCGGCTGCTTTTTTCATAGTCTTTGCAGCCGGAAGGATTTTTATTTGCCGGACCTATAATTATCCACAAATACAAACAGCCTCAAATGTGTATTTGGCATAATCTGTATTTCGTTGTTGCATTTTGGGTAGTCGGTTTGTTATCTTAAATATAAGAAGAATGAATCACAAATAAGGAGGTGGCGTTCCATATGAAAACACTAAGCAGATTTACCCTCATCACCATTGCACTTGTGGTACTGTGTTCGTTGCTGAGCGGCTGCGAAAGTAAAAGCCTCGATGACTTGTTTGATGATATAAACGAACGGGGACTCGGCCAAAGCCAGCCCGCATGGCAAATAATTGAGCACTTTCAGATAGAAGGTCGAGGTGTATGCTATGAAGAGGTTACCACATGGGACACCGAGCTCAAAGACTATCTTGGTGAAAAGTACCTTAAAAGCACGGAATCCATGATAGAAACAGACCCTCCCACCGTGGAAAAATGCACACTTTATCTCGTTGCCGGAGAGACAAATTTTCTCTACATTATCAAGAAGGATTCCGAAGGCAGGTTTTCACTCTGGAAATACTATGAACACTACGACTATCCCGACTATATTTATAAGCTATATGAATCCGCCTTTCCCTCCGCAGATACCTCACCGATAACAGAAGAAGAATTGGAAAGCATAATTTACGGAACGGAGAACACCAAATAAAGCAGCAAGCACCGGACAATTCTGCCCGGTGCTTGTTTTTTGGTCATTTATCAGTTGTCGTAAACCGCCATGACGCCCTTATAGGTCATGTAGGTGTCGAACTTGCTGACAAGCTCGAAAGGAGCGTGCATGCTCAGAACGGGAACGCCGGCATCGATGGTGGAGATATTTCTGCGGCTCATGAACAGAGCAACGGTACCGCCGCCGCCCTGGTCCACCTTGCCGAGAGAACCCATCTGCCATACGACCTTGTGATCGTCGAAAATTTTTCTGAGCTTGCCGACGGTCTCTGCGTCGGCGTCATTGGTGCCGCCCTTGCCGGCTCTGCCGGTGAACTTGAGAATGCCCATGCCGTAATTGCTCTTGGCGTTGCTTCTCTTCTCACTGATTTCGGCGAACATGGGGTCATATGCGTTACAAACGTCTGCGGAAAGGCAGAAGCTGTTGGCAAAACAATGGCGCAGCGCAACACCCTGAGCCTCGCAGAGATCCTCCATGAAGCACTCGAACGCCTGGCTCTGCATACCGGAAGTACCCTCGGAACCGATCTCCTCCTTGTCGGCAAGGATGCAGACAGCGGTGGTCTCGGGGTCTTCGATGTCGAGGATGGCCTTGAGCTCGCAGTAAGCGCAGACACGGTCATCGTGGCCGTAACCGCCGACGAAGCTGCGGTCGAGGCCTACGTCACGTGTGGGATAGCTGGGAACAGCCTGGATCTCGGCGGAGAGGAAGTCCTCCTCGGTGATGCCGTATGTATCGTTGAGCAGGCTCATAATGGCGAGCTTGACGCGATCACTGCCATCATCGTCATAGGGAATAGAGCCGAGCAGAATGTTCATTTTCTCGGCTGCTATGATGTCCATTGCGCCCTTGCTGAGCTGATCCTTGGCAAGATGGGGCAGAACATCAGTAATAACAAACTGGGGGTCAGAAGGATCCTTGCCGATAACGATCTCGACGTTTTCGCCATTTTTAAGGGAAACCACACCGTGGAGCTCGAGAGGAATGGTGAGCCACTGATACTTCTTTATTCCGCCGTAGTAATGAGTTCTAAAATAAGCAAATTCGCTGTCCTCGTGCAGAGGTATCTGCTTGAGGTCAAGGCGGGGAGCATCGACATGGGCAGCGGCGATGTTTGCGCCCTCAGCAAGGCTCTTCTTGCCGACGACGGCGAGAAGCAGACTCTTGCCGCGATTGCTGCGGTAGAGTTTCATGCCGGGTTTGACTTCCATGCCGTAGGTATAGGGAACGAAGCCCTTCTCCTCTGCAAGACGGATAGCGGAGCTAACGGCCTCGCGCTCGGTGCGGGCATCATCAAGATAGCTCTTGTATCCCTCGCAGAAATCCTCAAGAGCGATTCGCTCTGCGGTGTCGATGAGGTCATAACCGTTCTTCTGTTCGTAAAAAAGATTCTCTCTAAGTTCGTTGGACACCTTTCAGTACCTCCATGAAAAATATATTACACACATTTTCAAATTCCGCCCTGCTGCCGTCGTTGCAAAGAGTATAGTCGCAGTTTTCCTCGAAATACTCGTTCGGGCGCTGGGCGGCGATGCGTGAACGGGCGTATTCCTCGCTTATTCCCTCGCGCATCAAAAGTCTCTGCACCCTTGCCTCGGTCGGAGCCGTTATGGCCACATTGAAGGCGGTGCGCTTTGCAAATCTGCCCTCGAGCAGGGCGATGGCGTCTATTGCAGCCAGTTTTCCGCCACCCAGCGCATGAAGCTCAAGGCGACGCTGTATCTCATCGCTCACATATTTATGAGTGATTCTGTTCAAATCTTTAAGTGCCTCCGGGTCGGAGAAAACTATAGCTCCGAGAGCCTTGCGGTCAAGCTTTCCGTCGGTGTAAACATCTCCGAAGCGTTCGGTCAGCTCTTCTCTCATCTCCGCGCTTTCCGCGCAGAGAAAATGATAGACCTCGTCCGCATCTACGATCAGCGCTCCCATGCTCTCGAGCACATTCAGCGCAGTCGTCTTTCCGCAGCCTGTGCCTCCGGTTATTCCGACAAGAGTAAGACTGTCGGTAAGTGCGGAAAAAATCTCCTTTTCTCCGAGGGCGCCTTTTCTCAGTATGCGGTAAGGCACAGCCGACATATCGATGATGGTGGACTCGGTTCCTATGCCGCACTCTCCGCCGTCAAGAACGGCGTTTATCTCCCCGTCGAAATACTCCATGACCTTTCCGGCCGTTTTGGGACTGGCTTCGCCGCTGGGATTTGCCGAAGGCGCAGCCAAAGGAAGGCCGCACTCGCGAAGAAGCGACAGAGTCATCTCATGGTCGGGACAGCGAAGTCCCACCGTCGCGCCGCCTGCACGGACTATTTCCGGGACGCAGGCTTTGCTTTTCAGTATTATCGTGAGCGGGCCGGGCCAGAATTTTTCCGCAAGAGCATAGGCCGTCTTCGGAACGTCACAGCAGTAAGCTTCCATAGCCTCGCTGCCCGGCACCATCAGGCTAAGCGGCTTCACTTCCGGTCTGCCCTTGACCTCATATATATCACGCACAGCGGCCTCATCAAGTCCGTTTCCGGCAAGACCGTACACAGTCTCGGTAGGCACGGCCACAAGTCCGCCATTTCGGATTATCTCCGCCGCACGCACTATATCACTTGTAATAAGCTCAGTTTTCATTGTTCTTCAGCTTCTCCGCCTGATCCATAGTGACAAGGGCGTCAATAAGCTCGTCCAGATCACCGTTAATAATGGAAGCGATGTTGAAATTTTTAATGTCACCCGTAAGTCTGTGGTCGGTGACGCGGTTTTGCGGGAAGTTATATGTGCGCACGCGCTCGCTTCTGTCTCCGGAGCCAACCTGATTCTTGCGCTCGGCTGCAATCGCGGCGTGCTGACGGGCCTGCTCCGCCTCATAGAGCTTGGAGCGGAGTATCTTCATAGCCTTGTCCTTGTTTTTATGCTGACTTCGCTCGTCCTGACATTCCACCACAACGCCTGTGGGCAGATGGGTAATGCGAATTGCGCTCTCCGTCTTGTTTACATGCTGTCCGCCCGCACCGCTGGAACGGTAGGTGTCTATCTGAAGGTCTTTGGGGTCTATCTCAAACTCCACGTCCTCCGCCTCGGGCAGCACCGCGACCGTTGCGGCGCTGGTGTGGATTCGTCCACCGCTCTCGGTCTCGGGCACACGCTGTACACGGTGACCGCCGGCTTCGAACTTTAGTCTCGACCATGCGCCCTCACCCTCGATCACGAAGCTGATCTCCTTGATTCCGCCAAGCTCGGTGTCATTGAGGTTTACAATATCTATCTTCCAACCGCGGCGTTCGGCATACATGGAATACATACGGTAGAGATCGGATGCAAAGAGCATGCCCTCCTCACCGCCGACACCGCCTCGGATCTCCATGATGACATTTCTGGAGTCATTGGGATCACGGGGCAGGAGCAAAATTTTGAGCTCCTCCTCGCACTGTTCCATACCGGCTTTGGATGCGGCATACTCCTCCTGAGCAAGCTCGCGCATCTCCGGCTCGTCCATGAGAAGCTGCGCCTGTTCCATGTCGTTTTTGAGACGCATATAGCGTCGGTAGCACTCAACGACCGGACTGAGTTCCTTTTGCTCACGCGCACATTTGGCATAGGCCGCGGGGTCGGAATACACCTCGGGGGTACCCATGCGCTGCTCAAGGTCTATGAACTTTTCCTCTATAAGACGGAGCTTGTCGAACATTTAGTCGGTACCTCTTTAAATCAGAAAACTGAAACAGTTTGTTATTTTATCATAATAATTTCCCTTTGTAAACACAAAAATGCCCGTCTGTGAAAAACATTTGTTTCGTTCAGACGGGCAAAATTTAATCGTGCTGCTCCTGAAAATTGAAACCCGATGCTTTGCATGCATCGGGTTCAAAAAGATATTCAGTTGACTTTTTGGTTCTTTACATATTTCCAAAGCGGCTGTTCGGTATCAGCTCGCTGAATATATACGGAGTTTCTCATCGCGTCTCCTATATCATCAAAGTTAATGAGCCCGCTGACTCCGCTGCTGCTCACAGTAGGCATGACCGCGAGAATGTCGGCATGATGAACACTGCCGGCCTTGCTTATCGCAGCCAGAGCGAGATTATATGCGTCATAACCCATAACGGTGACCGCGGCCACAGTATCGCTGCCGCCGTTGTTGGCAAGCGCGATCTCGTCACTTTCAAGCCACTCGGCAAAAGCGGTTTCAAAACTCTTGTTTCCTCCCTCGGAATAGAAAGAGGAGCTGTAAATACGGAAATTTTTGCCCACAGCCGCGTCGCGAATATCATCGCCGTCCCACATATCGGCACCTATAACGGGTACAGGCTTTTCAAGCTCAGATATCGCCTCGATGATCAGCTTGCCGTAGCGCGCGGAACAGGGTGCAAAAACCGCATCCACTCCCTGCTCGGGAATAGTGCTGAAGAAATAAGTGAAGTCGCTTGTGTTTTCTGCGAAGTCCATCTTCATTATCTCGATATCCAGCGCTTCGGCAGCGGTCTTGAAACCATGGATAAGTCCCTGGTCATACTCGTTTTCCACCTGACCTATGCAAAGCACCTTTGTTGCTCCGACTTCTTTCTGCGCAAAATTGGCAAGCGCAGCACCCTGCAGCTCATCCTGAATGCATACTCGGTAGTAGCAGTCGTACTTGGCGGTAATGTCGGGCGCCGTGCAGCTTATGCCGATTGCTGCTATGCCGGCTTTTTCGAACACAGGTGCCGCAGCCAGAGAACAATCACTTCCGTATGAGCCGAGAACTATGCAAACATCCTCCTCGAGCAGCTGCTCGGCGATCTCAGCCGCCTGGGAACGCGACGAAGCATTGTCGGCATACACAAGCTCTATGTCATAGGTCTGACTTCCGACTTTTACTGTAGGCTGAAGATGGTGGGCATACTGTATTCCCAGCACTTCCTTCGTACCCATCGCGCTGTCGCTTCCGGTGAAGGGTTCAAAGACGCCTATGCGGAGCACCGGATTGGGTTCTTCTTTGTCTTTGCCGCAGGCACTCATGCCAAGCACAAGGCTGAGCACCAGCAAAATAATAAGGAGCTTTTTCATTTTTTCCTCCGTTTTTTCACTTGATTATAATGGGACTGATCCTGAAGTCTCTGTCCCCCCGACGTTCTTCCTTCGCCGAAAAGCCGAGCACGAACAGGTCTGTTGCCGCCCGTTCGAGAGCGAAACAGGCTCTTGCCTCCGCTCCGAGTGAATTTATCTCAGCCGCTTTGGTGATAATGGGAAGCGAGGCTCTCTCCTGCATTTTTTTGAGCATACTGCATCCGCGCGCGTTTGCAGCGAGCACGCGGATATACGGCGGTATTCCCTCGTTATCTCCCGCTTTAATCCCCAGCGCGGCGCACATTATCATTCTGCGCAGACGGCTGAGCGCATAACGCTTGGTTGCTGCAGCGGCAATGACAGCGTCCACACTCACCTCGGTCTTCGCGGCTCGGCACAGTCTTACACCGAGTCCCTCACCTGCATCGGGAAGAGCTTCATAAACACTTTGCGGCAGCATACGCAGTCTGGAAATAATCGCAGTGTCAAGCGCCTCGCCCATGACAGGGCCTCGTCCATGGTACATTTCGCGCTCAAGCGCTTCAGCGCAGTCAGCCGGCATGTTTGCAAGCACGCTCTCGCCTTTTCCGAGTCTGCGTCTGAGTTCCGATGCCGAGGGAATATCTCCCCCTCCGGGTTTATCGTGTCCGGCGCCTATGCGCTTGACAGTGACAGGTTCAATGTCAAGACGCTGATCGTAAATTGCCTTGATATACTCTATACCTAGAATGTTGTTGGGACTTTTCAGTTCCGGCATCGCTCTCCCGGCAAGCTGCTCTGCCGCGGCCTGACGGGCGGCGGCATAGGAAACGCCTGTGGAAAGCTTGTCTTTTATTATAGCATCCATATCCGGTCTGAGCAACACTTTTGCCGTCTCGTCCAGACTGCTGACCTCACCGCTCTCGCTTCCGAATGAGAGATGGCTGATAATGCCGCATGCGCCGAGAACCCCAACGGCTCCCCTGGCGAAAGCTTCGGCGGAAGCAAGAGCCCAGGGTATCGGCAACTCAAGCACGAGGTCAGCTCCCCCGCGCACAGCGCACTCCGCCCTCACATTTTTCGAGAAAGCTGCAGGTTCTCCGCGCTGAACGAAATTACCGCTCATAACGCATACCACGCCTGAATCCTCTCCAAGCACGGCGCGGGTTTGGTCAATATGATGCTTATGACCCATATGAAAAGGATTATATTCCGAAATAATGCCAGAAATGTTCATATATCGCTCCAAAAAGCCAAAAAAGACTTGCGTTTCAGAAATATTGTATTAAAATAAACAATGGTATAATTATTTTCTATTTTACAGAAAAATTCAACAATTACAATAAGGAAGGTTTGCAAAAATGAAAATTCTTGTTATCAACGCAGGAAGCTCTTCTCTGAAGTATCAGCTCATGGATATGGACAACGAGTCCATCCTCGCAAAGGGTATCTGCGAGCGCATCGGTATCGACGGTCTTTTCACCTATAAGCCCCAGGTCGAAGGCAAAGAGACCATCAAGGCTCAGCCTATCGCCATGCCCACTCATTCCGAGGCTATCCAGACCGTTCTGAAGGCTCTTGTTGATGCTGATAACGGCGTTGTCGCATCCATGGAAGAGATCGACGCCTGCGGCCACCGCGTTCTCCACGGCGGTATGGAATTCACCGAGTCCTGCATCGTTGACGATGCCTGCGAAGCCGCCATCAAAAAGTGCTTCCCCCTCGGACCTCTCCACAATCCCGCAAACCTCATGGGTATAAAGGCTTGCCAGGAAGTCATGCCCGGCACTCCCCAGGTCGCCGTTTTCGACACCGCTTTCCACATGACCATGCCCGCTCAGGCATACACCTACGCCATCCCCTATGAGTACTATGAGAACGACCAGGTTCGCCGCTACGGCTTCCACGGCACTTCTCACCGCTATGTCTCCGCCCGCGCCATCGACCTCCTCGGCAATCCCGAGCACAGCAAGGTCATCTGTTGCCACCTCGGCAACGGCTCCTCCCTATCCGCCTGCATCGACGGCAAGTGCGTTGACACCACCATGGGTCTTGGACCTCTCGCAGGCGTTCCCATGGGCACCCGCTGCGGCGATATCGACGGCACCATCATTGAATACCTCATGGGCCGTTACGGCTACAGCATCGAAGAGATGATGAACATCCTCAACAAGAAGTCCGGCGTTCTCGGTATCTCCGGCGTTTCCTCCGACTTCCGCGATCTCGAAGCTGCTGCCTCCGAGGGTAACGAGCGCGCACAGCTCGCTCTCGACAAGTTCCACTATGAAGTCCGCAAAGACATCGGCGCTTACGCTGCTGCCATGGGCGGCTG
>JAZOBQ010000156.1:0-31646 GCA_045596005.1 Oscillospiraceae bacterium
TCCTGCTGATGCCTATGGCTATCGCAAAAACTCGGAAACAGAGGTCGGCTGCGGCTGGGGAGCGCTGTATGGACGCTTGCCTAAAGGACATTACCGCATCGTGTTTGCTGTTTATGAGGAGCTGTATGTGGGTGAGCCGCATTATATCGCGGCGGAGTTTTATCTTGAGTGATTTTGTCAAAAAACACTTGACGAATTTGTAGATATCGTTTATAATCCTATCATTGTTTAATAATTTAATACCCTAAAGGCGATGAGGGAGAGGGCTGAGTTTGCGGCGTTTCAGAGAGTCTGCGGCCGGTGAAAGCAGACAGCGCGGCGGTTCAAGAGCTTGTCACTCCCGAGCCGGAGAGCAGAAAACCGAAAAGGTAAGTAGAGCCTCCCGTGAAGCCGCGTAAGAGCAAAAGGACTTATTGGAGTCTGAAAGTGGCACAAAAAAGAATGTGCAACCAGGGTGGTACCGCGGTATATTATGCCGTCCCCGGACTGATTTCCGGGGACGGTTTCTTGTTTCCGGGCGAAATTGGAGGTAAAAAATATGCAGAAAACAAGCGGACTTGAATTCAAAATTCTTGAGATTGCCAGCCGTATTCAGGAGCTTCGCTCCATTCTCGGCTACAGCGAAGAATATATGGCCAAGAAAATTGGCATCTCTGTCGATGAATATGCATCATACGAGGCAGGCGAACAGGATCTCGACTTCGCCTTCCTCTATATGTGCGCACAGGCGCTCAGCGTTGACGTCACCGAGCTTATCGAGGGTACTGCACCCCGTCTGAGCAGCTATACTCTTACCCGCAAGGGTGAGGGACAGCGCGTTGAGCAGGCACACGGCATGACCTATTACAATATGGCTCACCGTTTCCGCAACCGTATTGCCGAGCCTCTTTATGTACAGAGCAAGTTTTCCGCAGACGCCCAGCTGCGTCCCATCGATGTCACCACCCATGAGGGTCAGGAATGCGACATCGTTATCAGCGGTTATCTGAAGATACAGCTGGGTGACCACACCGAGATCCTTGGCCCCGGCGATACCATCTATTACGACTCCACCACGCCTCACGGCATGATAGCCACCAACGGCACCGACTGCGAATTCTACGCCATCGTTCTCACTCCCGATGAGGAGATGCAGCCTAAGTATGCAGCCGTTCCTGCAATTACCGCTACCCGCGAAGCCGGCAAGAAGCGCATCTGGGAAAACTTCATCGAGCCCGTCGAGGACGGCAGCGGCGTTCTCAAGAGCATCTCCTTCAAGAACACCGACCGATTCAACTTCGCCTTTGACGTTGTTGACGCTATTGCCGAAAAGCAGCCCGATAAGCTTGCCATGCTGCATATCGGCGCTGACCACAGCGAAAAGCGCATTACCTTCGGTGAGATGAAGAAGATGAGCTCCCGTGCCGCCAACTACTTCCGTTCCCTCGGCATCGAAAAGGGCGACGCTGTTATGCTCGTGCTTCGACGTAATTGGCAGTTCTGGCCCATCCTCATCGGTCTTGAAAAGCTCGGCGCAATAGCAATTCCCGCGGTTGACCAGCTGCTCGAAAAGGATTACCTCTACCGTTTCGATGTTGCACATGTCAAGCATATTATCTGCACTGCTGACGGCGTTTCCACCACCGCAAGCGAACCCGCTATTGAGAAATACGGTCAGATCAAAAACAAGATCGTTGTCAACGGCAAGTGCGAAGGCTGGCATTGCTTCGACGAGGAGTTCGATATGTACTCCAGCCGTTTCACCCGCACTGCAGACAGCATCTGCGGCGACGATCCCATGATGATGATCTTCACCTCCGGTTCTACCGGATATCCCAAGCTCGCCGCCCATAACTGCAAATATCCTCTCGGACATTTCGTTACCGCACGCTACTGGCACTGCGTCGACCCCGAGGGACTGCACCTCACCATCTCCGACACCGGCTGGGCAAAGGCCATGTGGGGTAAGCTCTTCGGCCAGTGGCTTTGCGAGGCCGCCGTATTTGTCTATGACTTTGACCGCTTCCATGCCGACGATATTATGCCGATGTTCAAAAAGTATGGCATAACCACTTTCTGCGCACCTCCCACGATGTACCGCTTCTTCATCAAGGAAGACCTCAGCAAATACGACCTCAGCTCCATCAAGCACGCCTCCACCGCAGGCGAAGCTATGAACCCCGAGGTTTTCAACCGTTTCCGCGAGCATACCGGTCTGAGCATTATGGAAGGATTCGGTCAGACCGAGACGACCTGCGTTATCGGTAACTATGTAGGTATGGCTCCCAAGATCGGCTCTATGGGCAAACCCAATCCTCTCTACGACGTTCATCTGCTGACTGCTGACGGCGAAGAGGCCGAAGACGGCGAGCCCGGTGAGATCTGCATCAGAGTTGCTGACGGCGCACCTTGCGGACTTTTCATGGGTTACTTTGAGAACGAGGAAGAGACCTCCGCCGTATGGCATGACGGTTACTATCACACCGGCGACCTTGCATGGCGCGACGAGGACGACTATCTCTGGTATGTCGGACGTGCCGATGACCTTATCAAGTCCTCCGGTTACCGCATCGGACCCTTTGAGATCGAATCTGTCATCATGGAGCTTCCCTATGTTCTTGAATGCGGCGTATCTCCCGAGCCCGATCCCATTCGCGGTCAGATCGTCAAGGCCAGTATTGTCCTCACAAAGGGCAACGAAGGCAGCGACGCTCTTGCCAAGGAGATTCAGGAATACGTCAAGAAGCGCACCGCACCATATAAATATCCCCGTATTATCGTCTTCCGCGATGAGCTGCCCAAAACCACCAGCGGCAAGATCATCAGAAGTAAACTTTAAAACAAGTAAAACCGGCTCCCAATCGGGAGCCGGTTTTTTGTGGTATATCTGTTTACTGCTTAACGTCGAGCAGCTTGAGGAGTCTGGATACGCTCTTGTAGAGCAGGAAAGTGAGGATAGCGTTGAGACCGGCTTTTATTGCGTTGAAAGCCACGATGAAGCCGAGAAGGTCAATGACCATCTTTCTGGGCACACCCATGAAATAGGGGGTGATAAAGAGGTTGGCGGGGATCATTACGGCAACCATGGCTACTACGCCGCAGGCGAGAGCGATGGCGGCGCCTTTTTTGCTCTTGTGTTTGCGGTAGATGAGGGAGGAAACGAGTACGAGAGCGCTCGTCGCGATAATATGCATGAGTATGCCGTAAATGCCGCTCTGTGCGCTGACGGTTAGACCCTGGATGATAGAGGCGACGATTGTTACGCAAATGCCGGCGATGGGGCCGAAAGCAAAACCGCAGATAAGAATGGAAATATCGGCGGGGTCATATTCAAGAAAAGCTACCTGAGGGAAAATTGGAATGTGAATGAAATAGACGAGAACGACGGAAATGGCGATCATAATTGCCATTGTGGTGAGCTTGCGGGTGCTGAATTTTGTGTTCATTGATTTACCTCCCAAAAAAGAAAAAAAGCATCTTACAGATATATCTGCAGACGCACAAAGACAAGAGCTCGGTGATGGGATAATGACACAAAACCGGCCTATGATCTTCTTCCATCCAGACTCAGACTGAGACCAGTCATTACTGTCGGTATCGGAATTGCACCGATTCATGCGTAAAGCAGCTTTGAGGCTGCCTCTTGCTCGCGGACTATACCGCCGGTCGGGAATTGCACCCTGCCCTGAAGATATCTGTAATTTTAATCAAGTATACCACATTCGACGAAATATGCAATAGGGTTTTGACATTATCTATATTTGGTAGTAAAATAAATCGATACGAGGTGAGAGCGGTGGTCAAATCAAATAGCTGCTGTTTTACAGGTCACAGGGACACGAAACTTCCCTGGCGGGACAATGAAAACGACAGTCGCTGCATCAAACTGAAAGAATGCATATATGACGCCGTCGAGGCCGTATATCGCAGCGGAATACGCCATTATATCTGTGGAATGGCTACGGGCTGCGACTTTTATTTCTGCGAGGCAGTGATTGAACTGCGCGGGGCGCATCAGGAGATCACCCTTGAAGCAGCCATTCCGTTTGAGGCGCAGGCTGCCTCCTGGAGTGAGAGCCAACGCAAACGATACGAGAGACTTATCGCTGAATGCGACTATCACACCGTGGTACAGAAGCATTATTCATCCGACTGCTATATGCGCCGTAACAGATACATGGTCGATTCCGCATCTGTACTTATTGCCGCATACAACGGACGCAGCGGAGGTACCATGAATACTCTTCTCTACGCTATCAGAAACGGACTTGAGGTCATACAGCTGCCGGTTGAAGAATAATGTGTGAATAAATCCACTTGTTTTATATTTTCGCATGGAATTCCGTATGGAGAATTGCTATGAAAAAACTTGTCTGCACAATTTTGATTCTTTGCTGTTTTGCCGGACTTATTTGCCTGAGCGCATCGGCCTCGGACGGTGACGGACTCGATAATTTTTACGATAAATACGAATACAGTGATGATCTGTTCGCGGATATTTCCAGCGGTTATTGGTACGGCAAGTATGTCGCCAAGGTATTTGCCCTTGGACTGATGGAGGGCAGGGGAGAGAACAGCTTCGCTCCGGATGAATCTGTAACTATTGCCGAAACCATTACGATGGCGGCAAGACTCCACGACATTTACTCCGGAGGCAGCGGTGAATTCCGGCGCAGTGAGCCATGGTACAAAGTCTACACTGACTATGCTCTTGCAAACGGGATAATCACAGACGAAAACTGGGACTATGACGCCGCCACGACGAGAAGGGAATTTGCTGAAATACTCTGTGCCGCTTTTCCGGAGGAAGCACTGAATGTGATCAGCGATGTCGGAGACGGTGCTGTGCCAGACATAGAAATGGATGATCCTGCTGCGGAGAGCATCTACCGTCTGTACAGAGCGGGTGTGCTGACCGGCAGTGACGCAAAGGGCAGCTTTTTCCCTGACGACAGCATAAGCCGCAGCGCTGTGGCAGCGATCATTTCGCGTATGGCAGTACGAAGCATGCGAATTGAGTTCACACTGCGCAGCTATAAAGGCCCCGAGCCTCCCGTGCAGGAAGTGGCGGGAGAAGAGTTCTTTGAAGATGCCTGCATTATCGGCAACAGCCTTGTTGAGGGTATAAGAATATACAGTAATCTGAAATCCATGAGCTACTATTCCTGCACCGGTATGACCGCGATCTCTGCGGTGAGCGGACATGATTTCAGACTGAGCACCGGAGCTTATGGCTCAGCTATGGATGCTATGGCTGAGAGAGATTTCTCCAAAGTTTATATTGAGCTTGGCATAAATGAGATCGGTTTCCCGGTGGATACCTTCATCGATTATTATAAGCGTGTAATTGACAGAATCCAGCTTGAACAGCCCGATGCAGATATATATATTCTTTCTCTTACGCCTGTCAGCAGGAGCAAAGATGCCCAGGGAACTTTCACCATGGCGCGCGTCAATGCCTACAACGAGGGCTTGATGCAGCTGGCGTGGGATGAAAAATGTTATTATATCGACTGTGTAACGCCGCTTGTTGATGCCAGCGGTTATCTCGCTCCCGGTGATACCTGGGACGGAGTTCATTTCAATATTCCGAAGTACAGCGAGTGGGAGCATATAATCCGCACCCGCTACGCTAATTAACATATGTCTGGAGGAAACGCTTTGTCTGATTCCAAGAAGCAAAACTATCTTCACGGCGCGGCGATACTCGCATTTGGCGTCGTAATAATGAAAATTCTCGGCGCTATCTACAAAATACCCCTCGGAAATATTCTCGGTGACGTTGGTTACGGATATTTCAATACTGCCTACAATATATACAACGTTTTTCTGACTCTTGCGACCGCGGGACTTCCTGTCGCGCTTTCCCGCATGATCAGCGAGGCCAATACGCTCGGCAGACCCATGCAGGCCAGAAAGACTTTCCGCGTGTCGCTGCTTACCTTTGCCGTGATCGGCGCTCTCGGCACGGCGATCCTTGCCATATTCCATGTTGAGTTCGCTTTTGGTATGGACTCTCCGAGATCGGCTCAGAGTATACTTGCCGTTGCGCCGAGTGTGTTCCTTTGCTGTGTTCTCAGTGCTTACCGCGGCTATTGCCAGGGCAACGGAAATATGACCCCGACTACCGTCGGACAGGTGCTCGAAGTTCTTGCAAAGGTCATTGTCGGTTTTGCGCTTGCATATCTGCTCACCAATAAGGGCTTTGGCCTTCCCATCAGTTCTGCAGGTGCGATATTCGGCGTGTCTGTCGGTTCGCTTGTTGCTCTTGTATATATGTTTTTCTACAAGTCGCGCAATTACCCCGCCGAGCCGGTTGCTGAGCCCGATACTCCGGAGAGCGCAGGAACGATTTTCAAGAACCTGATGCGTATTGGTATACCCATAACCCTCGGCGCGAGCGTTATGAGCCTTTTCACTCTTATTGACAACAAGCTGGTTCTTTCCCAGCTGCAGAACAGTGCCGGATTCTCCGAGGCTCTCAGCGAAACTCTTTGGGGCGTTTACTCCAAGACCATGACCCTTTATAATCTTCCTGCCGCGTTTATTACACCGCTCACGATTTCCGTCGTACCCTCCATTGCTGCCTGCGTAGCAGCAAAAAAAGGACTGGAGAGCTGCGAAATAGGCGAGAGCTGTGTGCGTATCTCCTCAATCATCTGCATGCCCATGGGTATAGGTCTTTCAGTGCTCAGCTTCCCGATAGTCAATGTCGTCTATCCTTCCAGCCACGAGTCCGGTGCTGCGTTGCTGCTTTTGCTTGGTATTGCGTCCATATTCGTATGCCTTGCCCTGATTTCCAATGCGGTGCTTCAGGCACACGGAAACGAGAAATATCCCGTTTACTCCATGATAGTGGGTGGTCTTGTGAAGATCGGTGTAAACTGGGTGTTGGTCGGAAATCCGGAAATCAATATACTCGGCGCTCCCATAGGCACAATATGCTGCTATTTCGTAATGTGCCTTATGAACTATATCTTCCTGCGCAAGTGCATGGAATATAAACCTTCCCTCAAGCGAATGATACTTCGTCCCCTTATCAGCAGCCTAATTATGGGTGCTGCCGCATGGGCGGTTTACGGTCTTGCCTCTATGGTGCTTGGCGAGGGTTGGATGAGAATGGCTCTGGCTATGCTCTGCGGCGTAGGTGTTGCCGTTATCGTCTATCTTGTGCTTATCATTGTAACCAGAGCTGTAACTCTTGAAGATATGAAACTCATACCCAAGGGAGAAAAGCTCGCAAAGATACTGCATATACATTAAGAGAAACGGAAAGAATAGGGAAATGACAGATTTTCAGATCAAAGGTAAATATGATATTGAAGATTTCCGAAAAATAATCGCCGTCCTGCGTGCTCCCGGCGGCTGCCCATGGGACGCCGAGCAGACGCATGAAAGCATCCGGCGCAATGTCATTGAGGAGGCCTACGAGCTTGCTCACGCCATTGACTCCGGTGACGGTGAAAATCTTCGCGAGGAACTTGGAGATTTGCTTATGCAGGTGATTTTCCACACCTGCATGGAGGAGGAAAAAGGCAATTTCGACCTCAACGACGTTGCCGATACCGCATGCAAAAAGCTTGTATTCCGCCATCCTCATGTTTTCGGAAACCTGGTTTGCGAAAACAGTGAGGAAGTGCTCAAAACATGGGACGAGGTAAAGCGCATCGAAAAGGCGCAGAAAACCGTAACAAGTACCATGGAGGGCGTAGCCGAAACACTGCCCGCTCTCTGGCGTGCCGAGAAGGTGCAGAAAAAGGCATCTGTTGTAGGCTTTGAGTGGCCCGATGTGAGCTATGCAATGGCAAAGCTTCGTGAGGAGACGGCTGAGCTGGAAGCCGGCATAGCCGCCAACGATGCCGACAACATTGAAGAAGAACTCGGAGATGTTCTCTATTCTGCGGTCAGCGTGGCAAGAAAATGCGGCGTTGACCCCGAAAAAGCACTTCACAGAGCCTGCGAAAAGGCGATTGCTCGATTCTGCTATATGGAGAATTCTGCCGCGAAAGACGGGCTTAAACTGGAAGATATCGACCTGTCCGGACTTGAGCAGCTTTATCAGAACGCAAGAGCCGAAATTGAGGGCAAAGAAAAGCAGTTTTTTCTTGACAAGTAAGACTTTTTTTGGTAACCTCTTATAGCGTGTGTTTTGGGGGAATAACTCAAAATATGCCGATATTACAATATATTTGCGGTTTCGTTCCGCTACTATAACAGGAGGAATAACAATGAACAAGGCAGAACTCATTTCCGCTGTTGCAGAGAAGACCGGTCTCTCCAAGAAGGACAGCGAAAAGGCTATCAACGCTACTTTCGATACCATCACCCTTTCTATGGAAGCCGGTGAAAAGGTTCAGCTCGTTGGCTTTGGCGCATTCGATATCAAGGAGCGCGCTTCCCGCATCGGCCGCAACCCCAAGACCAAGGAAGAAATCGAGATCCCCGCATCCCGCGTTCCCGTTTTCAAGGCTGGCAAGGCTCTTAAGGACGCTATCTCCAAGTAAGTATTATCAAGCTATAAAAGCGGCATGACCCTAAGGTCGATGCCGCTTTTATGATAAAGGTGGATCAATATGAGAATCGATAAATATCTTAAAGTGTCCCGTCTTATCAAACGCCGTACTGTAGCAAACGAAGCCTGCGACGGTGAGCGTATCAGCGTCAACGGACGTCAGGTAAAGGCCAGCTACCAGGTAAAAGTTGGCGATGTTATTGAGATCGCTTTTGGTCAGCGTACGCTGAAGGTTGAAGTGACCGAGATCAATGAGCACGCAAATAAGGCGGACGCTTCCGCTATGTACAAAGAAATACTGTAAAAAAAGACCGCACTCGCTGAGGATGCGGTCTTTTTTTACAGAAGTTTATTAAGCTGTTCTATCAGAAAACACAGCAGCAAGCCCCATGCGGTCGGCAATGCGGCTGCGAGCAGTGCAAAGCGAAACTTTCCGCATTCTTTTGCTATTGTCATCAGGGTGGTGGCGCAGGGCCAGTGGAGAAGAGTAAACACCATAATGCAAAGTATCGTAGATGTCGTCCAGCCCATGTCGGCGAAAACGATGCTCAGTTCTGACAAAGCCGGAAGGGCATTGAGTGTAGTGCCGGAGAGATAGCACATAATGATTATCGGCATGACTATCTCGTTCGCCGGAAAACCAAGAATAAATCCAAGCAATATTGCCCCGTCCATCCCGAAAAATTCACCGATTGGTTCAAGAAACATGCGAAAATGAGCGAGAATGCTCCTGTCATCAACATTCAGGTTAGCAAACAACCAAATGAGAAGTCCGGCAGGAGCTGCTGCCTTGATGGCTCGGAGTAGCACGATAGCGGTTCTGTCAATAAGCGAACGGACAAGGGTTTCGATTATTTTGGGCTTGCGGTAAGGCGGAAGCTCAAGAGTAAATGCAGCGGACTTATTTTTGCCGAAGAAAACGCTTATTATCTTCGCGGTGGCAAAGCTAAGTGCAGCGCCAAGCATTATCATAATCAGTACGACTGCGGCTGCATAAACGCCGCCTTTTCCAACAAAGAGCAGCGATGCAAGAAGTATTATAGTCGGAAATCTTCCGTTACACGGCATAAAGCTGTTCGTGAGTATGCTGATAATTCTTTCTCTTTTTCCGGATATGATACGGCATCCACTCACTCCGACAGCGTTGCAGCCTAGCCCCATGCACATGGTTAGTGCCTGCTTGCCGCATGAGCCGCATTTTCCGAAGATTCTGTCCATGTTAAAGGCAATTCTGGGGAGTAATCCCAAATCTTCCAAAAGCGTGAACAGCGGGAAAAAAATAGCCATTGGCGGCAGCATTACAGAAATGACCCATGCTGTTGTGCCGTATATTCCGTCTACCAGCAACGATATGAGCGTATTTGGTATTGCGAGCCGAAACAAGAGGTTTCTTAAGATATCGCTTGCAAAAGCAAACAGGCGGCTGAGCAATCCGGAAGGGTAGTTCGCTCCGACGATGCTGATCCATAATATCGCAAACAGCATTAAAAGCATACATGGCCATGCCCAGAACCGATGTGTAAGCAGCCTGTCAAGACAATGAATTTTATGTTGTGTAGATCGGTATTTTACGACTTTTGCGCATAGCTCATTTGCTGCTTTTTTGAGCTCAACAGCCGAATTTTCAGTAGTGCATAATTTGTTGGAACTTTCTGAACCGAAACACGTAAGTGTGTCGAGTAGTTCGTTTATTCCTTCGTCATTTACGGCGCTTATTCCTACCACGGGCGTTTTGAGCATATGAGACAGGGTTTCAAAATCAATATCAATACCGAGGCGTCTGGCTTCGTCAATGAGGTTTATACAAATAATAATATTGCTTCGCTGCTGCATTATTTGAAGGGCAAGAAACAGACCGCGCTCAAGGCAGCAGGCATCACATACTACGATCAAAGCGTCGCAGTCGACACCGCATATGCACTCCCGTGCTGCGGTCTCATCAGCGGATGTGGCATTGAGCGAATATGTACCGGGAGTATCGATAATAAGCTTTTTCTTTCCTTTGTGCTCCAGATAACCGCTGGCGTTGCCGACGGTCTTTCCTGCCCAGTTGCCGGTGTGCTGTCTGAGTCCGGTAAGTCGGTTAAACAGTGTCGATTTTCCAACGTTCGGATTACCTGCAAGAATAATAACATCGGTCATTCGCGCATGCCCCCTTATATGACAGTATATGAGTGCGAAGCGGGAAATGACAAAAAGTTGCGTGTTTATTGAAACACGCAACTTTTTTTACAGTGGTCTTACATATATTTTTTCCGCCTCTGAGCGCCTGAGGGCGATAACCGCGTTCTGAACAAGATAGGCGGTCGGTTCGCCGCAAACGGCAGTGAAGAGGGGAGTGGTTATTGCTCCCGGATAAAAGCCTAGATCTGTGAGTCGTGCTGAGGTTTGCGTCTCGCCTTTGAGCGTGCAGATAATGGCTTCGGCGTGGGATGCAAGTTCGCTGAGTTTGATTTCGGACGACATTGGCTTCCTTCTTGATATCTTTTATGGACACTCAAAGCTGCAAATTGTGCTGCTTTGGCTCCGGATCATCCTATGAATAATCAGCTCAAACTGTTACATCAAGACCGCAACACAGGTAGTTAGCCCGCTCGCCGAGAACATCTTTCAAAGCAGCAAAGGGATTTGCTCCGGTGCAGTGGCCGGTATAGTATCTCGCGGGTATTTTATTTAGCTCATACGCTACGGTGCGTACAAATTCATCGGGCAGGTCAAGCTTCAGACCGGGATTGGTAAGATGGAAACCGGCAAAAACGCTGTCCGGAGCTCTTCCGGCTATTTCCTCTGCGCGGCGGAGAATGTTGATTATGCCTCTATGGGCACAGCCGGCGAGAAGATGTATCTTTCCGTTTTCGCTTATCAGCAGATTCTGTTCGTGGTGGAAAGGATCGGGTATGTATTCGCCGTCTGCCTCCTCAAAGAGAGAACTGTTGGAGTCCGAGATGAAATCAGCCGATTTAATATCGGAAAACAGACAAAGCTCATCATCGATACAAAGTTTGCCGGAAGTGAGAACTATTCTGTCGGCAAAGTCATTAACAATACCGAAATCGAGACCGATGTTGCGCCAACCGACGTTCTCCGTGGCGAAATGGCCTCGTGTCGCGGCTAGCGTATGTATGTATAGTTTTGCCGTGCTGTTGAGCTCCATAAACGCGCGGAGTCCTCCGGCATGGTCATAGTGACCGTGGGACAGTATTGCAATATCCACTGATTTAAGGTCGACTCCGAGTTTTTCGGCGTTCGAAAAAAGCAGCTCACCGTCAGGGCCGGCGTCAAAAAGAATTCGGTGTTTTTCGGTCTCGGCGTATAATGAAAGTCCGTGGGCACATCCAAGTCCGTCGGGACAAGTATTTTCAACAAGTGCGACTAATCTCATGGTGCAACTCCTTATATCTGTTATTTATAGTGTAGTATATCATAAATGTGTAAACATAGAAAGAGAAGGGGAATGAATTATTTTTGCAGTATATTAACGTAAATTTTACATTTTAGTGTTTATTTTTTTCTGACAAAATAATAAACTATAAATAATTTTGATTAAACATGATATGCCTTAAATTTCGGTAAATCATTGATATGATATTATACTTCCAGCTGAAGGAGAAAAGAAATGGTAAGTTTTGAAGATATTAAAAATAACGCGGACATAAAAACATATATCCGCAAAGCGGATGAGTCGCTTGTTGCGCTGGGCTACACCGAACACAGCTTTGCTCATGTCGGTCTGGTCGCGCATAACTGCAAGTATATTCTCGGCAATCTCGGGTTTTCTGAGAGGGAGCAGGAGATCGCTCAGATAGCGGCATTTCTGCACGATATCGGTAATTTGGTCAACAGAGTTGAGCACTCTCAGTCCGGTGCGGTCATGGCATTCCGAATATTGGCCAATTTGGGTATGGACGCTAGCGAGATAGCCGAGATCGTCACCGCGATCGGAAACCACGACGAAGGTACCGGTAAGCCCGTGAGTCCAATTGCTGCTGCCCTGATTTTGGCCGATAAGAGTGACGTGCGACGTTCGCGCGTACGCAATACAGATGAGAAAACCTTTGATATTCATGACAGAGTAAATTATTCCGTGCGTCGGTCTGAACTCAAAATCAGTGAGGATCTGGCCACGATAACACTCGTTTTGAACGTAGACACTCATTATGGATCGGTCATGGATTATTTCGAGATATTCATGCAGCGCATGATAATGTGCCGCAAAGCAGCCGAAGCACTGGGAATGGTGTTCAAACTCGTCATTAACGACCAGCAGCTTATTTGATTACTTTTCGAATATGAGTAAATAAGTGAAAGCCGATGTACATATTCATCGGCTTTCACTTATTATTACATAGAATTATTCTTCTTCGATCTCTTCCATGAGACGCATGCCCGCCGTATCGGTAACAGGGAGGGAGAAGACAATGGAGCCGGCCTGGGTGCCGGTACCTGCTTCGTCCATGACAGAGCGCATAATGGCGTTTTTCTGATCCTTGCGAACAACAATAAAGAGCATTTCCTTTTCGGGAACGATGGTCACGCCCATAAATTTCTCCGCAAGATGGCTGCCTGTGCCGCGTGCGTGGATCACGGTACCGCCGGCGGCATGGACCTTACGCGCGGCGTCCATTATAAGATCAGAATATCCCTGATTGGCTATTACAACAAGAAGCTCAAATTTTGTGTCTTTCAAAACAGATTCGTCTCCTTTGATAAACTCCTGACCTGCTGTGAGGTAATTCAGTGCTTTTGCTCCGCCGATGCTGGACAGCGGAACGGTAAAGGCAATACCGACACCGGGGATGTCTATGTTCATCTTTCTTCGAAGCTCACGCTTTGCCTCTTTCCACTTATCCGCTGTTACAACGTGGAAAATCAGAGTTTTATCTGAGCCATCAAGACCGAAATAGTCGAGTATTTCGCTGGAGGCAGTACCGTTGCCGAGACTCAGAAATGAAACCTCGAGCCCCATTTCTTTATAGAAATCGGTGAATTTTTTTGTGAGCTTTCTGCTGGTGATTGTCACCATTAATTGCAGTTGGTTCATATTCCAACACCTCTCTTTATTAAGCGTTAAAGCTCAATAATGGCGTCTTCGTCATCATAGTAGCTGAGAGGCGCCACAGCGTCACGTTTGCGGTTTTTGATAATGGTAATGAGTCCGAGTATCTGAATGGTTATCAGAGGGGTCATCGCGACCATGGCGACAACGCCAAAAGCATCTGCTGCAAGATCGCCGCCTACTGCAACGCATGCGCCCTGCGCAAGGGGAAGCAAAAATGTCGCGGTCATCGGTCCGGAGGCGACTCCGCCGGAGTCAAAAGCGATGGCGGTGAATATTTTGGGTACAACAAAGCTGAGCCCGAGAGCAATCGCGTAACCGGGAATGAGGAAATAAAGAATGGGGATCCCTGTGAGAACTCGTGTCATGGCGAGGGCAACAGAAGCGGCAACGCCGAGAGAAAGACTCATACCCATCGCGCGGGCAGAAATAGCACCTTCCGTAATCTCTTCAACCTGATGATTGAGAACGTAAACTGCGGGTTCAGCTTTGACAATGAAGAAACCGATAAGAGCGCCAATGGGTATCAGCAGGAAACTGAGTTCGGAACCGGCGAGAATGCTTCCGATATGTATGCCGGCGGGCATAAAGCCAACGTTTGCGCCGGTGAGGAAAAGCACAAGACCGATGTAGGTGTAAACAAGTCCGATAAGAATCTTGCTGAGACTTTTGCGTCCAAGACGGAGAGAGAATGCCTGAAACAGACCGAAAAATACTATGATGGGCAAAAGAGAAACAGCAATTTCGGAAATATAGTGGGGAAGTTCGGAAATAAACAGTTTTCTGAGTTCAACAGTGCTGGCTAAGCTGAAATCATTCATTATACTCGGCTCACTGTCGCCCGGACGGAAGATCATGCCGAGTACAAGAACAGCAAGGATAGGTCCAATGGAGCAGAGCGCGACGAGACCGAAACTGTCGTCGGAAGCGCTTCTGTCGTTTCGTATGGATGCAATACCAACACCGAGAGCCATGATGAACGGAACTGTCATCGGGCCGGTTGTAACACCGCCGGAGTCAAATGCGATAGCACGAAAATCCGAGGGAACGAGGAAAACAAGAACAAAAGCAATCAGATATAATACCACAAGCATTCTGGAAAGAGAAATACCAAGCAATATGCGCAAAATGGCAACAACAAGAAAAACACCGACGCCAAGGGCAACTGCGAGAATGAGGATGTGGTTTGGAATAGAGGGGACGAGTCCGGCGAGAACCTGAAGGTCGGGTTCGGAAATAGTAATAATAACGCCCAGTACAAAGCTGAGAAAGACTATGAGGACAACGTTTTTTGTCTGTGTCATTTTGCTGCCGACTTTTTCGCCCATCGGTGTCATTGACATCTCGGCACCGAGCGTGAAGAACATCATGCCGAGCATAACGAGTACAGAACCGAACAGGAAACACAGCAGTGTACTCGGCGTAACCGGAGCAATAGTCAGACTGAGGATGAGAACAATAGCGATGACAGGCATTACTGCGGACAGAGCCTCTTTTAGTTTTGTCTCCATTTTTGGATTAAAGAATTTCAACTCCACACCTCCGCGGGAACGCTTTTATAATTATATATAGATTAACATACATTTGTAAATTAATAAAACAAAAAATGATTCTTTATACAAAATTAATGTAATTATTTTGTAATTAGCTTATCAGATATTTGCCTCAAGCTTGTATACTGCAAAAAAATAACGGCCATCCATAAGGATGACCGTTATTTTGGTCCGAGTGACTGGAGTTGAACCAGCGGCCTCTTGAACCCCATTCAAGCACGCTACCATCTGCGCTACACCCGGATATTTTGTGCTGTTTTCACAGCGCTTGATTATAATAGCATATGTCTAAACAAAAAGCAAGCTTTTTTTTCGACTTTTTTATAATTTTTATTATTTGCATGAATATGCTGCAGCCAAGCGGGCAAAATAGCATTGCATTCCAAAAAGGAGGTAATCAATCATGACCAATAACAAGCAGAATCAGAATCAGAACAATACTCAGAAGAACAACCAGAGCCAGAATCAGAGCCAGCAGAATCAGAGTCAGAACCAGAGCCAGAATCAGAACTATACCCGCTGAGTAGAATTCTGAGTAAATGAAAAACAAATCCTGTACTGTTTGGTACAGGATTTGTTTTTATTTGATTTGTGATTTATCAGGACATCTGTACGCCCCAGATAAGGCATTTTCTTGTGCCGACAACGATCATATCTTCGTAAACAGCAGGGGTGGCTTCGACGCCGCCCAGAAGATTGAATGTGTCGTACACCTCTCCGGTAAGACCGTCAAGGAGATACATATTCTTTCCGTAGGTACAGTAAACGATGTAGCCGCTGCCGTCTTCGTTATAGACAAGAACGGGAGAGGACCAGGTATAGTATGCCTTCTGCTCCCAGATAACTTCGCCGGTCTCTCTGTCGATGCAGGCGAGCACGCCGTTGTTGTTAGTATCGGTTTTTGCGACGGTGACGTAAATAAGACCATCGAGATCATTTTTGCCGAGTGCGATGGTGGACTGAACACCGCCGGAAACGCCGGACTCAGTATAGCAAGTGTAATCGGTCTGCCATACTATCTCGCCGGTCTCGGCATCGAGTTTCCAGATGGGGACATCTGCGGTGCTGTAGCTTCTCCAGCCGTAATGGAAGGAGGTGCTGACATAAATATAGGGGTGTCCGTTTTCAATGGAGAGAACGGGGGTGCCATTGGAGTCATCGAGTATATCCTGTACCCAAACAAGCTCAAGGGTGTTGAGATCGAGGCACATCATATTGCCGCCGTTATCGCACATGAACATATGTCCGCACCAGATGGTGGGGCTGCCTTCCATTCCGACCCAGTAGGAATAGAGACTGGTACGATGACCGTAGTAATGCCATTTTCGGATATTATCCGGATTGATAGAGAGAGTACCTGCTTCAGGGTCGTACTGAGTGTTCAGTTTCATAAGATATACGATACCGTTTTCGCCGGGATAAATTAGCTGGTCGGTGTCAGCATCAACAAGGGCGGAAGCGTCGAAATAACAAAGCTCGCCGCGCAGGGAAAATTTGTCCCAGTTGCCAAACTCATACATGATGGAGAAGTCGATGAGGCTTATGATGAACGCGCGGGAGGTACCAAGGTCGCTGTCATAACCGGCGCCGAGATAGAGGATGGGATAGCCTCTGGGGTCGAGTGCGCCGGAGCCTTTAAATGTATATCCCATGTTCAAAGTGTCGCGGGTCTGCTTGCCGGTGTGGAGGTCGAGGAAGTAAATATGGCCGTCCATGGTGGCATAAATAACTTCGACAAGATCATCGTCTTCCTTGGCCCAGTCATACATGTTCATGATGGCCTTGGTTTCCTTGGGCCACTTGACGATTAGGGGCTGACCTGTCCAGCCACTGCCGGTCCAGACACCGTTGCCGTGCACGAGGGTTCCGGTAGTGTGGTTCCAGATGCCGTCGAGCTGGAAGTTCTTAAGACCTGCGTAACCGTAGGAACCGCCGTCACGGAAGTTGTTGCCGCGGAAAGTGATAATTCCTTCAACGTCGGTATAGTCGTCGCCGTAGCCGAAGAATACTTTTTCTTCTTCGCTAGCTGCATACTTTTCCTCATCGCCGAGTGTGGTTCCGTTGATGTTTATACCTACGGTTTTGATGAGATTGGCAGGCAGCGTGCTGTCAATGGCATAAGGCTCAAAAGACGGAACGGGAGTGGGAGTGGGGGTAGGTTCCACGGTGGGGACAGCAGGAGCATCACCGGGATCGGTGCCGGGTGGAACTTCGCTGTTGTTGCCGGGAAGGCTTGGTTCATTGCCGTTTTCAAAATAATAATCGGGGAGAAGGTCGCGGTATGCCGGATCTGCTCCCTCGAGTGTTGCGGGAGAAGCATGGTGGTTATTCAGCAGCGAAATAAACAGCACCAAAAGGACAATGAGTATAATGAATTCGGCCAATATCATAGGAAGGCGCTTGGGGTCAAGGCCCAACTTCTTGAAGAAACTATTAATAAATTGCATTTATAATAACACCTTGATTCGATTGTTTTTTACAGTCTGCTAGAGTATATCAAAATATATGTCAAAAATCAATGTTGACTGAGGCTTAAGTTGACATTTTTTTGTCGCTAATATAAAATCTGATATATAAATAATGTATCTTTTTGCGGAGGTCGGATATGGAGAAGAAACCCAATGGTGCATTGATGGTAATAGTCGGAACCCTCGCATATTTTTTCCTTGGCGTTACATATGTGTGGTCTGTGCTTCGTATAGAACTGAATAATGTCTTTACTGCATATACTGCGGCGCAGCTTTCGCTATGCTTTACGCTGAATATGTCCACATTCTGTATCGGTGGTTTTTGCGGCGGAAAACTCGTGCAGCGCAAAACCCCCGCTCTTTCTCTCAGAATCGCAGCGCTTCTTATTCTTATAGGATATGCCGGCGCTTCAATGATGCGTTTTCTCGATGCCGACAGCGCACTGGTATTGCTTTATCTGAGCTATTCGCTTTTCGCCGGCTTCGGCATAGGTATGGCTTACAATGCATTGATGGGAAATATTGCGCCCTGGTTTCCGGGAAGAGTGGGCCTTGTTACAGGTATAATGCTGATGGGCCTTGGAATGTCCAGTCTTGTTTTCGCTTTTATTATTGAGTTTATCTGTCCCTTTATCGGCATTTTTAATGTGTTCCTCTCGCTCGGCGTAGCCGTGGCCATTGTTATTTTCATTTCTTCTTTTGTCGTTAAGAAACCTCCCAGTGCAAAAGTTGATAATAACGTTGAAGAAAGCGGAGTTATCAGCAAAACTCCAAGACAGATGATGTCCAGTCCGAGTTTCTGGGTATACTTTGCCTGGAACACTTTCAGCGGATGCTGCGGTCTTCTTGTCATTAATTCTGCGGCCAATATCGCCGAATACTTCGGACTTATCGCCAGCCTCGGACTTATCATAAATCTTTTCAACGGTACAGCCAGACCCACAGTAGGACACATTGTTGACAAGCTTGGACAGTTCAAAGCTATGCTTGTACTCAATCTTATGCTGGCTGTCGCTGCGTTGATGCTAATAATATCTGATAAAACCGGACTCAGCGTCATAATGTTTATAGGTATGATTATTGTTGGCATCGTCTACGGCGGAGGCGGTACTATCGCATCCAAGGTAATCAATGAACTTTACGGCCCCAGATACTTTGGAGTGAATCACAGCATAAGTAATTTCTGCGTCATAGCGGCATCATTTATTGGTCCATATCTCAGCGGAATCCTACAGGATCGCTCGGGCGGCGGATTTACGAGCACATTTTATCTTCTCGCGCTGATCGCTGTTGTGATGCTGCTTCTTATTGCGCTCCTCAATTTCGTTGTAAAAAAAGAATCTAAAAGAATCTAAAAAAATTATATATTTCCTATTGACATCTAATCCTATTTAGGATATAATCCTAAATGTAAACAGGAGATGACAAAGGAGGTATATATGGCACAGAGAAACACAATACAAAAAGATATCATATATTCCGCCCTTTGCCGGATGGCAAATCATCCAACGGCTGATGAGGTTTATCAGTCTGTGCATGAAAGCCACCCAAGCATCAGCAGGGCAACGGTGTTCAGAGTGCTGAACCAACTGGCCGATAACGGAACGATACTCAAGGTGAATATCTCGAACGGAGCAGACCACTTTGATCATCAGACTTATCGCCATTATCACGCTCACTGCAGCTGCTGCGGAGAGGTGCTTGATGTAAAACTTGCTCCTCTTGTGATGCTTGAGGACAAGGATATAGAGACAGTGGGTGGATTCAATATTACCGGCTACACTCTCCAGTTTAACGGCTTATGCTCAAAGTGTTCAGAAAGTGAAGGTATAAGAGCATGAATACAAATGCATTTCGGAAAATGAGCTATGGACTGTTTCTTCTGACCGCAAGGGATGGAGAAAAAGAAAACGGCTGTATAATCAACACGGCCATTCAGTGTGCGTCCGAACCAAGACTGATTTCCATATGTGCTATCAAGCAGAATCTCACAAATGAGATCATTCAGAAAACCGGGGAGTTTAACCTTACGGTGCTTTCTGAAAACATAGGATACGAAGTCTATAAAGTGTTCGGAATGAACAGCGGCAGAAATGTTGACAAGTTTTCCTACTTTCCCGATGCGCCTCTTGCCGACAACGGCCTGAGATATCTTGCAGAAGGAAATGCTCTGTTCCAGTGCAAGGTGAAGTCCAGTCACGATCTCGGAAGTCACGTGATGTATATTGCGGAGCTGACCGGGGCGGAAGTTCTCTCCGAAGTTGAATCTGCTACTTATGCCTACTATCAGAACACTGTTAAAAAGCAGGCTCCGGCTCCTGCGAAAAGCGGATGGCGCTGCAAAATATGCGGATACATCCATGAAGACGAAAATCTTCCCGAAGATTTCGTTTGCCCCCTGTGCAAGCACGGCGCTGAAGACTTTGAAAAAGTCAGTGCTGTATCAAGTGAAATTAAAAAAACTGAAATTATAAATGAAAAAGGAGATACTACTATGAAAAAGTTCGTTTGCAAAGTTTGCGGCTATGTCCACACCGGTGATTCTGCTCCCGCTGAGTGCCCTGTATGCCATGTCGGCGCACAGATGTTTGAGGAAGTCAAGGGCGAAATGAAGCTCGCTGCCGAGCATGAGTACGGCATCTATGCCAAGACCGTCAAGAACAACCCCGACATCTCCGCTGAAGATAAGGCATACATCTTCGAGCAGCTCAAGGCCAACTTCGACGGCGAGTGCAGCGAAGTGGGTATGTACCTCTGCATGGCACGTATCGCTCATCGCGAGGGTTATCCCGAGATCGGTCTGTACTGGGAGAAGGCCGCATATGAAGAGGCTGAGCATGCTGCCAAGTTCGCTGAGCTTCTCGGCGAGGACCTCGAGGCCAACATGAAGGCCACCACCAAGGACAACCTCGCATGGCGCGTTGACTGTGAATTCGGCGCAACCGCAGGTAAGGTAGAGCTCGCTGTATGCGCAAAGAAGAACGGTCTCGATGCTATCCACGACACCGTCCATGAGATGGCTCGCGACGAAGCCCGCCACGGCAAGGCTCTCAAGGGTCTGCTCGATCGTTACTTCGGCTAAGTCATAAAACATACTAAAAAAGAGGAAGCGGTTTGATCCGCTTCCTCTTTTTTAGTATATAAACCGGGAGGAAATTTCCTCCCGGTTTATTAGTTTGATTATTTCTTTTTGATGGGGATATCTCCAAGATTTACTGCCTTAACAGCGTCAACGCTCATAGTTTTGAGTTCATATCCCTTTGCGGAGAAGACTACCTCATACTTTCCGGCGGGGATGTCTTTGAACCAGAAGTCGCCGTAAGCATCGGTATAGACTTCATAGTGCTTGCCGCCGGTAGAAGCGCGGCATTTTGCTCCGATAAGCACTTCTTTCTCGTCGGGATCATAGAGAGTGCCGCCGATGAACAGACCGGGAATATTTTTGTAATAGACTTTCGGGCCGTTTCCGGTCTCGGGTTTGCGAACGGTGGCGCCGATCAGCTGTTCCTTAAGATCCTCCTCATCGCCAAACATCATAGCGTCAGTGGGGCAGGCCTCGACGCATCTGGGAAGCTTGTATCCGTTATCGAGCAGATGAGCGCAGCCGGTACACTTCTGGCAGATGGAGAGCTTGTCGTTATGATAGATGGCATCATAGGGGCAAGCCTCGGCGCAATTGCCGCAGCCAACGCACTTTTCGGGATCGATGATCACAAGACCGTCCTCGCGCTTATAAATAGCGGTGTTGGGGCAGGCTCCGATGCAGGAAGGCTTTTCACAGTGGTTGCAAAGATTTGCAATATAGTGGATCTTGACCTTGGGGATGGTGCCCTGAACATGGTCTTCGAGACGGCACCAGAACTGGCCGATTTCGGGCTGTGCCTTAGCATAAGGCGTCCAGTCGTTTCCGACATGTTCATCTTTGCAGGCGAGCTGACAGTTATAGCAGCCGTTACATTTTGCTACGTCTATAATAAATACTTTTGCCATTTTTTGCTCCTCCTTATTCGCTGATAAGCCAGCCGTCAAGGCAGGCGCCGCAGGCTTCGTCGCGTTTGCGTTCGAAAGCATCGGGATACTTTTCGCGCCATTCGGCCATCTCCTCGTCAGTGACCTTCTGGACGTCAACAAGGAAGCCGGAAACGGCCATGCCTGTAGCGTTTTTGGAAATGTTGGCGTGGGGAGTGATGGTGTTGATAGCGCCGCCGCGGTCGATCTCGCCGATTGCGATAGGGTCGAGTCTGGAGCCGTGATCTATGTATGCGACCTGAGGCATGAGTCTTTCGGTGACATAAGCGCCGGCGAGGACTATTCCGCGCTCGTTAAAGATCTTGACGATATCGCCATGCTTTATTCCGCGCTTTTCGGCCTCGGAGGTGTGGATCCAGACGGGTTCATACTGATATCCGTCCTTGGCACGAACCTTCATTGTGGGCACTTCGCGTGTCCAGGTGATATCATCGCACTGGGCGTGCATACGCCATCTGCCGTGGTTGGACATGCAGATGAGAGGATACTTCTTCGCTCTTTCGGAGGACAGTCTCTCGTCGTGGCTTTCGCCCTTTTCGATCCACTTGGGGTGAGGCGGACGCTCGGGATCGTCGGGGAAATGTTTCTCGAGAGCGGTGGAGGTGAATTCCAGCTTACCGGTGGGAGTACTGAGAGGATTGTTTTCGGGGTCTTTATAGAAATCAATGAGGCCGGCAGGCAGATTCAGAACTTCGGGATCGCAGGGGAGAGCGTAGTACTGCTTTTCAAAGAATTCTTCCTTGCTGATATCATTTTCAATGCCGGAGGCTTCAAACCACATATCGAGCTTTTCTTCGGTAGTGACGTTGCCGGTGTACCAGTCGTAGTATTCCTTGCCGAGCTTTTCTGCGACTTTGGCAACAGCATCGAAGTCTGAAAGGGATTCGCCGATGGGCTCTATTGCCTGACGTTCGAGATAGATGGAGGTGTTGATGCCGCTTTCGGTATCTTCGGCAATATCGTCCATCTCGTATTTGGTCTGAACGGGAAGGATTATGTCGGCAAGAAGGCAGTCGTTTTCAAGCCAAGGGTGCTGAGCTACCATGAACTCGATATCGTCGCTGCGGACGGCCTTTATGTAGGAGTTACCGTCGTTCCAGCAGGTGGACATGCAGGGAGAGTCGGTCCAGATCATGTGAATCCTTGAGCAGCCCTCTGCCGGGAAGCGGAATTCATAGAATTGGTTTTTGGCCGGTCCGTTGAATACATTGTTGCCGTACCAGGTGAGCGAGGGCTTGAGGATAGCATCATGTACAAGACACTTGGGAATAAACTGGGCGGGTTTGTAGGGAGCTTCCTTAAGCAGCTGGGCGAGTCTCTCAACATAATGTTCGCCTCCGCCGACGGGACCGGGGTATCTGTAAAGTCCGGCGTGACCGCCGTCGTAGTTTACTGCAGGAGGAACGAGCTGGCAGAAGTTCGGGATTCTGGGTATGTATTTGCCTCTGAAGGGCAGGGGATGGTTGTCGCCCCAGATGTGCCATTCGAGCATCTTGGCCTGATGTACGCCGGGTTTGCCGAGGCCACGCATACCGAGAAGTATGTTTTCGAGACGGGCGGGCTCGGTGGAATAGGGGCCGCGGATATAGCAGCCGCCGTTGCCGTGCATTATGGAGGTGACCTTGTTTGCCCAGTCGCGTGCGAGAGCCTTGATGGTCCACTCGGGTACGCCGCACTTTTCACTTGCCCATTCGGGAGTCTTGGGAACGCCGTCTTCCTTGCCGAGAACATAGTCAAAGAACTTTTCATAGCCGACGGCATGGCTTTCGACATACTCTTTTTCGTAGGTTCCTTCCGTTATCCACGTATAGGCGATGGCGAGCTGCAGAGCAGCATCGGTGTTCGGGAGAATGGGGATCCACTTGTCAGCGTGAACGGCGGCACCGTAGTTGAGGTCGGGGCAAACGTATACGCACTTGAGACCAAGCTCAGTGAACCAGTATGCAAGGCGGCTTGCCATCATACCCATGATACCGAGCGGCGTGGTTTCGGGATCGCAGCCCCAGAACAGGAGCATATCGGAATTTTCGGCTATATCGGGGAAAAGATTGGTGGTAGGTGCCATTTCACCGACAGGTTCGCAGCCCCATACATGTTTGGAACCCCAGACCCAGCCTTCCCAGGAGTCCTCATTTCGCATCTGAATGGTGTATTCGCCGAGCTGGCCGAGAAGTCTGTTGGGACAGCCGTGGCTCGGTGCAAGATGCTTTCCTTCGCCGTGAAGGTCGGTTTCGGAGAGTACGGCACTCATGCCGTACTTTTCTTTCATTTTAAGCAGCTGGTCGGCAACGATCTGAGCTGCCTCGTCCCAGGAGATGCGCTCGTATTTCGAAATACCTCTTGTCTGAGGATTGGGGTTATCGGGGGACCAGTCAATTCGTTTGAGGGGATAGCGTACGCGGTTTTCGGAATAAACGCGTTTTTTATAGCTGAGACCTACAAAAGACAGGACAGAATGCTTGGGCGGAGCGAAGGTTTTTCCGCGAGCAGAAATCTCCCATGTTTTGATTTCGTCTGCGTCGTATTTGTAGTCATAGGGGAAGGGTCTGATACGTGTGATCTTGCCGCTGTCGGTTTCGACAAGAGCAGGGGGGCCGCCGGAGGGACCGATAAGACTGGTTCCTTTTATACAGACCTTATCGGGCGATATGTTTTTGAGCTTGTTGTTCATCAATGCGCCTCCTTTTTACCAATTGCATATGTGCTGATATATGCAAATACTACAAATCAATTTTACTTAATCTATTTTATATGTTCAATGATTTTTTTGCAATTTGCAGATTTTTTGGCAATATGTCCATTTTAAATGTGAATATATGTGCGAGGTGATAGTATGAAAACAGAAGATAAACAATTGACTTTATGTTAAGTTGAGATATATTTAAATTATGATTTCTTAAAGGATGTGTTTGAATATGACATTAAAAGAGTTAAACGTCATTCTTGATAAATTTGTTATGACGGACGGCGAAAATAATATACAGCCTTCTTATGCTTTGAGACCCGATCTTATAGGAATTCGCTTTTTTGACGCGCCATTGATTGGCTGCACGTCGGCTTTCGACCCTATCTTTTCCAAAATGAAATCCGATCCGGTGATTTATGGTGAAAGGCTGAAACTTCCGGAGGAATGGATGAGCGGAGCTAAAAGCGTTATTTCTTTCTTTTTACCATATACGGACGAAATTAAGGAAAGCAGCAGGGGGGAGGTCGAGCTTCCGCCCGCCGAATGGCTCCATGCCCGCATCGAAGGTCAGGCGTTTTTGCTCAAAGCATGCAAAGCGCTCGCTGACTACATAGAGTCGCAGGGCTTCAGAACACTGATACCTGCTCTGAGTGATGATTTTTCAAGCCATCGGGACGATGAGAGAGCAAGCAGGGGTGAACCGCTTTTTGTCAGCAACTGGTCCGAGCGCCATGCTGCGTTTGCTGCAGGACTCGGAACATTCGGCCTTGCAAAAAATCTTATCACCGAGAAAGGCGCATGCGGCCGTTTTGGAAGTATAATCACGGATGCGCCACTTGAAATAACGCCGAGAGAATACAGCGATCCTTATGAGTATTGCAATTTTTGCGGAGCTTGTGCCGCGAGATGCCCGGTTTCTTCGATAGGTGCACTTGAAAAGAATACAGGTGTTTGTGCTCAGTTTGTACAGAAAACCGGAAAACTGTTTGCACCTCGTTACGGCTGCGGCAGATGTCAGATTGGCGTGCCTTGCGAAAAAAGAATACCTCAAAAATAAAAACTCAGGAACCGGTAATGCGGTTCCTGAGTTTTTATTATTTCTCAACTATCTCGCGAGCGCGAATGAGCGCCTGGTCAATGTTGTCGCAGAAGTTTTCGCTGCCGACCTCTTTATAGATTCCGGACTTGTGGAAGAACTTCATGGGTTTGGGGTTTACGTGGCTCATAATAAGGGTAATACCTTTTTTGTGGCAGGTTTTGATGAGCGCTTCAAAACTGTGAATTCCGGTTGCGTCAATAACGGGAACAGAGCGCATACGGAGGATAACGACCTTGGTGTGGCTCTGACTGATGACACGGGCGACTTTGTCGGCAGCGCCGAAGAAGATGGGGCCGGTGATCTCGTAGACCATGGTGTCTTTGGGAACGGCTTTGAGTCTGATCGCATCGGGGTCGTTTTCGTCGTTAACGGTCTTCCAGCCGCGGATGTCGGTTTCGTCGCTCATCTTCTTCATGAACAGAACAAGTGCGATTACAAGACCGGCAACAATTGCAACAACGAGGTCGAATACAATGGTAAGTACGAAGGTTATTATGAGAACAAGGTAGTCTGTATGAGGAGAAGTCTTGATGATGCTTACAAACTCGCGCCACTCACTCATGTTGTAAGCGGTTACGAAAAGTATTGCAGCGATGGCGGGCATGGGGATGAGCTTGGCATAGGGCATCAGGATAACGAGCATGGCGAGAAGTACGATGGAGTGAACCATGCCGGAAATGGGACTGCGTCCGCCGTTTTTAACGTTGGCAGCAGTACGGGCAATGGCGCCGGTCGCGGGAATGCCGCCGAAAAGTGCAGAGCCGATATTGCCGATGCCCTGGGCGATAAGCTCGGTGTTGGAATTGTGACGGGTTCCGACCATACCGTCGGCTACGACGCAGCTGAGAAGAGATTCAACAGCGGCGAGAACCGCAATGGTAAATGCATCGGGAAGAAGTTCCGTTATGGTTGCTAGAGTAATTCCGCTGGGGAGATGGAGTGTAGGGGGAGCGGAGCTTATGTCGGGATAGAGTGTTCCGATAGTGTTTACGGGGATATCAAAGAGCTTTACAATAAGCGCGCAGATAACAACTGCGACAAGGGAGGGCGGAACTCTTGGGAGCAACTTGGGCAGACCGATCAAAATTGCGAGAGCGATAAGTCCGATAAGCAGTGCCCAGAGATTGATGGTATGGAAACTGCGGACAACTTCAATAACTTTTTCGAGCGTCTCTACAGGACTGTGTTCAAAAGTGAGACCGAAAAAGTCTTTGAGCTGGCCGATAAGAATGGTTACAGCAATGCCGCTTGTGAAGCCCGTGGTGATTGTGTAAGGTATGAATTTGATAAGAGCGCCGAGTTTCAAAACGCCCATCAGAACAAGCATTATACCTGCAAGAATGGTAGCTATCGCGAGACCCTCGATGCCCTTGGTGGCAACAACGCCGGCGACTATGGTAGCAAAAGCGGCGGTGGGACCGCTGATCTGCACAGTGCTGCCGCCGAGAAATGCACAGATAAATCCGGCGACTATTGCAGTATAAAGACCGACGGCGGGACCGACACCGGAAGCGATAGCGAGTGCTATGGACAGGGGAAGGGCAATGATCGCAACGATAAGTCCTGCTACAAGGTCATTGACAAACTGTTTTTTTGTGTAGTGTTTCAGACCGTGAAAAAAGCTAGGCTGAAATGTTTTCATAAGTATCTCTCTCTTCGTTATTATATTTATAGTCTCTTAACATCCTTGCAATTATAAACTCATTGCACAGAAAAGGCAATATAATTTTGAGCATTTTGCCATGTTTTTCGTAAATTATTGTCAATGCATCTTCGTATATCCCAATTGATTTTTCAGGAATTAGAAGTTATAATTTATGTATCACATTGAAACGAGGTTGACTGCATGAATATTTGGCATGACATTGACCCCAAGCGCATTACTCCCGAAGATTTTGTCGCTGTTGTTGAAATCAGCAAGGGCAGCAAGAAAAAGTATGAACTTGATAAAGAAACCGGTCTCATAATTCTTGACCGAGTTCTCTATACATCTACTCATTATCCCGCGAACTACGGTTTTATTCCCCGTTCTTACGGTGATGACGGTGACCCTCTTGATGTCCTCGTTATCTGCTCTGAGGTTCTTGAACCTCTCACTCTTGTCAGATGCTATCCCATAGGATATATCTCCATGCTCGATGGCGGCAAGCGAGACGAGAAGATAATCTGCATACCCTTTGCCGACCCTGTTTATAACGGCATTAATGACATTATGGAGCTTCCCAGTCACACATTTGACGAAATGGCACATTTCTTCACGGTATATAAAGCGCTTGAAGGCAAGGAGACTATGGCCGGAGATATCAGCGGACGCGAAGGCGCTGTCGCCGTTATTCGCGAGGCACTTGACAACTATATAGAGAATTTCTGCAAGTAAAGTGAAAAAAAGAGGTGAGTCGTGACTCACCTCTTTTTTTGTATATTTGTTTTATGCTCCCAGTACGTATGCCAGAAGCAGATCGAGAGTGTTGTTAAGACCCTCGATGTGCGTTCTCTCCATACCGTGACTGCAGTAAACTGCCATGCCGAAAGCGGCTGCGCGGAGGTTGTTGCCGGCCCGCTGAGAGGCGTTGGCATCTGTGCCGTAGCGGTAGAAAATATCAACGGCATACTTGCAGCCGATCTTTTCGGCAAGTTCGATCAGTTCGGTCGTAAGAGCATAGTTGTAGGGAGCGGTGTTGTCCTTGGCGCAAATGCTGACAGCGCGCTCGTTTCCGTCGAGATCGGGACCAATAAGACCTATATCAACGGCGACAAATTCGGACACCTCTTCGGGGACATAGGTGCCACCCAGACCAACTTCCTCGGCATAGGGGAAGGAGATAATAGTGCGATACCTGGGTTTGAGTCCATTATCTTTCAGATACTTGATCATGTTGAAGCAGATGGCGACAGCGGCTTTGTCGTCAATAAAACGGCTTTTGATGTATCCGTTTTCAGTCATCTGGAATCGTGGCTCAACAGAAATGGGGTCGCCGTGACGGATTCCGAGAGCAATGACATCCTCACGGGAATGAATGTCTTCGTCGAGTATGATCATAATATTGTCTTCGTCTCGTCCCATACTTCTGGCGTCTTCAAATACATGTACGGAGTGGGAGGAAACTGTTACGAGGCCGGAATAGCTTCGTCCGTCACGGGTGTGGATGTGAACGGTCTCGCCTTCGACGGAATGGAAATTGATGCCGCCGAGCTGACGCACGCGTATCATTCCGTCAGAGTCAATACGGCGAACGATCATTCCAATAGTATCGAGGTGTGCACCAACCATGACAGTTTTGCTGTTGTCCTCGCCATCAAGGGTGATATAGGCGGTATATTTGTTGTCGTAAGTCACTTCACAACCAAGAGAGCCGGCAATTTCTTCTATGACAGGCTGCATGTCACGAAAATATCCGACAGGTGAAGGAATATTAACGATCTTTTCAAAGCAGGAAACGGTGTACATGGGGTCGAAGTTGTATTTCATAATATTATCCTCCCGGGATTCGATGAATAGGCTCATTATAGCACAGCGAAAATAATAAAGAAAGAAAAAAGGAGCTCGTTTGAGCTCCTTTTTATGAAGAATTTGTGTTTGTCAGGGACGAAGACCCATGCCGCCTTCGAGGGTGAGAGTTTCGCCGGTGAGATATTTGAAGTCGGGGTGGGCGAGCTGAACGCAAACACGGCCGATCTCGGTTTCAACGTTGCCGTAATGACCCATGGGAGGCATTTTGACGTTAGCTTTGAATGCTTCGGGATAGGCATTGGCCCAGTTTTCAAGCTGTGCGGTCCATGCGAGGGGGCAGATGACGTTGACATTGATGCCGTCGGGACCCCATTCGGTGGCGGCGACACGGCTGAGACCGCGGATACCTTCCTTGGCTGCGGCGTATGCGCACTGACCGAAGTTGCCGAAAAGACCGGCGCCGGAGGCGAAGTTGATAACACTGCCTCTGGTTTCCTTGAGGTAGGGATAGCAGGCCTTCATGTAATAGAAAGCTGCATAGAGACCGGAATATACTGCAAGGTCGAACTGCTCGGTGCTGTGGTCGGCGAGGGTAACGCCGGAGGCGGAGGCCTGAGCGTTGTTGATAAGAACGTCGATGCGTCCGAACTCTGCTACAGCTTGGTCAACAGCTGCCTTGACAACTGCTTCATTGTCTGAGCCGGCGGAGACATCGGCCTGAATGGGAAGTACCTTAACTCCGTAAAGACGCTCGAGCTCTTCTTTCGCAGCTTCGAGTTTCTTAACGTTGCGGCCGGTAATTACGATGTTTGCGCCTTCCTTGGCGTAGGCAGTGGCTATGCCGTAGCCGATAGAGCCACAGCTGCCGTCAGAAAGAGTGGCGCGTCCAGCGCCGGTGATGATAACTGTTTTGCCGGTCAGAAATCCCATAGTTTACTTCCTTTCGTACTGTTGTATAATCATGTTATAATTATTTTTGTGTTTACATTATAAAAGTTTGTAGCTTTTTTGTAAATAGATAATTCAAAAGTTAAATTTTTAATTAAAATTTCGTGATTTGGCCTAAAATTTTTGAAATAAAATCGCATATCTCATAATTACATAAATTTTTGTTCAAAAAGATTTAAGTCTGTATTCAATTGCTTGCCGTATTGATTGATATTTTCGACAAATGGTGATATATTGAACTCAGTACTCGAAAGGAGCTTCTATCATGGACTTTATAAAAGAAAAAATCGAAGAGATAGTTGAGAAGATAAAGAGTGATAAGGATATAGCCGAAAAGTTCAGGAATGACCCCGTCACTACCATCGAGGGCATTATCGGAATTGATTTGCCCAATGATCAGGTGGAGAAAATTGTTGAAGCGGTTAAGGCGAAGATGGACTTTGACAAGCTCGGCGGCGTGCTCGGCGGTCTTTTCGGTAAGAAGTAAGATATGCATACTTCACAATGGATAGTCTTGGCAAGGGAGCTTCAGAGTATTGCACAGGCAGGTCTGCAGTACAGCCGTGACCCTTTTGATATCGAGCGCTTCGAACGAATCAGGGATATCTCCGCGGAGATGGTCTCATTCGGCGCGGACATGCCCCTTGAAAAGGTGAAGAATATTTTTTGCTGCGAAAAGGGATATCAGACTCCGAAAGTTGATGTGCGTGCGGCGATAATCGAAAAAGGAAAGATACTTTTGGTCCGCGAAAATGATGGGCGCTGGTCAATGCCAGGAGGCTGGGCCGATGTTGGACTCAGCGCAGCCGAGAACGCGGTCAAGGAATCTCTGGAGGAGGCCGGCGCCTCCGTAAAGCCCAGGGAGCTTATCGCATTTGTCGATTGGGAGAAAAATAATTCCCGCGGCTGCAGCTCGCTTTTAAGCATTTACAAGGCTTTTGTGCTTTGCGACTATATATGCGGGAGCTTTGCGGATAATATCGAGACTACCGCCAGCGCGTGGTTTTCGCCGGATGAACTTCCGGAACTGAGCTATGAAAAAAACAGCCCCGAGCAGATAAATATGTGCTTCGAGGCCGCAAAAAGCGAAAACTGGAAAACCGTATTTGATTGAAAAAGGAAGCAGCCGCAGCTGCTTCCTTTTTTGATGTGTGTATTCAGCTCTGGTATTCGAACTGGAGATAATACATGGCGACGGTATCGCCGTCCTCGATGCCCATGGCTTCGAGACGGTCAAAGATGCCGGCCTCGCGAAGCACGCGGTCGAAGTAAATGCGTCCGTCGACGTCGTTGAGGTTGGTGCTGTCAAGCAGCTTTTCGAGCCAGGGACCTTCCACGATCCAGTAGCCCTCCTCGGGGTTCTCGATAGTGAGTTCGGCGCTGGTATCGATTGTGGGCACAGGAGGAACATAGTCGGCCTCGTAATGAATGACAGGGGGGAGGCTGTCGAGCATGCTTGCGGCGTGCTTGACAAGTTCACGGGTGCCCTGGTGAGCAACTGCGCTCATTTCAAAGAACTTATATCCCTGTGCTTCAACATGCTTGCGGAAACGCTCGATAGGCTCGCGGTCATCGCCGAGAAGATCGCACTTGTTTGCTACGACGATCTGGGGACGGGAGGCGAGCTCCTCGCTGTAGTCATGAAGCTCCTTGTTAATGGCCTCGAAGTCCTCGATGGGATCGCGGCCCTCACTGCCTGCGACGTCGACAAGGTGGATAAGCAGACGGCAGCGGTCGATATGGCGGAGGAAGTCGTGGCCGAGGCCTGCGCCTTCGCTTGCACCCTCGATAATACCGGGAATGTCAGCCATTACGAAGCTGACGCCCTCAGTGACGAAGTCGGAGGCCAAGCGGTCTTAGGAAGA
>JAZOBQ010000157.1:0-6730 GCA_045596005.1 Oscillospiraceae bacterium
AGCGTCACCAAAGAAAAAGTTTTCATGTATGAAACCCAGCCGCTCGACTTCGAGCATGACGCCGGTCTCCTCATAGACTTCGCGCACCACGGCCTGTTCGGCTGTTTCTCCGAGCTTTATCCTACCGCCAACCGAATAGAGGTAGTCAGCTCGCTCGTTTCCTACCATGAGCAGCTTTCCGTTTTTCATAATAATGGCTCCAACACGGAGATTGACTATTCCCTCGCCGCAGGGAACGCAGATATCGGTGTTCATTTGGGGATTCCTCCGTTCGTATAATTGGCGAACTTGCCCCACCAACAAGAAAAACCACTTCGTCAGAAGTGGTTTTTCTTGTTGGTGGAGACTGACGGACTCGAACCGTCGACCTCACGCGTGTGAGGCGTGCGCTCTAACCAGCTGAGCTAAGCCTCCGTCTTTTAAATACTAGCACAGGAGTATGTGCAATTGCAAGGGAAAAAATAAAGGGCCAGCAAACTGCTGACCCTTTGCTGGTGACGCGTACGAGAATCGAACTCGTGTTACCGCCGTGAAAGGGCGGTGTCTTAGCCGCTTGACCAACGCGCCATAGGTATAGGGCACATTGTTGGCGATGCGCCCTATGGTAGCGGCGACTGGATTCGAACCAGTGACACCCCGGGTATGAACCGAGTGCTCTGGCCAACTGAGCTACGCCGCCATAAATGCTGTCAAACAGCAAGGAGAATTATAGCCTATATAATTCTCCTTGTCAAGAGTTCCGACAGAAATTTTTTAAAAAATTTTAGGGAAGATAGTCGGAAGGGTCTACGCTGCTGCCGTTAAGGCTCATGGCAAAGTGGAGATGATGGACTTCTCCGGTCTCGCTGAGCGCGGTGGTGCCCACGCTTCCGATAACGCTGCCGCCTGCAACGGAGTCGCCTTCGGACACGGTGGGACTTTCTGCGAGGTTTGAGTAGATGCTGCGAAGTCCGCCGGAGTGGACAAGAACGACGGTCGTTCCCATGGAATCATCCGTGTAGACCTTTTCCACGCTGCCGTCGGCAACGGCCTTTACCTGTGCGCCGAGCTCGCAGGCGATGTCGAGTCCGTCGTGGGTACGCCAGTCGTGCATGGTGCGGTTATACTGCAGCGCGTTCATGCTGTAGCTGTTTTCCACAGTGCCCGCAACGGGGCGGATGAAATAGCCGGGAATGCTTTCGGGAACGCTCTGGGGAGCGGGACCGGCCGCGGAGTCGGGGGCGGGGGTGACTTCGGGAGTCAGCAGCGCGCTCTCATCTTCTTCGACGGATGCAACGGGCAGAACTTCCTCCGCGATTTCAGGCTCGTTTTCGGAAAAAACAGCCATTTCGTCGTCCTGACTGACTACGGGTTCGATGGACTCGGACAGAGTATAGGGGTCGGAGTTTTCCTCGCCTCCGATGTCACCGGAGAGCATGGTCCATGCGGACACGCCGATCACAGCGACGCAGAGAAAAAGGACGATGTAAAAACCCTTTCCGGCGAAAAATGACTCAAGCGCGGCGCCGAAACTTTTCTTTTTTTCCATTATTTTGACCTCCAAAATGAAAAAATAAGGCTTGCATGGCTATTTTTGCCTGTGCGAGCCTTATTTATACATTCATTTTGGATTATCCGTGGCGATAAACTGTGCGTTGCTTCACCTTGTCGGCCTGAGCGAGCATTTCGTCTATCTGAGCAAGGAAAAGCGAGGTATCAACGCCGAGCGTGCCTTTGATCGGACGGTAGTTGGACATGTGGTTGGCTGTGAAATGCGCTCCGGGGAGATCCAGCTTTTCGATGAGCAGCCGCGTCTCAAGAAGTGCCTCACGGGGGGACTGCATTTTGAAGCGACCGGCCATCACATCCTCGAACATTTCTGTGCCCATCGTGGCCATATAGGTCATCACGGAGATGTGCTGCGGAGCCATGGCGTTGAGCAACTCGGCGGTGAGGGTGGCGTTTCTGATATATCCGTCGCCGCTGCCCTCAAGTCCGGCAATTACGGTCACCCAGAGGTCGAAGCCTGCGTTTTTGAGGGCAAGTCCCGCTTCGAGCATCTGTTCGGCGTTCACACCTTTTTTCACCTTGGCGAGCAGTTCACTGTCGCCGGTCTCCACGCCGAGGTAAACTCTGCCGAGTCCGGCTCGGTGGAGCTGATGGAGCTCATCCGCGCTCTTTTGCATCGTGGAAATGGGGCCGGCGTAACAGGTTACGCGCCGAAGACGGGGAAAGGCGGCTTTGAGCTCGCGCAGTACGGTGAGCATATAGTCCATCGGCAGGGCGATGGCGTCGCCGTCGGCTATGAAAACGGTTTCGGTTTCGGGATAGCGCACTCTCGCCATGGCTATGTCGTCAAGGACATAATCCAAAGGCTTGATGTGGTAGAGCTTGGTTTTGTATGCCTCGCAGAAAGTGCAGAGATTATAGCTGCAGCCGACGGTGCATTGGAGGATATAGCTTTTCCACTCTCCGGGCGGACGGTAGACGCTGCCTTCGTATCTCATGCTTTTTCGTCCTCCCTTTCGACGGACTTGATGTTGCGTTCAAACTTGCTTCTCGCGCCCATGACTTCGTGTCCGCAGCCGCAGCAGCGGAGTTTGAAATCCGCGCCAATTCGCAGTACGAGCCATTTTGAGCTGCCGCAGGGATGGGCTTTTTTCATTGTGAGTATGTCGTTTATCCTGATATCCATACTGTCTCCGATAAATCTTATTTTGTGCCCTTTATGGCGTCCCAGTAGTGCTTGGCGGCCTGTTCCACTTTGTTGTCGCCGTAAACGTAGTATTTTGCGTCGCGTATCTCGTCGGGCAGGTACTGCTGGCGCACCCAATGGTGGGAGTAGGAATGGGGGTATTTATAGTTTTGTTCGCGCTCAAAGCCTGTGCCGTCGGCGTGGACGTTCTGAAGCTCGCGCGGTATGCCGCCGGTTTTTCCGCGCTTGACGTCGGCAATGGCGGCGTCAATGGCGAGGCAGCCGCTGTTGGACTTAGGCGCGGTGGCGAGAAGTATGACGGCGTCTGCGAGCGGGAGCCTTGCCTCGGGCATGCCGAGCTGCAGTGCGGAATCCACACAGGCTTTTACTATTGGTATCGCCTGAGGGTAGGCGAGGCCGATATCCTCACAGGCGGAGCAGAGTATGCGTCTGCAGGCGGATATGAGGTCGCCCGCTTCGAGCAGTCGTGCGAGATAATGCAGCGCCGCGTCGGGGTCAGAGCCGCGCAGAGATTTCATCAGTGCTGAGAGAATGTCGAAATGAGCGTCGCCGTCGCGGTCATAACGCATGGCGCTGCGCTGGGAGATGGCCTCCGCGTCGGCAAGCGCGATACTCAGCTCGCCGTCACGCCTGCGGGCGGCGGTAACTAAAAGTTCGACGGTGTTCATGGCCTTTCGAACATCGCCGCCGCAGCTTGAGGCGATGTAGTCGACCACACCGGGCTCGGGACGGATTCGGACATTTTCACGCTCGGCGAGGTAATCAATGGCTCGCTGAACGGCTTTTTCCGCCTGACGGGGCGCGATGGCTTTGAACTCAAAAACGGTGGAGCGGCTCAAAATAGCGTTGAAAACGCAGAAGTAAGGGTTTTCCGTGGTGGAGGCTATGAGTGTGATGGAGCCGTTTTCTATGAATTCGAGCAGACTTTGCTGCTGTTTTTTGTTGAAGTATTGGATCTCATCGAGATACAGCAGAATGCCGCCGGGACAGAGCATGGTGTCGAGCTCGTCGATTATGGCTTTGATGTCGGCAATGCCGGCGGTGGTGGCGTTGAGCTTTCGCAGAGTGCGGTTGGTATTTTGGGCGATTATGCGCGCTGCGGTGGTCTTTCCCGTGCCGGAGGGACCGTAGGATATCATGTTGGGTATGCTGCCGGACTCGACTATACGGCGGAGCATGCCGTCTTCGCCCAGAATGTGCTCCTGACCCACCATTTCATCAATGCTCTGGGGGCGTATTTCATCTGCAAGGGGTCTGTACACCTTGTTTCACCTGCTTTCGCTGGGATGTTTTGCGAGGACTTAATCCACAATCACGGGCTCCATGGCATTATGGAGCACATCGGTTATGGCTTCGGAGAAAAGGCGGTCGGCATGGACGTGAAGCGCGTCGAGCGCAGCGGCGGCATCCTTGAGGGGGATATTTCCGGCGGAGAAAAGGTCCTGGTCGAATATGAATCGGGACTTGGGCTCCTGCACCTGCTGTATACCCTTGGGCGTGCGGATGGCACGCTTGACGAAGCCGGGACCTGCGTGGAGCTTGACGCTGTTTTTTCGGTCGAGCTTCATCTCAAGGTCGACGGAGCATTTTGTGACGGAGGCTTCGTCGACATCGTCGGAGTCGAGCACGCTGAGATACTGGCTCTGGATAAGGTCGTTCCAACGGCATTCGGGAAGCTCAAGCTTATCGCGGGAGAAACCGTTGAGATAGCGCAGGCCGATGCGCTCAAAGTAGGCGGGTTTATAAACGCTGATGAACTGGCCGAGGGGTTCGTCGAGCCATGCGGCGAAGTCCTCCCAGCTTGTATAGCGCATGGTGGAAAGAGCGACGAAGCTTTTCGTGAGGCTGAGTTTATAGCTGCCGTCGGCGGAGATGAAGGAGTGGTTTTTCTGCTTCTGCATGCCGCTGGGGGAGGGCAGATTTTCGTCGCGCACCTCATAGCGGGGGAAACGTTCTCTTATTCTTTCCTGAAAGGCGGCGGGGATATCTGTGTCGATCGAGAGTATGGGGGGAAAGCGCAGCTGGCAGATGACTTCAATGAGCTGCTGCTTTTCGTAAATATATTTCTTGCCGTCATAACTTTTCATATTCGTTACGCTCCTCGGATAAAGCCTTTTTTCTTATTCTACACCAGCTCAGGGAATATTTCCACAAGAAAAAAAGCTCACTACATTCCTTTATAGGATAGTAGTGAGCTGAAATCAGATATTATGTTTTATGCGGCCTTGTCCTTGACCGCGGCGTTGACGATCCTGCTCATCTCGCACAGGTCATCGATGAGATCACTAAGCTCATGCTCGTCCATTTCGTAGCCGATGCTGTCCGCGAGATTTTTGATCGCGGTCATTACATAGGCCTTGCGCTGTTCGCCGGTGTCGAAAATGCCTTCGGCCTTTTCCATAAGCCCGAGCAGCAGGTCGAGCAGTCTTGTCCAGTTTTTCTCCTGTATGGACTTTTTGACATACTGCACGAGCTGCAGCACGAGGGGTACTGCTGTGGCGGCACCGGCCAGAACGATACAGATAAACTGTCCAACATCTTCCCAAGTCATATTTCTGCCTCCTCAAATCCTTTTGTTTTTGCTTTTTCAAATGTTATTCCGCCTGCGCTGTGGTCGCTTTTGGCCATGTTCAGATAAAAGGCACATACGGTGCCGTGGGCTGCCCAGGGCAGCCCCACCATGGAACTGAGCCATGGCAGGGCGCCGGTGAATCCCTTGAGTACACACAGATAGGCCAAAGCGATGCAGGCCGTGGTCACAAACCAGAGCAGCGGGCGGATATCGGCGATGAGCTCCTTGGAAAAGGAGTCAAGACTCTTTTTGCCCATCAATTCAACTCGCCCTTTCTGTCCATTATGACGGCAAGTTCCTGCCTCTTTACATAGGCCTGAGGCCAGTCGAGGCTGCCGTCACCGTCGCCGTCCGAGAAAATACCGGATGCGACTGCTTTGCGGCAGGCTTCCTCTGCGTAAGCCGAGACCGGCTGCACTCTCGTTTCGGCTTCGTAGCGCGCCATGAACTCTCGGAATACGGCGTAGTTTTGCTCGTTGTTCAGCATTTCATCTTTCAACTCCTCTCTGAATCGGTCCATACTCAGTCCTTCGCGCTGCCACCAGTGCATTATGTCTGCGTGGTTTGAGGCATAACCCATGGCGTGCGCCTCGCTGTGGGTGACCACATTTTCCGGAGAAATGCCGAAATTTCTGCAGAGTTCGCGGCAGATCTCCAATGCGGCCTCGTAAGTCTCACGGCACCATGCGCTGTCGCGAAGGTCTTCGCAAATCTCAAACTGAATGTGGCTTGCGTTGAAGCTGCCTTTTTCGCCGCTGCCGCAGCCCCAGCAGCGGTAGTTATAGGGGAGTATCTGCTCATAGCAAAGCTCTCCGTTTTCGTCGAGGCCTAGAAATGCGTGGACGCAGACGGCGACTCCGGGGCGGTTCCACGCGTTGGTATAGGGCAGTATGCGCTTTTGGTTTACACCTGTGGAGTGGACGAGTATTCCGCTAGGCTTGAGCGGAGCAGCCGCGCGGTAGCAGTCGTTGCGCGAAAGATAGCGGACTTTTCTTTTCATAGCTCACCTCCTGATTGTGTCGTAAGGGCCAGATGCCCTTCTGACCAAAGGCTGCAAAAGCGCAAAAAATTGCTGCAATTGCAGCAACAAAAATAAAAAAAGGGGAAAAATTTTTTTGCTTATCGGAAAAAATTAAAAGACCTCAGAGCACTATATACTCTGAGGTCTTTCAGCGTGTAAAAAAAGCCTCGCAGAGTTTGCGTCCGCAGACGCAAATAGAATAAGATCCGTTTTCTGCCGCGACATGTGCGTGGCAGAAAACACTTCTCTGTCCGCAAACGTGCGAGGAGGCCGTTGTCGGACTCCGAGTGCGCTGCAGCGGACTCCAGCCATTCTGTCAAAGAAGGCTTTGACTTCTTTGACAGACTAAAAGACCTCAGAGCAGTATATGCTCTGAGGTCTTTGATTGTTTGAAATTATCAGTCGTGTACGCGGTTTATGGTGTGCGCAATGGCCTTTGCAA
>JAZOBQ010000158.1:0-3203 GCA_045596005.1 Oscillospiraceae bacterium
TGCCTTAGAAGTTTTTCTCTTGGGTACTGCCATGGTGACACCTCCTACGTTAACAGCTGGTTAGAACAGCGTTTATTCTATATCCAAAAGCTGTCCTAATACAGCCAATCTTGGATCTACGGGTTTTCCGCAACTGCACGGTCCCTCATTCAGGTCCTTTCCGCAGGTACCGCAAAGTCCTTTGCAGTCCTCGGTGCAGAGGAACTTCGTTTCCATATCGAGAATGAAGCTAGTTTCGAGTATCTCGCTCACATTTATGCCGTTGCCCTCGATAACATAGATATCGGGATTTTCGGCATCCTCGGGGTCATCCGCGAGGGTGAGCTCAACGCTCTGGATCTTGGTGCTCTCAAACTGCTTTCCGCAGCGGTCGCACACGCAGATCATGTCCGCTTCTATCTCGCCGACGAGGGTCAGGAGTCCGGCGGTGTTGACCACCTCTCCCTTTGCTTTGGGGGCAGACTTGAACTCTTCTACAGACGGGAACTCCAGCGCCGCAACATCGAGCTCGCACTCAAATGCCTTGCGGGAACCGGGCATCTCTATGATATTGATCAAATCAAGCCACATATCGCACCTCACACAGTCGCTTGAATATTATAGATTATCCAAGCTCTCTTGTCAATACAAAAATCATTGACATTTCCATATATTTCGCAGATAATAAGGGGGAAAAGGGAGTAAAAATGTATGAAAGAAATCATTATAAAACAAAATGACGCAGGCCAGCGCCTCGACCGCTTCGTTGGCAAGGCCGTCCCCCTGCTGCCGGAGTCTCTGCTGCAGAAATATATCCGTCTCAAACGCATCAAACTCAACGGCAAGGGAGCAAAGCGCGACACGCGCCTCGCACTCGGCGATGTACTGCAATTATACATCAACGACGAGTTCTTTGAAAAGCCCAAAGAGGAAAATTCTTATCTGAAAGTTTCCACTCCAAGGCTTAACATCGTCTATGAGGACGAGAATATACTCCTCGCCGACAAGAAACCCGGCGTGCTCTGCCACAGTGCGGGCAAATGGGACTACAACACTCTCATCGCCAACATTCAGGCCTACGCCTATCAGAAAGGCGAGTGGCGTCCCAGAGAGGAAAACAGCTTCTCCCCCGCTCTTTGCAACCGCATTGACCGCAACACCGGCGGCATAGTCATCGCTGCAAAAAATGCCGAGGCTCTGCGCATTCTCAACGACAAGATCCGCGACCGCGAGATAGACAAGCGCTATCTCTGCATAGTCCACGGCCGCCCGAAACCTGCCGAAGGCAGGCTCGAAGGCTACATTTTCAAGGACGCGAAGAAAAATCAGGTCTACGTCAAAGACCGCCCCGAACCCGGTGCAAAAACCGCCGTCACCGACTATAAGCTCATCAAGAGTGCCGGCGGCCTCAGTCTCGTGGAATGTACGCTCCACACCGGCCGCACCCATCAGATACGCGCACAGATGTCCCACGCAGGCTGGCCCCTCCTCGGCGACGGGAAATACGGCAGCGAGAGGAAAAACAAGTCCTTCGGCGAAACCGAGGGGCAGGCACTTTATTCCTACAAGCTCCGCTTCGACTTCCCCACCGACGCCGGCATACTGAACTATCTCCGCGGACGCGAGTTCGAGGTCACTGACATTGATTTTGTGAAAAAATATTTCGGATAAAAAATTGATCGGCTGCCCATAAACGGGCAGCCGATTTTTTCATATTTCCGCCCAGTCGGGCACTGCCTCAAAGCTCCTCATTTCGCCCTCATAGGGAAACGAAAGACGGCAGGAGAAAAGCATAGGCTCCGTTTTGGCGTCGCGCGAGCCGTATTTGTGGTCGCCTACGAGGGGATAACCGCGCGAGGCGAACTGCACCCTTATCTGGTGGCTGCGCCCGGTGTGAAGGCGTACGCGGACGAGGCTGCACTCGCCCTCGCTAAGGCGGCAAAACTCCAGTCTCGCCTTTTTCACTCCGGCGCGCTGCCGCTTCACCACGAACACCTTGTTCTGGCGCGAATCTTTCCAGAGCAGGTCTTCCCATTCTCCGCTCCCGGGTGGAATGCCGTGCACCATGGCAAAATACTCTTTCACAAGCTCTCCGTTTTGTATGAGGCGCGAAAACTGCGCCGCTGCGGACTTTGTGCGTGCATACACCATGACTCCGCCCACATTTCTGTCGAGGCGGTGGAGAGGGAAGAATTCGCCTCCCAGCTTGTTTTTCAAAGCCTCCGGCATTTCCTTCTCCGACTCAAGTCCCACGGGCTTGACGCAGACGGCTATGGACTTGTCGCTATATAGAATAGTCATCGGATAATCCTCAGAATAGTTTGTAGGGGCGGCACATCCGGGCCGCCCGTTTTTTGATACCTGACGGGCCGACCAGTGTCCGGCCCCTACAATATCGTCGTGGCTTCCACCGGAAAAGTTTTTACCTCTGCGGTGGGGATTAATCACCCCACCGTAGAGTTTCAGTTTATCTTGAGGTTTTCCCAAAGGGTGTTGAGATAGTCGAGCATCTCGGTGCTGAGATTGCGGTAAGCGTAAGTGTTGTATAGCTCGGAGAAATCGTCCATCTCGGGATAGAGAACTTCCATAGCCTCCTCGCCCATATCTTCGATATATGTCTCGCTGGTGTAGACAAGACTGTTGGGGCTGGCGTAGCAGGTGTACTCAGCGTTGGCTATCGCAGGCTCTTCCGAGAGCATATAGTTTATGAATATCTCGGCAAGCTCCTTGTTTTCGCAGCACGCGGGTATGCACATTGCGTCAATATAGTAGTTCGTAGGTTCGGGATAATAGAAGCGCAGATCGACATTCTCCGCCTGAGCATCCATCATCGTGAAATAGTCGCCGGCGTAGTAGGCCGCGATGGAGGCTTCGCCCGATTCCATCATATTGTATATCTCGTCCATGACCTTACTGTAAACGAGAGGATTCTGGGCCCTGAGTTCCTCGAAAGCTGCGTCCCATGCGGCGTGGTCGGTAGTGTTGACATCGAGTCCGAGCTTATACATGGCAGTGCCGAAAGCATCGCGGGCGTTGTTGAACTGGAGTATCCTGTCGGCATACTTCGCGTTCCACAGCAGATCCCAGGAGCCGATATCGGCCTCGTCGACAACATTGGCGTCATAGATTATGCCGATGATGCCGTAGGCATAGGGCACCGTATAGAGATTATCGGGGTCATAGTAGAGTCCGCGGAAGCTCTCGTCGATGTACTTGTAGTTAGG
>JAZOBQ010000159.1:0-5809 GCA_045596005.1 Oscillospiraceae bacterium
GAACTTATACTTGGGTTTCTTCTTGGGGGGCATTTCCCAGCAATGATGGTCGGTGTGGAGCAGGTGGTGGCTCTTCTCACCGAGGGGTGCTCCGAAGTACTCCTCGTAAAGAGCAAGGACTTCGGGATTCTCGTGGGAATAGCGCAGCTCGGCATCACGGTCGAGCTGCCAGAGCAGGTCGCCGCGCTCACCGGCGAGTTCTTCGCCTTCATGTATGGGCTGGCCGCCGCCGCCTGCGCAGCCGCCGGGGCAGGCCATGATCTCAACGAAATCAAAGCTGGCACGTCCGGCGCGGATATCGCGCATGAGGAAACGGGTGTTTCTTAGTCCGCTTACAACAGCAACTTTGATGTCGCCGACACCGGGGATGCTGAAGGTGGCTTCCTTGCGTCCCTTTATGCCGCGAACATCGGTGAAGGCATCGGCAGGAGGATTCTCTCCGGTGATGAGGTAGTAAGCACTTCTGAGTGCGGCATCCATAACACCGCCGGTGGCACCGAAGATAACGGCAGCGCCGGTACCGGTACCGAGGGGAGAATCAAAGGGAGTCTCGGGCAGATACTTGATGGGAACATGCTCGGAACGGAACAGACGGTCCATTTCGCGGGTGGTGAGGACAACGTCAACGTCGGGGTCGCCGCAGGCGTCGTTCATCTGGGGCAGCGCTGCCTCGCTCTTTTTGGCTACGCAGGGCATGATGGAAACGACAAACATCTTGTGGGGATCAATGCCCATTTTTTCGGCGAAGTAGCTCTTTGCGACAGCGCCGAACATCTGCTGGGGGCTCTTTGCGGTGGAAAGATTATCAGTGAACATGGGATACTGACTCTTGATGAATCTTATCCAGCCGGGGCAGCAGGAGGTAAACATGGGCCACTTATGCTCATCGCGGTGGGTAAAGCGCTCGATGAACTCACTGCCCTCTTCCATGATGGTAAGGTCAGCAGTGAAGTTAGTGTCGAAAACATAATCAAAGCCTATACGCTTGAGGGCGGAAACCATACGCTCGGCAGTGGCAAATTCGCGGTCAACGCCGAGACTCTCGCCCCATGCTGCACGGACAGCGGGTGCGACCTGAACGACGGTTACCACCTCAGGATCGTGGATGGCAGCCATGACAAGGCTGGTATCATCGCGCTCGCGCAGAGCACCTACAGGGCAGTGAGTAATGCACTGGCCGCAATATGTGCACTCGGAATTATCGAGAGCGCGGTTGTGGCTGACGTCAACGGTGGTGCGGGTGCCAGTGCCGGAAACGTCCCAAATGTTGACAGTCTGGATCTTGTCGCAGACCTGTACACAGCGCATGCACTTGATGCACTTGCTCTCGTCACGGATCAGGGGCAGCTTCTTATCCCAGGGACTGTGCTTGACGTTCTTTTCGTAAGCGAGAGAATAGATATTCAGATCGCTCGCAACGCTCTGCAGGGTGCAGTTGCCGTTGCGCACGCAGGAGGTGCACTCGCTGTCATGCTGGGAGAGAATAAGCTGGATATTTGTGCGTCTTGCGGCGCGGACACGGGGAGAGTTGGTGTTGATGACCATACCCTCAACAACGGCGTTGTTGCAGGAGGTTACAAGATGGTCAACGCCTTCAACTTCGACAACACAGAGTCGGCAGGCAGCGATCTCGTTGAGGTCCTTCAGATAGCAAAGGTGAGGTATCTCAACATGGACAGACTTTGCTGCCTCGAGAATGGTGGTGCCCTCAGGCACGCTGACATTTATTTTATCTATAGTCAGATTTACCATTTTTCCTTGCGACCTCCTTTGAAGATTCCGTAGCCGTAGTGGTCGCAGCGCAGGCATCTGGAGGATTCCTGATATGCTGCGGGCCAGCTCATGCCGCATTCAATGCACTCGAAGTCGTGCTTACGCTCGCTGGCTTCGCGCTCGAGAGTGTTGATGCGTCCATGGGGGGGCTTATTGCAAATTGCGGGAGCAGGTACTTCCACATTAGTTGCGATAATATGGCGGTAACCGAGATAATCGTCGATATTTGCAGCGGCAACTTTACCGGCTGCAATGGCGCGGATAACGGTAGCGGGGCCGGTAACGCAGTCGCCGCCGGCGAAGAAACCTTCGGTGTTCTTCAGCTGGCTGCTGGGAAGAGCGGAAATGGCGCCGCGCTCGATTTCGATATCAACATCCTCAAAGGCATAGGTCTCAACACCCTGGCCGACAGCAACGATGATAACATCCGCAGGAAGACGAACCTGAGGCTTGCCGCTGGCGTTGCGGGGCTTGGGTCTGCCGTCCGCACCGATCTCACCAATGATCTGGGGCTGAACCCAAAGAGCGGCGCAGTGACCGTTCTCATCAACCTCGATACGCTGGGGAGAAGAAAGCATGCGCAGTTCGGCGCCTTCTGCGATTGCACCCTCGATCTCCTCGTCAAGGGCGGTCATGTCCTTCTGGCGGCGTCTGTAAACGCAGGAAACCTTCTCTGCACCGAGACGTATAGCGCTTCTTACGCAGTCCATAGCAACGTTGCCGCCGCCGATAACGACGACATTTTTTCCGGTGAAGTCGGGCATTTCGCCGTCACCGATGCCGCGCAGAAGCATAACGGCGGAGATAACGCCTTCGCTGTCTTCGCCTTCAATTCCGACCTTTTTATCGGTGTGTGCGCCGATGGAGATGTACACACTGTCAAACTGCTTGCGCAGCTCTTCATATTTGATGTCCTTGCCGACGTCGATATCGGTTTTTACCTCGATGCCATTTGCACCTGCGGAAAGTATGTACTCGATTTCCCTGTCGAGAACTTCTCTGGGAAGACGATAGCTGGGAATTCCGTATCGCAGCATGCCGCCGAGTTTCTTTCTCTTCTCGAACACAGTGACCTTATGTCCCATGATGGAGAGATAGAAAGCGGCAGAAAGTCCGCCGGGTCCGCCGCCAACAACGGCGACGCTCTTGCCCGTAGGTTCAAAATGTCTGTCGGGAACTGTATTAGGCGATGCATTGTCAACAGCAAAGCGCTTGAGAGCACGGATGTTGACGGCATTATCGACCATATTTCTGCGGCAGCGAGCCTCGCAGGGATGCTCGCAGATGTATGCGCAGGCAGAGGGGAACGGGTTGTCCTTACGGATGAGTCTGACAGCATCGTCGAATCTTCCCTCATGTACAAGGGCGATATAGCCGGGAATATCCACGCCGGCGGGGCAAAGAGCAACGCAGGGCACGGGATTTTCCAAACTACCAAGGCAACGCTTGTTGACAACATGCTCCATATAGTCGTCTTTGAAACCGCGAACGCCGTTGAGAACTATTTTGGCAGCTTCGACACCAATGGCGCAGTCAGCACTGGCCACGATCATATCTGCAGTCTTTTCGATAAGAGCAACAGTTTCGGGAGTTCCATCGCCGTCAAGCACCTTGGTAATAAGGCTGCTGAGCTGGCTGAGGCCAATTCGGCAGGGAACGCACTTACCGCAGGTCTGAGCCTGACACATTGTCAGGAAACTCAAAGCCATATCGACGGGGCAAAGTCCCGGAGGGCTGGCTGCGATGCGGCGCTCGATATCGCGGTAAATACCGTCGACTACTGTTTGCGCCCTGCTGGGCGTATTGATATCAAGTCTGCTCATAATTCATCACCTTTTTCTAAAATTCTGGAGTTATAGTCATTTAAACTTATATCTGTGTAAATTTTCTCATAGGACTTTAACAAAGTCAAGCGTTAAATATTATACATAATATACAACATAGTTCAAAAGCTAATAACAAAAAGGGTATGTACCTGCGCATCTGCACAAATACATACCCTATGATTCGTCATTTTCTACGATTTAAGATTGAGCAGCACAATCGCGCAGAGCACCAGCGCTACACCGCATCCGCTGACAAAACTCAGCGGTTCCGCAAAAATAAAAACGCCCACCAAAGTTGCCACAACGGGTTCAACCGAGGCCATAATCGATGCCTTTCCGGTTTCCATTCCGCTCAGACCGACAGTATAGAACAGATACGGCAGATAGCAGCTGACCGCTCCCGCCACAAAACAGAGTAAGGCATTGTCCGCTGAGGCAAAGCATATACTAAGAGTCTCTCCGGGACTCCATATGATCATCGCACCTATGGAAGCGAGCAGGCATGACCAGAAGTTGATGGTCAGACTGCCATAGCCTCTGTTCATTGCAAGACGTGCAAAAATGCTGAAAAGAGCGTAGCCGAGTCCTGAACCCAGTCCGAGGAGCAGTCCCTTTGCGGATATTGCCCCCTCCCCTATTCCGGACACCAAACAGCAGCCAATAAACGCCAGCGCCAGAGCGAACAGTTTTTTACGTCCAAGCTTTTCGCCAAAAAGAAAAAAGGATATTACTATCACTATCGACGGCGCAGTATACAGCAAAATTGCCGCCGTAGAGAGATCTATGTAGTCCATACTCGTAAAGTAACAGTATGTAAAAAACAGCAGCGCAAAAACTCCCGAGCCGATAAAGCACCAAAAATCTTTGAGCTTAACGCGGAACAGTCTGTGGTCTTTAACAGCAATTGTCAGCGCAAAGCAAAGCGCCGCCACACCGCATCGCAGCATGACGGCACCGGTAGGGCCTATTCCTATTGCAGAAAGTCTTCTGACAAAAAAGCCCATAAATCCCCATAGAGTTCCGGCAGCCAGTACAAGAATGCTATATTTTTTCATCCCAAAAGCCTTCCGATCCACTCTGCAACAGGAACATACGCTATCGGGAGAAATACTGCAGGCAGCATACTGGCAACTTTTATACGCTTGCGACTGAGTTCGAGCATATTAATTCCCATACCGATAAGGATAACTCCGCCGACCGCGCTCATCTCAGCAACCACAGCGGGACTAAGATAAGGCGAGATAACACCCGCAAGCAAAGTAAGTCCGCCCTGAAACAGCAAAATAAACAGAGCCGAGAAAGGCACACCAAGTCCCATTGCGGCAGCAAACATAAGACTGCTGACAAAGTCCAGAGCACTCTTTGCATAAATAATGCTGTAATCTCCGTTAATTCCCGCCTCGAAGGAGCCCATTATCGTCATGCTTCCAACGCAGAAAACTATGCAGGCTGTGATGAATCCCTCAGTAAATCGTCCGGCGCCTCTTCCTTTGAGGAGCTTTGTCTTGATAAACTCTCCCGCTCCTTCAATGCCGTCATCAATGCGGATAAGCTCACCGATGACTGTGCCGAGAGCCATGCAGATAATAACACAGAGGATGTCCGCCGTGCCGATAGCGCTTGTTATTCCGATAAGAACAGTCACAAGAGCAAGCGCGCTGATTACGACGCTGATATAACGTTCTTTGATTTTATTTCTGAAAAGTATGCCGATCGCACTGCCAAGCAGCACGGTCGCCATGTTTACAAATACAGCCAACATTGTTTTTTCATCTTCTTTTCTGATAATATGCTGTTGATTTTACAATTTAGCGCGATAAATGTCAATCCTTTTTCCCTGCATTTAATTTGACAAGTTCATTTACGAATGGTATTATATCCGGGTAAATCATGCGGGTATGATGGAATTGGCAGACATGCAGGATTTAGGTTCCTGTGCTTTCAGCGTTGGGGTTCAAGTCCCCATACCCGCACCAAAAAACCACCCTGTATCTGCAAAGCAGTTGCCGGGTGGTTTTTTCATCGCCCATCGCATGGCTCTCTTTTCCGTTTATGCATGAGCGATGAAAAATCATAACCACCAGTAAACTGGTGGTTTGCACAGCCCCTGGAAGGGGCTATTACCGGCTTGGCCCCTGTAAGGGGCACTGAATTATATTATTGCATCACATGCCCTACCACCCGTAAACGGGTTAAACGCATTTCTGAAG
>JAZOBQ010000160.1:0-6760 GCA_045596005.1 Oscillospiraceae bacterium
AGCGCAGCCCGTCCGGCCTCAACAGCCCGGGCAAATGGCAGCAGCATGGCGATACCCTCAACCACTCCGCCCACGAGGCTGAGGTCGACCCATGTCCCGGAGAGCCGTGCGGAGACAATGGTCAGCAGCGCGCCGCAGATGCCGCCAACCTGTTTGTCGCTGAAAACGCTGCCGCACAAAAGTCCGAGCGCAATAAATACCAGACCTGCGGGCAGCAGCACTGCCATACACAGGAGGACATTTGCGCTTATTTCAAGCCCGAGGAAGAAAGCCGCGACAAAACACACGGCGCTTTGGGCGATCGCCATGGGAATGAGCGGCAGTGTGTAGCCGAGAATGAAGTCCACAGAGCGCATCGGAGAGCTGAGGAGTCTCAGCATGAACGAACCGGAGCGGTCTTTTGATATGACCATGGCGGAGAAAAGCGAGATAAAACTGAAACCAAAGACCACGATACCGGGGGTCAGGTGGGCGATGGCGAAGAGCTCCACAGGTATATTGGACTGGATGAAACTAAGAAGCAGCAGCAAAATGAGAGGGAATCCGATGCCGAAAAGCAGGGTAAGCTTATCGCGCAGCATCTCTTTGGCGTTTCTTCCCGCAAAACCGATTGCTTTCATTTTCTTCCGCCTCCTTTGCAAAGCACCACAAAAGCGTCCTCAAAATTGTCCGCACCGGCCTCAGACTTGAGTTCGGCAGCGCTGCCAAGAGCTACGAGGCGGCCGGATACCATTATGCCGATGCGGTCGGAAAGCGCCTCAGCCTCCTCAAGATAATGGGTAGTGAGTATTATTGTCACTTTTTCGCGCAGGCTTTCGATAAGCTCCCATAGCTCGCGGCGGGCGAGAACGTCAAGACCGAGCGTGGGTTCGTCGAGGAAGAGGATCTTCGGCTCGGTTATGAGTGCCATTGCTATGCTCAGTCGGCGCATCCAGCCGCCCGAGAGGGTGGCGGCACGCTTTTTCTCGACGCTCTGCAGAGAGAGCGCCTCTATCATGGCCTGCGTTTTTTCCTCGGTGGCTTTGCCGAGACCGTAGATACGGCAGATGAGCTCAAGATTTTCTCGCACCGTCAGATTGGGAGCAACGGCACTTTCCTGAGGGGAAACGTTTATGAGCTCCTTTACGGCGAGAGGCTCGGAGAGAATGTCATGACCAAGTACGTTCGCGCTGCCGGATGTGGGACGGATGAGACATGAGAGCATTTTTATCGCGGTGGTCTTGCCCGCACCGTTAACGCCCAAAAGCGCAAAGATCTCACCCTCGTGTATGCTCAGCTCGAGCGCATCAACGGCGAGAGTGTCGCCAAAGCGCTTGGTGAGCGAAAATGTTTTAATCGCATCCATCATTCGTCCTCCAGCGTTTTTATCTTTCCTGCAAACTCAATGTTGTGTTCATCGGCGTAGTCGGGGAACTCCTCCTCGACCTTGCCTGCGAAAATAGCGTCGGCAACGCGGGTGAGGAAGCTGTGGCGCTCAAGAGCGATACCGCGCTTTGCGTCGGCCAGGATGACGAGACTGTCGCCCGGTTCAATGGAAAACATATCGCGAACTTCCTTGGGGATCACGATCTGACCCTTGGGGCCGACCTTGACGGTGGCCATGAATTTATCACCTTTTTTAGCTGCTTTCATATTGGCACCTCCAAAAAGTAAGAAAAGTATTACTTGTAATACAAAAATAAACTGTGTGAACAGATTTGTCAAGAAAAATGACTCAGGCACAACAGTGTGCCTGAGTCATTTGGGTTTAGCGCTTTATGCTTTCTGCAAGTATTTTTACTATTTCATCGATGCTGAGGTCTTCTTCACTGTAGTCTATGTAGCTTGCCATCAGCACAATGTTTCCGTCGCGCAGCAGCACAGTGGGGAAGTGGTCATAGAAAACCGCGACATAGTCGATGTCGAGTTCGGGCGTGGGTGCTTCTTCATAGAATTTGCTCTGCTTTGCGTCACGCAGCATTTCCCAGGCAACTATTTTGGCCAGAGTCTCCGAACTCATTTCGTGGTAGTAAACTGTGAGATTGCCGCCAACCTCACCCGGGTCGGGCAGCAGAACATAGGCCGCCTCGCGCCAGATGATGCTGTTAGGTGCTATGAGCGGGTCGGAGAGCTGCTCGTAAATATTGGTGGAGTCAAAAAAATTGACGGCTTCGTATTCTTCACCCTCCGGCCAGAAGTCGGAAAGCGTGGCGAAGGGCGGCTCGCCTTCGAATTCGCTCAAAGGCTTTTCGGCGTTTCCGACGCGCAGGAACATGAGCGCAGCAATAATTATCCATACTATCACAGCCAGAACGAACAGGCAGCGGCGGCTGAAATGGCGCAGGGCTCGCTGCTTTGAGTAGGGTCGCACCGGGACATCGTCCCCACGCTCAAGCTGCTTTCTGATGCGGCGGATATGGATTATGGCGCGCAATTCTCCGGCTGTGATCCAGATGAGCATGACGAGAGAGAAAATGGCGAAAGCACTGCCTGTGGCTATGGAGGCGCGAACTATGCCCGAGTCAAAAAAGAATATGGGGTAGATAACGAGCCAGATGATGAGCGAAACGAGATGATTTGGCAGTCGCTTGCTGACGGCCTTGAGCGTGAGAGCCTGCACCTGCGGATCGGTGTTGAGCTCCGGGGCATGGGGATCGGAGCAGCGATAGATATGAAACTCTCCGCGGCGGGCAACAAATTCCCAGCCCATGGCTTCGCTGAGTTCGGCCTCCTCGTCGTCGGGTTCTCCTTCGTCGAAGGCGGTTTTGGGCGTTTTTGCCGCCTGCAGGCGGGATTTCATCGTGCAGGGATTCGATACCTCGAAGTCCGCAAAACCGAGGAAAAAGCCGTTTCTGGCCAGCAGATAACCCTCTTTCGCCATGGCCTCGAGCCAGGTCTCCATGGCTGAAACATCATAGTGTGGACAGGGCACGGGACGGTGGACGTGTCTGGCGTCGTCGTTGTATTTGAGCATTTATTCTTCGCCTCCTTCCGCGTCGCGGAGACAGCGGCGCAGTCGCTCGATCTCGCCATCGTAAGCGGCGAGTCCTGCGGCGGTGATGCGGTAGGTGCGCTTGCGCCCTTCTACCTCCGTCTCCTGTATCATTTTTTCCTTTTCAAATTTTCCGAGAATCGTATAGAGCGTAGCGGGGCCTATGCGAACCTCTCCGCCGCTTCGTTTTTCGATAAAGGCAGCTATGTCTATGCCGCACATGGGCGAGCTGCGCAGCGCCATAAGCACATAAAACATGGATTCGGTGAGTCCGTCCATGGACTTTCTGGGCATGGAATCGCCTCCTTCCTGCAACAATATCGTTAAATGATATCGTTTAATGATATTGTATAGAATGAGCTTTCATTTGTCAATACATACTTGAATAAAACCGAAAAAAACCCGATATCCGGGTGGGATATCGGGTTCCATTTACCTTTACTGCGTCTTGAGCTTTTTTATTGTGGAGAAAATTCCGAAGGACATAATGATAAAGAAAAACGCGAGGTACCAGGGCAGAAGTCCGACGGAAGAGAAGCGGGCGATAAGTCCGAAAAGGGGAGGGCCGAGCATGGCACCGCTGTTGGCGGCGGCGAGGAGTGCGCCCATGACCGACTGGGAGATATCTCTGCCGAAGCTCCTGGGAGCGAGATGGGTCAGGTTGGGATACATGGGGCCGTTGCCCATGGCGATGAGGAAAAATCCGCATGCACTGACTATAGGGCCGAGGGGAAGTATCAGCAGTACCACACCGATTCCGATGGAGACCATACCGGCCTTTATTATGGCCCAGCTGTCCATTCGGGAGGAGAGCAGACCGGAGAGGAAACGTCCGACGATCATGCCTGCGTAGTAGACGAAGACTATCCTTGCGGCGGGAGTGGGATCCATGCCCTTGGCATCGACGAGGTAGGTGGCCGCCCATGTGCCGCTGACGGTCTCCAGAATAACGGAGGCGAGGAAAATGAAGCACATGGAGCGAACGGCGGGCATCTTGATAAGCTCGGAGAACGGAACGGTCTTGGGTTTGGTCTCCTCGCCTTCGCTGGCGACTATCTCGCGGTGCGCCCGTTTCCAGAGGGGAAATGCGGCGAAGCAGATGAGGGCAATGCTTATCTGGATGTAGAAGGCTGCTCTGTAGCCGCCGCGCCAGGTATCGGGACCGGAGAGAAAGAGGCTCATTATGTATGGACTCAGAGCTACACCGATACCGTAGAAGGTGTGGAGAAAGTTCATGTGGGCGGCGGAATAGTGCAGCGCCACATAGTTGTTGAGCGCTGCGTCAACGGCGCCCGCACCGAGTCCGAGAGGTACGGCGAGCAGAAGTACGAGCCAGACGCTTCCGGAAAAGCTAACGCCGATGATGACGCAGGCCGTCATAAGTGTGGAAAAGGCGGTGACTTTAGCGGTGCCGAAGCGGTTTATGACTCTGGCGGAAAGCAGGCTGGCGCCGACGGTTCCGGCGAAGCAGAGCAGACTGTAAAAGCTTGCGTAAGATACGGGAGCGCCAAATTCGCGGTACATGACTGGCCATGCTGTGCCAAAAAGTGAGTCGGGGATGCCGAGACCGATAAAGGCCGCATAGATAACTACGAGCAGAAATGTTGCCATTATATATATCTCTCCTGTTGTGATGAGAAAAGTCTACCACAATAGAATTCAATGTCAAGCCAAATCGGTTTTTATCAACCGTTTTCCGGACTTAGAGTGAATACAAGGGAAAAGTCGTGCATTTTCTGTTCGTCGTCAGGCATGAGCATGCCCATGCTTTCGCTTGGGTGATAGCCGCGGTACTCATAGTCTGCCTCGAGAGTGTAGCCTCGTACGGAGAAACTGAAGTTTTTGAATGGATGCTCGTTGAGCTGGTCTATGAGCGGATCGAGGTCGCGGCTGAACATTCCGCCGGCGTTCGGGTAGATGAAGCTTTGCACTGCGATCGATATTTCGCTTGCGTAGCTGCCCGGCCAGGCGTCGCCACCCTCGCAGTTGGCGGTGATGGAAAAGCCTGTGAGCACTCCGTTTTCTTCAACAAAGTGGAATTCGGGGTGCGGTGCGCCGAAGACGTTTATGACATGGCTCGTTCCGATCTCCGGCTTTTTCTCAAAAATGCCGGATTCGGTGAGGATATATGTTTCGCTGCCGTTGAAGGCGGCGAGCTCGTTATAGTTTTCCACAAATTCGGCGACTGTAAGTTCACCGCGGTTGGGGGGAGCAACAGCGCCGATGAGGGACAAAAGCAGCACGCCGAAGCAGAGAACATAGCCGCCCGCCAAAGCTGCCCAGCGCCAGGGTTTATCGTCGCGCATGCAGACAAGACAGTCATCCTCCCACGGAAGATCGTCCAAATCTTCGCAGGCAACGAAACTCTTGTATAGGCGATAGAGATTGTAGATGGGAATGAAAAAACCGTAGCCGTAGCGGATGATATACCATGTGCGGCAAAGACCTTCGTAATAATCGGGTTTGCTGCCGTCATAGCCGCGTACATAGAGACCCATTATCCATTTTCCCGGAGTCGTGCCCCATGTTTTGAGCAGCAGCGGCTCTATAAACAGCATCATGGCGATGCCGAGAATTGATAAAAAGAGTTCCATGCCGTTGCTGAGTTTCAGGATATTAAGTCCGCACAGAAGCAAAAACGAGTTCAGCAGGCATCTGTAAATAAAGCTGTCGAGACTGCGGGCGAGAAAGCGGCGCACGGGTCGGTCTACCTTTTCAGGTTTGTCGGAGACTCGTGCGCAGCTCATGGCGCTCGAACGCACGCGCATCTGGTCGAGATAAAAAGCGGCATTGAGCGTGGAATACTCCGCTTTGTCGCTTCGCATACGGGAACAAAGCTCGCGCGCCTGTGCAAGCTCCATTTCCTTAGCCTCGAGCCTCTCCAATTGCTGCGAGAGTACGTCGCCAAGTTCCGTTTCGCCGCGGCTGAGAGCTCCAATATCCTCAAGACTGACCTCGAGAGAGCGGAGAAGTTTGATTTTGAGAAGCGTTTCAAGCTCGGCTTCGGAGTAGTCGCGGTAGCCGTTTTCCTCTCTTGCAGGGGAGAGCAGGCCGAGACTTTCGTAGTAGCGTATATTGGCGCGGGTCATGCCCGAACGAAGTTCAATATCTTTGATGGTCATAAATCCTTGCCTCCTTTGAGGCTATCATAAAGTATAAAGCGGCTTTACAGTCAAGAGAAAATGCTGAAAATCTAATAAATAATGCCCGCATCCTTCCAATGCGGGCATTATTTTACCATTTTTCGATTATGCCTCTTACAAGCGCAACGAGATTCTTTTCGGCGATGGCTGCGGTTTCCATGACCTCTTCATGGCTGAGTTCGTTCTGGCTCAGACCGGCGGCCTTGTTGGTGATGAGGCTCAGACCAAGTGTGGTCATTCCGCTGTGGCGGGCGACAATTGCTTCGGGAACGGTGGACATACCGGCAACATCGGCGCCGAGAATGCTCAACGCTTTTATTTCTGCAGGAGTTTCAAACATGGGGCCTTTGAGGAAGGCGTAAACACCGCTGGGCAGTTCTATGCCGTTTTCAGCGGCGACGGAGCGGGCAATCTCACCGGCGGCGCGGGAGTAAACTTCGGTCATGTCCTTGAAGCGGGGACCGAACTCGTCCATATTGGGACCGCGGAGAGGAGAGGGGCAGAAAAGGCTCAGATGGTCGCTGATAAGCATGATGGAGCCGGGATTGAGATCGTCGCGGATGCCGCCGGAGGCGTTGGTGAGAATAAGTTTCTCAATGCCGAGGCGGGCGAAAACGCGGATACCGAGGGTGACGGTCTCCATGTC
>JAZOBQ010000161.1:0-23642 GCA_045596005.1 Oscillospiraceae bacterium
TTGCCTCCCGTTTTATGGTTTTGAGCAATAAACGCTGCACGGGACAATTATGTAACAAAAAAAATCGAATTAGGAAGAAAAATGCCGAAAAAACCGTTTCGGCATACTATGCCTTGTACATAAAATGGCTTGTGCTACGGGGGCAATGTTTGGTATAATAAGCAAATATCAGAAGAAAAGAGGAACAGACATGCTCCCTTATGTGATACTTGCCATAGAGAACGAAAGCGACAGAGACTTCATGGCCAGACTATATACAGATTACAAGCTTCTCATGTTTTCGTCAATAAAAAAGATTATAAACGATCAGGATGTGGCCGAAGATCTGATCCAGGATGTGCTGGTAAAGCTCATTGAAAAAATCGACCTGCTGAGAGATTTCGAGCACAAGCGTCTGGCTGCGTACGTTGTGACAGCCTGCAAGAATCATGCGAGAAACTATATTCGTGCGCTTCACAGCAAGGATATTACTTATATTGATGATCTTCCGCATGAGCCGCCTGTGGAGATCGCGATGGAAGATATAGTGGTGAACAAAATGCTTCTGGAACGGCTTCTGGAACGCTGGAGCGAGCTTCCGGAAAACGTGCAGGAACTGCTGGAACGCAAATATATTCTTTTCCAGACCGATGAAGAAATCGCCGAGAGTATGGGCGGCAAAGCAAGCAGCATCCGTATGAAGCTCACCCGTGCGCGCAAGACTGCGCTGGCAATGCTGGAAGGGTCTGAAACGCAGAGTAAATAATTATCATATTTTGTGTTACATTTTCTTTCACCGTGCGTTTGATGGTTCAGAAGGGCATAATGCCCGAACCATTAAAGGAGAGAAAGAGAAATGCAAAGTGTGAAGGAATATGTGGGAAAGAAACTTAGCTTCCTAGGTGTCACAATGCGCTACAAGGGATACGGTCAGACGATACGCGCAGTTGAGTTCGCGGTGGAGGAGCCGGAATGCCTGATGCTGATATCAAAACGGCTTTATCCAAAAGTCGGAAAGCACTTCGGTGTGTCGTGGCGTGTGGCTGAAAGGAATATTCGGACAATTGTGGATGTTATCTGGGAGTTGAATCCTGAAGGACTCTGCAATATGGCAGGATGCGAACTTCGCCGGAAACCCACTACGTCGGACTTCATTTCAATTATGGTGAACGACGTTAATTTGCACCTTCTGGAGGTAGGATCATGAAGAAGATACTTATGATAGTAGGATCGTTGAGAGGGAACTCATTCAACCGCCGGCTTGCTCGGGAGATCGAGAGTCTCATCGGCGATCGTGCTGAAATAATCCATATAGATATTGCGTCTTTTCCGTTTATGAATCAAGATGTTGAATTTCCCACACCTGAGGCGGTACAGCGTGCCAGAAAAGCGGTGCTGGAGGCTGACGGGATATGGATTTGCTCTCCCGAATATAACCACAGTATTCCCGGAGTGCTGAAAAATGCTCTAGATTGGCTCTCCCGACCCATGGATGCCGAGCGCAAAACTCCCTCCGCAATCAAAGGAAAGCCTGTGACTTTCTCGTGCGCTGCAGGGCGAAGCGGCGCGGGATACGTAAGGGCCGCCTTGAAGGACTTCGCGGAGGCAACATCCATGAATCCTGTCGGCGGCGAGGGAGTGGGAATAAGCCTCGACGCGGAGGCCTATCGCACGGACAGCCGCTGTCTCACGGAAACAGAGAGAGCTGCGCTTAAGGAACAGGCAGACCTTTTCCTGCAATCCACATAACAATGAAAGCTGTGAGCTACTATAGAGCTTACAGCTTTTTTGTTTGGCTTTCGGCATAATGCTCTGCCACCAGTAATTTGCGCGCGCAGAATATTATTTGACAGTTTGTTGCGAATGGAACTATAATATTCCGACTGTTACTCATCTTGCAGCACCGGGAGGTAAACAGAATGCTGATATATCTTCAGCTCATCGAAGACGAGGCGGGGAAAAGCAAGTTCCGCATTATATATGAAAACTACAAAAGCTTGATGTACCGCGCGGCGTACAGAGTCCTGCAAAATCCGCAGGATTCAGAGGACGCCCTGCAGGAGGCGTTTATCTCTATTGCGAAGAATATATCCAAGGTTCAGCAGCCGCTGAGCCCCCAAACGCGCGCCTACGTCATTACAATTACCGAAAATAAGGCCATAGACATCTATCGCGCCAAGTCAAATAATCAGACGATGGAGCTCGACGAGACCTATGTTGGAAAAAGCTATGACTTCGGGACGGAAAGCGAGCTTGTCGAGGCTATGAAGCGTTTGCCCGACAGATACAGACAGGTCATAGTATTGCACTTTTACAGCGGCTACAGCGCCCGGGAGATAGCGGCTCTGCTCGGACTGAACTATGACGCTACGCGCAAGCTCATCTACCGCGCCAAGTCAAAGCTGTGCAGTGAACTGGAAAAGGATGAAATTGAGATATGAACGAATCTATAGCTAATTCCTCCTTGTTCGTCAAAGCCGCTGAGGAGTACATGAATGCTTACCTTGCGTCTCTTCCCGAAACGGACGGGTATGACCACAGTTTTGCTACTGCTTTTGAATCTGTTATGGAGAGGCTTATCCGTCGGTTTGAGCGAGGCCGTCAGCTACGCACTATTGCCCGCAGGGTCGCCGCCGTACTGTTGGCGCTGTCCATAGGAGCGGGCGCATTCGTGGGCCTCAACGCTGAGGCACGAATGGCAGTTCAAAACTGGATAAGACGGATAAGCAGCACCAACATTATCTACTCATCCACAGGCTGCAATTCAACGGGCGAAGTGCCGGAATTCGAAATCACGTGGCTTCCGAAAAATGTTGAGCTTACGGATGTCGTATACATGGAAAGCATTTATATCTATGCTTTCAAAGACAAAACCAGCTGCGAAGGAGTTGCGGGACTTCAGGTCTGCGACATGGGTGACAGTAATAATCTGTCGCTCTATACAGGCGAAGGAGTTTGCACCATTACGGAAGTAACGATAAACGGCATGCACGGTGAGATCGTTTGCCACAACGACGCCGACTATGAGATCGTTTGGATCGACGAAAATGGCGGCCATATTTATTGCTTGAACAGCGAGCTCGACCTTGATACAATGCTGCGGATCGCCAGAGGCAACAAGATAAAGTAAGCCGAGCACCGCAGAGACTCATTTCGAATTTATACAACAGGCTCAAAACACAAAACAGGGACTTTGAGTATATGAATAAGCACATCATTTTCAAACTGATAAAGAGAATAATAGTTATTGCCGCCGTCGCGGTTTCACTCGTCGGCTGCGGCGGGGTGAGCGAAATACCGGCTGCAATACCCGAAAGTCAAACCGCACTTTTCAGATCCGGAAATGGAGAAATAGTATACGAGTGCGAAGACGGCACATTTCGGCTGGTATCAACCTTTCAGCTTCGCGGCAAGGGCGAGACAGATGTGACGGCCGAATGTTACAGCAGCTTCACACTTGAGTCTGAGGAAAGCATAGGCGCTAACAGTTATTTATACGTGCTGGATGGGGAGAGCGGAAACTTCGCTGCCGCTGACTTCAATAAGCTTGTGCGCGAAGTCCGCTATGTTGAAACGGACAGCAGAGGCGGAGGGGCAAGCATTCGGACAGCGCTGGCAATGGGCACGCCTGATGACGAGGCGGTTTTCGCATGGGCGGCATACAATGTCCGCGGCGGAAATGAGGAAACGGAAAGCCACACACTTAGCTGGGAGATAGAGATGAAAAACGACGATCTGATATGCATGGACCAGACGCTTGATGTGCTCAATCCTCAAAGTATCGTCATCTCATACAAGGAATATGCCATGGACACCACGGAGCAGCTGCAGGCAATTCTGGACAACATAAAGTCCTTATCTTATTTTGCACCGCGCGTAGACATATATCTTCCGCCGATCGTGTATGAGGGCGGTGTGCAAATCCACACGAGGGATGTTAATCTTTACGGTAGCTCGGATGAGTTGGGTGGAGTGGAACGCACGACCTTCAAAGGTACTGTCTCTGTGTATTCCCACGGCAATACCACGGGCTGTACCACTTTCCACAACATAGCCTTTGAAGCGGAAGGGGAGACGGGACTGCTGGCCAGAAAAGGTGTCTTGGTCGAAGGCTGCGTCTTCAAAAACTGCTCCATCGGCGCATATGCGGACTGCGCGGGATGGATAAGCAGCAAGGGATGCACATATGCGGGCAACGATATTGGAATCATGATAGAAAACACCGGAACTCCCAGCCACGTGGACACAGAATACGGGGGCAATATTTTTTCGGAAAACAAAACCGCGTTCCGGCTTGAGCAATCATCCGAAACTGTGAGTTTGAGTTTCCCGGGCAGTGTTTTCTCGGGTAACAAAAGAGACACAGTAAATTCTACAGACAGCGAACTCGACATCAGTGATGCGGAAGTTATCGTAAATAAGTAGTTGTTATCGTAAAAACGGTATCTCAATGGAAATATCATTGAGATACCGTTTTTATGTGCGGAAATGCTTCTGTTCATTTTGAAAAATGCTTATTCGGGAGAAAAGTAATAATTTTAATTTTGAACTGTCCCATAATGTCCGAATTTTTCGTTACACATTTATTAAAGGTAAATTGTACATGCGGCAGGTAGTTATCTCCCTGCATAAAAACTGAGAATAAAAACTTTCGGCACGAATTTATAGAAAGAATGTTGAAGAGGGTGATGAAGAGGCATTTTCCCTTCTGTATGGTGGAGTCGGCAAATGGTCGATCTTCATGTTGAATAAGCGGTAAAACAAAAAAGAAAGAGAGTGTAGAAAAATGACAGAGCTTATCCGCAATTTAACCCGCGCAGACGAAATTGTACGTCAGGCAAATCCGCATTTCGAGAAAAGCGCAGAAATCAAAGAAAATGCTGAGCTGCGCTTTCAGGCCCATAAAAAGCTGAAGGTGTTCGGCGCCATTGTTGTTGGGTGTTTCTGCTCATACATACTGGATGATGTGATGTTCCGCCTTACTTATAAACTGGTTATCGTGGACTTTCTACCACTCATTCTGACAATTGCGGTTGCAATCGCTACATATAAAGCAATCCGCAAGTACGATAAGAAATGCTATGAAGATGCCCAGAACGCCGCTGCTGCAGAAGCGAAAAGAGGAGAAGATATCCTCGCGCAGCATGCCGATGAACTTGCGTTTCTGCCTGTTGACTATTGGTATCCCCTTGCAACGGGTTATATGCTCAAAATGCTCGTGACAAACAGAGCCGATGATGTGAGAGAGGCGCTGAATCTGTTCGATGAACAGCTGCATAGATGGAAAGTTGAAGAAGCCAATGCTCAGGTCGTTGAAGAGCAGCGCCAGCAGACCGAACACCTCAAAAAAATCCGCACCAACAGCGCGATATCCGCAGTCGCCAATGTGGGTACATGGCTGAAACGATAACAACAAATCAGAGAAAAGAGGTAGAAAAATGAAAAAGAAAGTGTTTGTTATTTTCCTCCTGCTGGCGGCACTTGTCCTGGCAGGATGCGGAGCGACGGACAGCGAGACTCCGCCCCTTGACGCGGAGCAGGCCGCACAGCCCAGTCCCGAGCCTGCGCCGGAGCCGACGCCCTCTCCGGAGGAAGCTGCGCTCAAGGCATACGCGGATGCGGTCGAAAAATATATGGCTGCGAATGATTACAGGATCATTATAGAAAGCGATATTACACGCAGCATCGGTGAAGAGAGCTATTGTGAGAGCATCAGAGAAAAAGTCCATTACAAAGACATGCAGAGCGACGAGCCGATAATATACCGCGAGAACAGACTTGAGCTGGAAAACGAAGTGGAAATTGAAGTCAAATACATATACAGCAGCGGAAAAGTATATACGGACTGCGGCTATAATACCGAAATGGAGAAAGAAGCCTTTCTTTCCACATTGTATCCCATTGAGCTGATAGACGCGGAAAACTATGGCGAGATCGCGTATGACGAGGAAAGCGGAAAGCTGAGCTTTTCCGAAGCCTTGTCCGCTGAAAAATGGCTTCCTGTCGGAGAAGGTGAACTGATCTCTGCCGAAGGCACGGTGTGTCTGAAATACGGAGAGATCCATTTCGAGTACAAAGGCGAATATGTCCTCAGGGGAGTAACGGTCAGCTTCGATATTTCCACCTGTGTCGCAGATGCAGACCCCATCGTCAATATTAGCGATGAACTACATGATATTGAAGACAGTTCCTGGATGAAAGTGGACGATATACGCGCATACGAATACTGGAACCGTGCACTCTGCTCTTTCCTGTACAGCAGCTCACAGACTTGCAGCGGAGTAAAAAAGATGGCCATTTATGGTGAAGATCTGTATTACACGGAGACAAGCAGCCAGAACGCATATGGTTTTGACGCTGATTCGTCTCTGGTAATCGAAATTCCCGGTGAACATGAGATAGTAAGCCACGGATACACCAGTAATCTGGATTCCAAAATCATATACTATGACGGAACGTATACAGAAACACAGACGAATCTTTCACCTTATGTAGATGAGATCCCTCCGGAGGATATTAATCCCGGAGCAAACATAGATGCCTGCATTCCCGGATTTTACTTCATTGAAAAAATGGAGATCGAGGAGGATGAAAACAACTATCTTATCAATTTTTCCTGCTGCAATAATGGAATGTTCGACTTCGGCTATTATTTGCAGAAAAAGATGTGCGCCCGGTTGTACAACAACAGCGATTTTCTTGAAAGCAAGTGGTCGGACTACAGCACCGTGCTTTCAAAGGGCTGTATGAAGCTCGATAAGGTAACGCTTCTTCCAACTGAGTTTACATTCGAATACAACGGTCACTACGAGGTCAATGAAAAGACCTGGCTGATATCCATTGAAAACGAGGTCAAAATGGATATGCTGAGCGCCACCGCTTATGATACCCTCCTTCAGGCCGGATATCCGGTGAAGAAGAACGCGGCGGATGAGTGAAATAAAGTTTAGGTACGAATGACTAAATTGAAATCTGCCTCAGACTAATGCTGAGGCCAAAGACAGGAGAGTTAAAAAATGAAAAAGTTAGTTTTGTTTGTCATGCTGCTGAGCATGCTCGTCTCACTTTGCGCATGCGGAAATTCTGAGTCTGCTGCAGCGCCCGCTGCCCCCGAGACCACGCCTCCGGCAGCCGCGCCTGCGCAGCCCGTCCCCGAAACAGAGCCCGAAGCGGTGGAGGAGCCGGAGCGTAAGGTTTACGATCATAGCCTCTGGGTCATAGACGATGCTGAAATGCTTAGTGCAGAGGAGTATGAATCGGTCGTGGACATGGTGGAGTCCTGGTACATGGACTACGGCTACAAAATCGGCATTGCTATGACCGCTGCAGTACCCTCAGAGCCGGAATTCCAAGGCAAGAGCACTGATCTTATAAGCAGTCTTCAATCGGCCATGGAAGTGGGTGATTCCGAGCCGTTCTATACTATTGTTTTCAGCTCCGATATGTCGAACGGTATGAATGCTACGGGCTGGGGTATGATCGCTCAAGTGGTACAATTTGTCGATTTTGCCGACTATACCAGCACACCTCATGATGCGATGCTGGAGTACATAAGCAACATGGACAAGTGTTTTGATGAGATAGATTTTAATGATGTGATCGAAATCGTTTTGCCCGAAATGGACGGCTCGGAGCCTACTGTAAGCAGTGCTGAGGCGATGGACAGAATAATGGAACTTGATGCATGGAATGAGCCGCAAATCAATAAAACCATGGAATATGACCCTGCAACGGGCGTGTGGAGCGAAAGCGATAAAATCAATGTGTATCTTAGCACCAAAGCTCCGGACGAAAACAGTGAAGCAGGCGGCATTACACTGAGCTATGATGAAAACTCGGGATCTATATACATCAACGTATCCGAGCAGGATCCCGCGTTCAAGAGCCTGGACAAGCATGGCAATCCCATGTCGGATGAGCTTGCTGCAAACGGAGGACTCGATGAGAACGGAGTATATGCCGGCGTGAGCGGCTATGGCTATGGATCTCGCCAGCTTCTGAAAGAAATATTCAGCATAGCGCTTCCCGGAGCCGGGGAGGAGCCGTATGAGCTTTTGAAGGCAGTATTCCACGGCGAAGCGTATGAGATGAGCAGCTGCAATCCTTCCGTGACCAGATGGATAGACGGACATTACTTCTCGATCGAACTCAATACTACATATAATACAATGAACATCACCATCGGACTTGACGGAGATACAGCGCTGTATGAGACATTTGTGAGCCATGAGCGGTTGAATTATGAGCGCGTATACGAAGGCGTATTTGGCGCAGACAAGTTCGTTGCCGCCTATGAGCTCGACCGTTGGTGATCGCGCAGACACATAAATAGATAATAACAGAAAACAACAGCCGCTGTCCGAGAACGGGCAGCGGCTGTTGCTGCATATGACCGGTTTATTGTACAAGGAAACAGTGATAATACATTCGTAAAAGAAGAGGGGAGGGAAAATCATGCCCAGTATTAACGATTATCACGCTTTTACAAGCACGAGTGGTGGAAGCGGTGGAGGCAGTGGAAACGGTGGGCGAGGAAGTACGGGTGGCTGCCTTCCGTTGGTGCTTATTATTCTCGCCTTACTGTATATTCTGGGAAATGCCTGACTTGTATTTCCAAATCAAATACTGGTATCTTATAATAAAAAATACCAATAACGAGCTTCCGTTGGAAAGGATGCGCTCAAGCTTGATGTATCCGCCAACGGGTACGTTGAGCATTTCGGCCTTCGGCATATATTGCTCAACAATAAAGTGAAAACAAGGCAGACAGCATCATTTCTGATGTGTCTGCCTCGTTTTTTGGATTAATCAAACGCGATTTGAAAAGCTGTTAATAGTTACACCTTAAAACAGCAGGCTGGGCAGCCATGTAACCGTCCACGGGAAGATCGCCATAATGAAGATCATCACCATAAACGGGATTACGAATGGGAAGGCACCTTTAAACGCTTTCTCCAAAGGTGCTCCCGTGATGCCGCTGACTATGTAGCAGCTCATGCCGACGGGAGGAGTGATAGCACCGAGTCCGGCGACGAGGACGTTGAAAACACCGTACCAGATGCCGCTGTAACCGTAGCTCTCAAGGATGGGCATAAAGATGGGCAGAGTGACGAGCACGACAGGCAGAGTCTCCATGAAGCATCCGACAATGAGGAAAATTATGCCGATAACCATTACGACGAGGAATCCGGGAATATTCAGACCCATCACGAAACCCTGAAGCAGGTCGGCCACACGGGCAAGGGTGAAGAGCTTGCCGAAAACCTGTGCACCGGTCATAAGGCAGTAAAGCATTCCGCTCATTACAATAGTGTGCTCGAGAGCCTTCAGCAGCATCTTGAAAGAGAAACGGCGGGTGACGATGGTGACAACGAGCATGAGGAACACGCCGACTGCACCTGCTTCGGTGGGGGTGAACCAACCGGCAAACATACCGGCCATAGAAATTCCGAAAACAGCAATGATTTCAATGAAGCAACCTTCGCGAACAGCACGAAACTTCTCCTTTATGCTGGTGGGGGCTCCGCCGGGGGCACACTTGGGGTCGATTGCACACCAAATCTGAACGGTAATGATGAACAGAATGGTGAGAATGACGCCGACCAGAATGCCGCCCATGAAAAGCTGACCAATGGACTCCTCGGCAGCGACACCGAAGGTGATAAGGACAAGGCTGGGAGGAATGAGGGTTGCGAGGGATGCACCGGCACCGATGCAGGCGGTGGATATCTCATCTTTGTAGTTCGCTTTTTTCATTTCGGGGTAAGCCACGCGGGACATCAGGGCTGCGGTGGCAGGTGCAGAGCCGCAGATGGCTCCGAACACGGCACATGCGACCTGAACGGCGCTGGCAAGGGCTCCGGGGATTCGTCCGAATATCACCTTGCAGGAGCGGAACAGGTTCGATCCAATGCCTGACTCTGAGGCGATCTCACCCATAAGCATGAACATTGGCGCAACGCTTATTGTGTAGCTGGTGAATGTATTTACGAATGCAGAGCTAAGAAAAGTCAGGGCAGCGGTGGGTTTGGGCAGAATAAGCATGCATCCCACAACACCGGACAACATCATGCTTGCACAAACGGGAACGCCCATCATTATCATAATAAGGAAGGCGATGAGCGCCATAATTCCAATGGTTGTAGCAGTCATTAATTAACCTCCGTTCTGGTATCTGGATTATTCAGCTTTGTCTTCGAACTTTTTGGCAAAACCGTTGTAGACAGCCAAAGCGCTCTGGTAGACAAAAATCAGGCAAGATACCGCAAGACTGAAAGCCAGAACGGCATAGATAACCGAGAAAGGTACTTTGTATACTTCTGTGGTAAGTCCGGAAGAAAGGGCGTCGGGGATGAGCATACAACAAACATAGACGGACATGAAGAAGACTGCAGCTGCAAGGAGAAGCTCGATTCCGGCCACAACTCCGCGGACTTTCTTGGGAAGCTTGTCAAGTATCATGGATACTATGACGTGTCCGCCGTTGAAGCCTGTTCTGCTCAGACCGAGAGCAATGGCCAGAAACACGCCGTAACGGACAATTTCGTTTATTCCACCAATGGCAAAATGAAACATCGATCTTCCGAGAATGTTAACAACGACCAGTGTGATCACAATGCAAAGCACGGCCATGGAAGCGTAGAGCATACAGCGTGTAAACACATCAAAAAATTTTGTTATTTTTTTCAAATAATCACCTCATTTTACCCTGGAGGGAGAGCGATGCTTTATTTGCCGAAGGACTGGAGGAGAGCGAGTGCACCGTCACCGTCAAGACCGGCTGCGTTGAGCTCGGCGACTTTATCGGCGAGGATCTGTTCTGCGGAGGTTGCCATGCTGTCAAGCACCTCTGCGGGCAGGTCGGCCCATACAAAGTCAGGATTGCCTTCGGCAACGGCACCGTCAACGATGGCCTCATTCGCTGCGATAAAATTGTTGTTAAATTCGGTCTCAATCATCTTACCTGCTTCATCAACAATTGCTTTGAGGTCATCAGGCAGAGAATTATAAGCGTCATTACTTACAAACATAACAGAGTTAGAAACGGTAGTGGGATTGAAGTAGGCATAGTTGGTAACTTCATAGAGTCTGAAGGTGTTGATGATACCGTAGCCTGCCTGGATCATATCAATGACACCGAGGCGGAGGGACTCATAGGACTCTCCATAGTTGACAGCGGAGGTGGATGCGCCCATGGCCGCATATACGGGGAAGAAGTTTGCGGAGGTGGCGAGGTTTTCCTGCGCGAAATCGGCGGGCCCGTTAATCTCTTTGTTTGTGAGAATGTATGTGTTGAGGGTGACAAAGTTTGCAAGGAGACGAGCGTCCTTGGCGAGTTCGGGAGCTACATATGCGTCGCTGTAAGCGGTAAGGTTAGCCTGCTTTTCTGCGTAAGTGCTGCCAATATTTACACCAGGGGTGCCGAGGAGTTCATTGTAGAGATAAACGCCGGGATAGAATGTGGGGGCATCAATACCGAAGTCGCAGACACCGTTTTTGCAACCGTCGAGGATGGCACCGGTGTTGGCAAGAGAGCCGCTGGGGAAGTAAGTGAACTGTATACGTCCTTCGCTCTTTTCGGTGATATAGTCCATGAAAGGTTTTTCGATGTGGATATGTCTCAGGGACTCTTCGCCATCGGGAGACGCGAAGGAGAAAGTGTAGACGGTGTCGTCCTTGGGTGCGGCGGGTTCTGCAGGAGCTGCAGGAGCTGCGGGATCCGCAGGTGCGGCGGGAGCGGCAGGCTCGGCGGGAGCTGCATTGTTGCCGCATGCGCAGAGGGTAAACATCATAAGGAGAGCCAGAATGAGAGCAATAATTCTTTCGCGTTTCATGATCATGTGTCCTTTCCTAATATAGTTTTTATTATTTTTTCCCTGCGACCCAAACCGGACGCAGAGGGTGATACATGAATTGTTTTGCAGCATTATTCGCTTCTGAGAGCTATCTGCAGTTCCATCATTTTGTCGAAGTCATCCATCGGTCTCTCAAGGTCGAGTTCTACACAAGTGATGGCTCCGGTGTACTTGAAGTAGGGGTGCTTGTTTCTGTGGGAAGGCTTGATCGGGGAAGAACCGTAGCGGCACACCGCAAAGGTTCCGGGCATCGGGAAGAGGGGGAAAGTGTCAATTATCATACTTGCGCCTTCTCTTCCGTCTACCAGAAGTCTTGCCACACCGCAGGATTTGCCGGTTTTAACGAAATCGAACACGAGATCGTGTTTGCCTTCGCTGAGCTCGAGGTCATACTCCAGGGTCAGACGCTTTTTCTGAAGGAAGTTATAGTGAGCGGCCAGTTTTCCGTTCTCCACATAAACCACAAAGCCGCCGCAATCCATGCCTCCGGCATAAAGCACGCCTTCATCACCCTGCTTATAGTCGACATGAGCCGTGATGAAGAAGGATTTGTTGCCGAACATGGGTTTCGCGTAACTGGGAGACATCTGAGGGAAGAAGCGGTAGTGTTTGGTTTCTTCGTGAGGTGAGTGGAACCACATCTGGTTGAAGTTGAAGCCGTTGATGTTTCTGTGATGACTCTCAATGAGGGGCAATACACCGTACTTGCCTGCCTCGTGCCACCAGAGGGTCTTGAGTTCCTCGAGCTTTTCGGGGTACTCGGCGGCGAGGTCTCTGGACTCGGAGAAGTCTTCATCGGTGTGATAAAGCTCCCATACGTCCTGTTCGAAAGAGGGGGAATCTACATGGTCGGTGACTGCTTTCCAGCCGTCGCACCAGATGCCGCGATTGCCGTGCATTTCGAAATACTGCTGTTTGCGCTGTCTGGGGGCATCTGCGGACTCGAAGGAATAACGCATGCTCACACCGTGCTTCGGCTCCTGACGTTCGCCGTTGAGATAGTCCGGAGCGGTGATGCCGCAGACATCAAGTACGGTGGCGTTGATATCGGTAACGTAGTGGAACTGGGGACGGATGCCGCCTTTGTCCTTGATTTCCTTGGGATAGGAGATGATGCAGGGAACTTTGACGCCGCCGGCGTGAACCCAGGACTTGTACCATTTGAGAGGTGTGTTGCCTGCCCATGCCCAGCCGACAGGGTAGTTGGCATTGGCGGTTTCGCTGCCGAGAAGCTCCAATTCTTCGTCGTCAACGAGGTCGGCCCACTCCATGGTGTAGATGTGGTAGAATTCGTTGAAGCAGCCGTTTGGACCGCCTTCGGCAGATGCACCGTTATCGGTGAGGAACACTATCATTGTGTTCTCATATTGGTCTATACTCTTGAGGTAGTCGAGAAGTCTTCCTATCTGATCGTCGGTGTATGTCAGGAAACCTGCGAAGACCTCCATGTAGCGTGCAAAGACCTTCTTCTGACGTTCGCTGAGGCTGTCCCATTCGGGGGCTTTTTTGTTGCGCTCGGTGAGAACGGCGTTTTCGGGAATAAGACCCATGGCTTTCTGACGGGCGAACACTTCCTCGCGGTAGACGTCCCAGCCCATGTCAAACTTGCCTTTGTAGCGGTCGATATACTCCCGGGGAGCATGATGGGGACCGTGCATGGCGCCGAAAGCCAGATAGCAGAAGAAAGGTTTCTCGGGGTCACAGGACTTCTGATCGCCTATATACTGAATTGCATTATCAACGATATCTGCGCCGAACTGATATCCATCATCGGGGAGACGGGGGGGATCGACAATTTCGTTGCCGCGCACAACGGTGGGGTAATACTGGCTGGTTGAAGCATGGAGCAGACTGTAAGACTTGTCGAAGCCGCGTCCGCTGGGCCACTGGTCAAAGGGACCGGCACCGGTCATGTGGTGGTCATTGATAAGATGCCATTTACCGGTGGTGCAGGTGAAGTAGCCTTCGTTGCGGAGTATCTCGCTTATAAAGCTGAAACGGTGGGGCACCTCTCCGCGGAGAGAGGGGAAACCAAAGTCGTTGTTGCCCAGATAAGAGAAACCTACAGTATGGTTGTTGCAGCCGGTCAGAAGGCTGGCACGGGTGGGGGAACACATCGCGTTGACATGGAAGTCGCTGTAGCGCAGACCGTCTGCCGCGATGGAGTCAATGTTTGGCGTTGCAACGGAGGAACCGTAGCAGCCAATCTGGGAATAACCCGTGTCGTCGAGCAGAATATAGAGAATATTCGGTGCGCCTTTTGGGGGGCGTTTTACATCATCCCACCATGGAGTGGAATCCATGTAGCTGGTGCGGATCTCTCCGCGGAATGTATCACTCATAAGCTTCATCCTCTCCTATATTGAACTTATGTGGAAGGTTTTACTGGTTTTTTAATTCGAATTCGTATTCCATCATTAGATCTGCGGCATTTTCGGCCTCGCCGAGTTTGTATTCGACCTTGCTGAACTTGCCTTTATATGCGTAGTTTCCGTAGCCTCTGTGAGCCGGACTTACAGGAGTTTCGCCGTAGCGTCCTATGGCATAGCAGCCTGCCACCGGGAACAAGGGTTCGGACTCGATTTCAACTGCTTCAGAAACGCTCTTTCCGTCTACGTACAGCTGAGCGATTCCGGTACTGCGTCCGGTGTTGGTAAAGGACAGGGTCAGAAGATGCTTGCCCTCAGAGAGCTTTTCGCCTGCAAACACGTCCACACCTTTGCTTTGCAGATAGTTGTAGTGGAATCTGAGTTCGTCGTTTTCTACGTACAGACTGTATCCGCTGGAATTGGATCCTGCACCTACCAGAACGCCTTCGTCACCTTTGCACCAGTCAACGTAAGCATTGATAACGAAGGACTTGCCGTTGAGCCTGGGGGCGGAATAATGGGGGCTCATCTGGGGGTAGAAAACATAGCGGTCTTTGTATTCTGTGGGCGGGAACTTGAGAATGCGGTTGAAGTTAAAACCGTCTCTTGTCCTAAAATGGCTTTCTATCAGGGGCAGCACACCGTATTTGCCTGCCTCGTGCCACCAAAGATTTTTGAGTTCCTCGAGTTTTTCGGGATATTCGGCTGCGAGATCTTTCGATTCGGAGAAGTCCTCATCGGTATGGTAGAGTTCCCACTCGTCTTCTTCAAAACTGGGGGATTCCACATGGTTCGCCACGGCTTTCCAGCCGTCGTGCCAGATGCCGCGATTGCCGTGCATCTCGAAATACTGGGTCTTGCGTTTTCTGGGAGCTTCGGGTTCGTCGAAAGTGTAGGTCATGCTTATGCCGTGCTTGGGTTCCTGTTTTACACCTCTTATGTACTCGGGCTGCTTTATGCCGCATATATCGAGCACGGTGGCGTTGATGTCCACCACGTGGTGGAATTGATTTCTGATGCTTCCCTTATCCTTGATTTCCTTGGGATAGGAGATGATGCAAGGTACCTTTATGCCACCGGCGTGGACCCAGGATTTGTACCATTTCAGCGGAGTGTTGCCGGCCCATGCCCAACCGGGAGGGTAGTTGCTGCAGGCTTCAACAGAACCAAGCTGCTCGAGGCGTTCGTCGTCTACGAGCTCCTCCCAGTTCATGGAGAGAATGTGGTAGTATTCGTTGAAACAGCCGTTGGGACCGCCTTCGGCGGAGGCGCCGTTATCGGTGAGAAATACGATAAGAGTGTTGTCATACTGGTCGATGGCCTTGAGGTAGTCGAGAAGTCTGCCTATCTGGTCGTCGGTATAGGTGAGATAGCCGGCGAAGACTTCCATATATCTTGCGAAGACTTTCTTCTCTCTGTCGCTCAGCTTGTCCCACTCCAGTGCCATGGAGTTGCGCTCGGTAAGAACTGTGTTTTGGGGGATAAGACCCATGGCCTTCTGCCGGGCGAATACTTCGTCGCGGTAGGCGTCCCAACCGTCATCAAAGCAGCCTTTGTAGCGGTCGATATACTCGCGGGGGGCTTGATGGGGACCATGCATGGCTCCGAAAGCCAGATAGCAGAAGAAAGGCTTGGTCGGGTCGCAGGATTTCTGGTCGCCGATATATTTTATTGCATTGTCAACGAGGTCGCCGCCCAACTGATAGCCGTCTTCGTAGGAATAGGGGGGCTCGGTGGGTTCATTCCCGCGGACAAGGGCGGGAGCACACTGGCTTGTGCCGAAACGGAGAAAACCGTAGAACTTGTCGAAACCGCGTCCGCAGGGCCACTGGTCGAAGGGACCGGCGCCGGTCATGTGGTTGGTGTTTACAAGATGCCACTTTCCGAGGGCGCAGGTGAAATAGCCTGCATCTCGCAGCGTCTCGCTGATGAAGCCATACTTCGGGTCAACCTCGCCGCGCATATTGGGATAACCGAGATTGAAGTTGCAGACATGGGCAAAACCCGCTGTGTGGTTGTTGCATCCGCTGAGAAGACTGGCTCTGGTTGGAGAGCACATGGCGTTAACATGGAAGTCGCTGTATCGAATGCCCTCTGCTGCGATGGAATCTATGTTGGGAGTGCTTACTCTTGAACCGTAGCAGCCTACCTGCGCGTAACCGGTGTCGTCGAGCAGAATATAAAGAACGTTGGGAGCTTTCTCCGGGGCGGCCTTTTTATCTGGCCACCATGGAGTGGAATCCATATAGCTGGTTCTGATTTCTCCCTTGAAACTCTGATCCATATTTGTTTCCTTTCAACATCAATAGCCTAGTTCCTTTTGTAGTTCGCGTTGTTTCCGCCGCTGAAATGAAGAATGTCTCTGTCCAGCTTGTGAACCAGCAAAGGTGAGTGGGCAATACCTCTCGGCACAAAGACAATCGTACTTTTTTCGGTGAAAACTCTTTCGTCACCAATATCAAGACTGATGTTTCCGTTGAGGTTTTCGGGATCATCGGGGTCGCTGCCAATGAAAGCGATAAACTCATCGAGGGCGTCATGCACATGATTTTGGGGGCCTGTGTCGTTTGTCGTGTGAAACCACACAGATTCGGTATAGGGTGCTCCTTCGAGCTTTGCTCCGTCAATCCAGAGCAAACGGGTCAGAAATCCTTCCGGAGCCTTGGGGAGTATGCCGTCGGGCCGCTCGTATCTGACTACGCGGTTGTTGGCGTACTTTCCGGCTTGCGCGGAAGCTTCAGCGCTGCGCGCTTCGTAATAAGCGGCATTTACATGCATGATGTAATGAAGAAAAGGTTTTTCGACATTTCTTACGGATACGATGTTATGAGCGCATCCGGCGGGAACAAAAACGAAGCTCGTTTCAGAAAAAACGAGATGATCGTTTTCTATCTGAAAATCTATTTCTGCGTTGAGATTTTCATGGTCGCGGGGATCACCGCCGACGAACATATGAAGCTCGTCGGAGTCGTGGGAAACAAGACCCTGACCGTCCAGATTTCCGACTATCCATTGAACACAGCCAAAGATGTCCCCGTCCACACAGCTGCCGTCCAGACACACAGCGGTACGCAGAGAACTCTCAGGCGCACAAGGAAACTTTGGAGCCTCTCTTTTTCCACCATGGACAAAATACTTTTCAAAATTACCCATATCTTGATGAACAACCCCCCCTTGGTGAAGTACAGATGAACATTTATTATAATAGTATCGTTGAGTCGAATATAATTTCAAAATAGCGAAATGTCAAACAGAGCTTAAAATATGTTTTAATTATAATTGGAAAATAATTATATTAGTTTGCGGAAAAAGGAGACGATTTTTGAGTATTTTTGCCAAAAATAACTTTAGTTTATAGGGCAGAGTTGATAAGGCGAAAAAGGAAAAAACCACATTTTTACCAAAATAGCAAAAACGTGGCTTTTTAGTTTTTTTCATAACGGAATAAATACTCGATTTTTAATGCTTTTTTTTCGCTGACTATACATTTGAGAAAATGTATTTTTGTTAATTATTACACCACAAAGTGGGTCAATCCATCATAGGATTGCCGACATATTTTTCAAAATACATGGCTGCTCCACCTACGGCCATGGTCAGAGCTCCGTGGCTTCCGCCTTTCTGGAAGGTCGTACTGCCATGGGATAGAGACTGCCCGAGGAGCGCAGCATTATATACGGTGTCGTAGTAATTCTGGCTCATATGTATTGCGCTGCCGCTGAGAATAACAAGCTCGGGGTTCAGCAGGGTGATATAGTTTGACAGCGCGTATCCAAACATCTCTCCTGCCATGTGGATTTCATGCGCGCAGGCGGGATTGCCGGACTCCGCCGCATCAACAACATCCTTGAAAAATATTTCATTGAGCGGTTTGTGTATGCCCACATCACCGCCGATTTCTTTCAGTCTGCGTATATTGCGGAAAATAGCGCTGGTGGTGGCATATCCGTTCACGCAGCCGCGCTTTCCACAGAAGCAGCGTTCTCCGGAGGGAACTATTGTTGTATGCGCAAGGGCGGATTCGTCGTTGTTGGCGGAGCGAACAATAACATTGTTATTTATGTAGCCGGCGCGTATACCGAAACTGGAGTTAACAAAGGCAACTCTCTTGTACGGCCTTCCCACACCGTAGAGATATTCATAGAGAACCGCAGCATATGTTCCGTTATCCACATACACGGGACAGCCGAGACGCATCCGAACCATGTCGCCGAGAGGTATGTTGCTCCAGTCATGGGTAGGGAAACCCACAACTCTCTGGGTACAGCCTGTGTGTCTGTCCACGGGACCCACCATGGATATTCCGGCACCGAGCAGTTCGTTGGAAGTGATGGAATTTCTGGCAAGCATAGCCTGAACATCTGCGCACATTTTGTCGATGAGCTTTGCGGAACTGTCATATTTGATGATATCCTCTACGGAGATTATAGAATCGATCACCCTCATTTTGATGTCGCAAACCACGGCAGATATCCTTACTCTGGAGATGTCTATTCCGACAATGTATTTGTCTTTGGTGTTGACGTCGTAACTGTAAGGCTTACGGCCCATGGCTGTGGTCTGGTGCTCGCCCTCGAAGACGGCATTATGTGCCATCAGCCGTTCCAGTATTCTTCCGAGAGTGCTGGGCTTTATGTCAAGAGCCTCGGAAAGCTCCTTTTTTGTCATAGGTCCGTATCTCTGAAGTTCGATGATAACACGTTTTTCTTCTGTGCTCATATCAAAAAAAAACATAGTATAACACTCTCTCTTTATTGTATCTTTGACTGTATTCAGAATAGCACAGTTTTATTGCACTTTCCACTTTTTTACGATTCTGTTCCGCAAAACATGCCCGCATCCCCCTCGCTCTTGGGGATACGGACACATTTTGGGCGTGTATAGGAAAGAGATTAAATCAAACTTGCAACGGCTCGGGCGGAACCGGTGGCTTCCATTATGTTATTGGGCAGGACGCAGTCGCCTACTACGTAGAACTCCGGTGCGTTCAGGGAGAGTTCCATGGCATCTTTTTGAAGTGCACGTCTTCCAACTGCGTGGACAACGGAATCTGCTTCAAAGGAAATGGATTCGCCCTTATGTATGCATCGCACACATCCGTCCTCTATGGCTTCGGCTTTGGTGCTGTAGTATACGGGGATATTATATTTTTCGAGTTGAGCAAATACGCCTTTCATGTGCTGGAAGTTTCCGCCGTCGCTTGCTCCGGGAGCCATTTCCACCACAAAGGGATGCTTACCCAGCATGGCAAGATAGATAGCGAGCTCGAGTCCTACAAGACCGGCGCCCATAACGAGGACCTTGTCACCAACGAGATCGGGATCGATATATACGGCTTCTGCGTCAAACACATTGGCGTTGTCGATTCCGGGCAGACGTGGGGTGACTGCTTCGGCGCCAAGGGCGGCCACAAGGGCGTCAGGAGCTACAGCGCGCACCAGTTCGGCGTCGGCCTTGGTGTTCAGCCGAACTTCGATGCCGGACTCGTAAACGGCTTTTTCCTGGCGGTCGAGATAATCCTGAATAAGTTTTTTGAAGGGGACATTTTTCTCGCTGCGGAGCGCTCCGCCGAGAATGTCGGTCTTTTCGCAGAGAATAACCTCGTGACCTCGCTTTGCACAAGTGAGAGCCGCTTCCATGCCGGCTATGCCGCCGCCGACGACAAGCACTTTCTTTTTCCGCTCGGCAGGGTTGTCCATACGGATAAACTGACCGAACTCGGGGTTTATGGCGCAGCGGAAATGACCGGTCTGAATGAGATTGGAGAAGCATGCAAGACAGCGGATGCAGTGGTTTATCTTGTCCTCCTGACCGCATCGGGCTTTTCTGGGGAGATCGGGATCGGCCATGAGGCCTCTGGCTATTTCAATGATATCGGCTTTGCCGGAGGCGATTATCTCCTCCATAAGCTCGGGTCTGGTGAGCGCGCCTACGGTGGCAACGTAGGATTTGGTAACATGCTTCTTTACTTCTGCGGCGAAGCGTACGTTGCAGCCGTCCTCGAGGAAGAGACTGGGATGGGTGATGGTGAACACCTTGTCTACCTCGTGGCTGCCGGCGGAAACATGGATAATATCGGCGTGGCCGTCAAGCTGCTTTGCAAAAGCGATTCCTTCATCAATGTCATATCCGCCGTCGTAGCACTCGGAACCGGAAATTCTGACCTCGATGGGGAAGTCGGGGCCTACTTCTCTGCGAATGGCGTCAAGAACCTCTACGGTGAAGCGTGCGCGGTTTTCTACAGAAGCTCCGCCCCATTTGTCGGTTCTTGTGTTCAGCTTGGGAGAGAAAAACTGATGGAGCAGCCATCCGTGACCCGCGTGCACCATAACCATGCCGAATCCGCAACGTTTCAGAAATGCCGCACCTTTGGCGTATTTGTCTACCGTGCGGAGAATGATCTCCTCCGGCATCTCTTCGACAACTCGTCCGCTTTCTACCATGGAAACCGGACCGTATGCCTTGCCGGGGGGATCCAGATAACGGTTCGCGTAAAGTCCTGCGTGCTGAAGTTCACCACAGCATACAGCTCCGTATTTTCTAACCTCGGCTGCCACACGGCTTAGTCCGTGGTAGCTGTAAGGCATTCCGGAAAAAGTATTGTCGAGGCGTACGGAGTAACCCTGACCGACGCCGAATTCAGAATCAACGAGGCAGCCGCCTACGGTTATGCTTGCGGCGCCGCCGCGAGCCTTACGTCCATAGTACATTGCGGCCTCGGGAGGAAGCATGCCGTCTTTGTCCTGGTCCATAAATGCGCTGGGAGCGCTGAATATTCTGTTGGCGAAATATTGACCGCCTATGCGGATCGGGGAAAAAAGATTGGGGTATTTCAATTCAAAACTCAATTTAGTAACCTCCAATAAGACATATTTCGAAAATCAGCTGAATGCTATCACAGCATTTCTTACTGTGATAGCGGTAACAACTATCACAAGAGCGATAAGCATATATTCTACTTTTCTGGAATTGATCTTTTTGGATATGCAAGAACCGAGTATGCCGCCGCTTACGCCGCCGGCTACCATTACGGCAAGGTGCAGAAAACGGACATCGGGGATATTACCGGAAACGGCGGAGAATATGATGTTTGCCGCTTGGGAAAACAGAATAACGAAAATGGAGTTTTTCGCCGCCTGTTTGGTATCCATGGAGAAGAAAAACAGTATCATTGCCACATTAAGTGTGCCTCCGCCGATTCCAAGGAAAGAAGAGCTCATGCCCAAAACAAGGCCTATAAGCAGCGCAGCAAATTTGCTCTTAACATTGAGAGAAGGCAAATGTTGTTTCAACAGCAGGTAGCTGAGGACGATGAGCAATACCGCGGTCATGGCAATGGACTGTATGCCGCCAAGAAAAGTCTCGCTTCCAAACATCAGCTTTATGCAGTCGAAAACTTGCTTTCCCACAAGACCGCCAAGAACTGATCCTATAGCTATGGGTACGCTGACAGATGCGTCCAGCTTCACTTCACTCTTTCGGCCTCGGATGAGCGAGCTGAGAGACATGGCGAAAACTGTGCATCCGGAAAGAAAACTGATTTCACTGGCGGTGAAAATGCCGAGGGCGTCCATGACCGGCTTAATAATAACTCCGCCGCCCGCACCTACTATGGCACCAATACCGGAGGCACACAGACAGACCGCAAAAATAAGAAAACTCATCTTCTCCTACCTCCGCGGACTTCGGCCACATATTTCGCGGTTTTTATGATATCCTCATAGCAGCTTTCGTAGAAAAGCTTATAGGCGCTGCAATATCTGTTGAGGGTGGAAGCGCCTGTGAGGTTTTCGTCACGGTCTCTGCGGCAGCCGCCTCTGCAGAAATAGCGCCATTTACAGCCGGTGCACTCTCCGGCAACGGCGAGCGAACCGCCAATAAACTCGCGGCAAACCTCTGATGAAGCCATGTCCATAAGTTCGTCATTATGTATGTTTCCTATGCACCACCTGTCGGTGGTGTAAAAGTCGCAGGGATACACACTGCCATCGGCCTCGAATACGAACTGACATCTACAGCGGCCCATCATACTGCAGGTCTCGGGCGCCTCGTTGAGCGCCGGCCTAACGACGTTATCAAAAAACCTGATCGAAACTTCGTTGCCGCTGCGCAGGTCCTGACTCCATAGCCTGAACATGCGGATCAAAAACTCGCCGTATGATTTGTTGGAGAGGGAATAACTCTCGTCTCCGGAATGAGCTATGGGGTCAATGCATGGAATAAACTGCAGATATCGAAAAGCGCGTCGTTTGAAAAAACGGTAAACATTATCGGGAGATCTTGCGCAGCTCTCGGTGACAACGAAGAGAATGTTGAAGCGTACATCTATGCGTTTCATACGATCAATAGCATCCATCACCCTCTGGAAAGTACCTCTTTCCGCTGCGTCCACTCGATTGAGGTCGTGCATGCGCTCCGGGCCGTCCAGAGAAATTCCGACCAGAAAGTCGTTTTCTTTCAGAAAATCTGCCCATTCGTCGTCGATGAGAATGCCGTTGGTCTGGAGACAGTTCTCGATTCTTACGTTTTTCACATTGTGCTTGCGCTGCAATTCGATAACTTTTTTGTAAAAATCCACACCGCGCAGCATGGGTTCTCCGCCCTGAAAAGAGAAGGTTGCCAAAGAATCGGCAAAGAGGAGAGTTTTCTTTATTATTGTTTCTATTGTCTCCTCGGACATGAAGCCAAAATCGTCTATAAGACGGTTCTCTGCCACGGAATGATAAAAACAATACCTGCAGCGAAGATTGCACTTGCTGGAACTGGGTTTGATAAGCACACCGATAGCGGGCATCCCTTAGCCTCCTTTTTCAATAATGGAATTATTACAATTAATATAATTTCAATTTGGAATAATGTCAAATGCTTGCCCAAAGGTCGCATGTGCAATATCGCCAAACTGGCTACTATAAATCTGTGGCATTTCAATAATGGGCAGTTGGCATTATTACCAATTCAAAAACTAAATACACTGCCTTTTTCCATAAGTCACTAAACAAATATAAGTCTATTTTTTTCAATTTCGAAAAAAATAGACTTATCATAGGGCGGCATTTGCGATTTTTATGCCGTTTTTGGCGCATTCCTGCCGTTTTGGGCCGAATTGGAAATATTATTTTTGTCAAAACTGACATAAGTATTTTCTGTTGAAAGAAAGAAGAAACATAGCGGCAATCTGCATGTCAGCATCATAGGATCGGGAGCGCATACTTTCGTGGCCAACGATACGCGGTGCGCGGGTTTGACACAGATTTTCTGCCCGTGGTATACTGTCTGAAAAGCATTTTTATCAAAGGTGAAAACCAATGAACAAACTCGATTTCCATGGCGCGGAGGTCACGGTGATACGAAGCGCGAGAAAAAGTATAGCGGTGCAGATAAAGCCGGAGGGCATTACCGTACGCGCACCGAAGCAGATGCTCAATCGAGAGGTAAATGC
>JAZOBQ010000162.1:0-5201 GCA_045596005.1 Oscillospiraceae bacterium
AGGCCGGGATGGGTGCGGGAAATGAGCACCTGAGGGCCGCGGGTGGAGTTGCGGACCTCAACGACGTAGACCTTGATTCGGTCACCTTCCTTGAGTTCCTCGCCCTTGATCTGCTCGTTTGCGGGCAGAAGAGCCTCGGTATATTCGCTGTTGGAGCTGATCTTGATGGAAAGGCTGCCGTTTCTGGGGTCGATGCGGGAAACAACGCCGGTGAGGATCTCGTGCTCCTTGCTGGTGAACTGCTCATAGACTATGCCGCGCTCTGCCTCACGGATGCCCTGGATAATGACCTGCTTCGCAGCCTGGGCAGCGATGCGTCCGAACTTTTTGGTCTCAACGGGGATCTTTACAACACCGCCGACCTTGGCGCGCTTGGAGATGGACTTTGCAGCATCCAGATTGAGCTGGGTGGCGGGGTTTTCGACCTCGTTCACAACTTCCATCTCGATATACATCTCAATTTTTCTCTTATCTTCATTCATGTCGATAACAACGTTATCGGCAGCATCGGGATTATCCTTGCGGAAAGCAGCCATCATTGCCTGATGGATCTTGTCATACATGTACTGTCTGGGGATGCCTTTTTCCTTTTCAAGCTCTTCGATGGCGATGAAAAATTCAGCGTTCATTTATCTATTCTCCTCCAAATGATTATCACATAACTACACGAAGACGCACGGCGGCGACAACTTCTTTTTCAAAGCTCATCTCAATTCCGCCGACATCAACGTTCACCTTTCCGTCATCATATCCGGAAAGAGTTCCCTGGTAGCTCTTGCGTCCGTCAACAGCCTTATAGAGCTTGACTTCAACATTGCTTCCCATAAAGCGCTCAAAGTCGGAAGGACGCTTGAGCTGTCGCTCGGCTCCTGCGGAGCTGACTTCGAATACATAACTGCCGTCAATGGGGTCGGCCTCATCAAGAATGGGGTCCATTTCGCGGCTGAAGTTCTCGCAGTCGCTGATGAAAACGCCGCCTTCTGCCTTATCGATATAAACTCTCAGATACCACTCTCCGGCCTCTTTGATGTACTCAATATCCCAGATATCGAGATTCATTTTCTCGGCAACGGGGAGAGCAAGGTCATATACACGCTGTGCGATCTTGTTCATAATTACACCATTTTCCAATTTCTTACATTTTGTTTTAGATTGCAAAAAAGAGTGGGGGGCGCCCACTCAGTCAAATGTCTTATCTAACGAAGATAGTATATCACCTTATATATACAAAATCAAGTGCTTTTTTTGGTTATTTTATCCCATAAATAGCTTCTTTCCAAGAAAAATCGGCTATGTTAAAATAGTATTATCACGAAAAAGGAGGCAGTAGACAAATGGCATCGAGGCTCATTCATCTTGCCGTGGCCGACGCATTGCTAAGTGAAGTGGATATAGAAGATCCCGCCCGGTTCCGTCTGGGCTCCATACTGCCCGACGCCAAGATCGACTCCGTCCTGCGCGCCGCGCCGCATTTTCAGATAGTGCTGCCGAACGGCCTTGTAACATACAGGCTTTGTGACTATCTCGAGCTATACGGCGAGCGTATGAAGTCCGACAGTCTCTACCTCGGATATTATCTCCATCTTATTCAAGACATGGTCTACCGCCGTTTCATGTATGCCCTGCCGAACTGGGACGCCCGAATTCCGGAAAACATTGTGAGGCTGCACTCCGACTACAGGAAAATCAACCGCTACATAGTTGAAAGCCGCGGCCTCAAAAACGGCGTCCGTGTACCCGAGGATTTCGAGCGCGAGGAAATAAACCTCCGATTTGATTTTGATATCCGCCGCTTTCTCTCCGAGCTTGAAGCCGATTTCGAGATAATTCAGGAGGGTGAGTATCACCATTTCACACCGGAAATGGCCGAGACTTATCTCGCGCAGGCCACAGACGCTTGTCTCCATGAACTTAAAGCTCTCCGCGAGGGTCTCCCCCTCTGCGACGAGATCGCAATGGCATGGGGAAAGGAATAAATAAAAAGACTCCGAAAACGGAGTCTTTTTATTTATATAAGATGTGCAAGGCTAGTTCCGAGCTGCGTATCAAAGCCGAGGCTGCGGTACATCTGCTCGTCGCAGGGAGCGCAGCATACCGTCAGGCTCGCTATTCCTTTTTCGGCGCACCAATTTTGTGCCGCCTTCGAAAGCATACGCGCTATACCATTGCCGCGGAAGGCGGGCTCAATATAAAAATCCTCGAACACAGCCGTGTCACCGCAGGAAAAGGTGGACCAATATCTCGCCACGCTGCACATTCCGACTGCACGATAGCCGCGCTTTGCGACGAAGAAAGTGATCTTTCCGTCACGAACTGCAGCTTCAAGTCGCTGCTTCTTTTCTTCGTCGAGCGGTTCCTCACCTATCTCGATCAAGAAGCCGTTTTCGAGCTTTTTCAGCTGCCAGTCATCGGGGTGGGTGAGTATCTCAACACTGATGGGAATGTTCTCCTTCGGCGGCAGCAGCATCAGAGGCTCGCCCCACTCGTCCACGCCGTTTTTGACAAAGCCCACGCTTTGCCAGAATTTTTCCCGTCTTGCGCTGCCTCCGCTGTTGAGTTCGGCATACTTCGCGCCCTTTTCCCACGCCCAACCCAGCAGCACCCGGGCACATTCCCTGCCCGTTCCGTTTCCTCGTTCCTCGGGATAGACGCAAAACTCCATGATGAAGCACTTGCCGTCCTCCGTGTCGAAAATCACCGGCAAAGCAAAGCCGATGTCGCGTCCGTCCCTGTTTAAAAAGAGATAGTGAGCGCGGTCATGCTGCCTATCGTGTACCTCCCGCATGGTCTCGCGATATTCATCGCCGAGAAAGTATTCTACGTCCTCGTCTGCAGGATTGGGGAAAATATCGCGTTTGAAATAGCTGTGAAGCTGCTCCCAAAACTGAGCAGTATCTTTTTCCGTGAGCGCCTCACGGATGGTGATTTTGTTTCTCATTCTTTTTCCTCCAAAATAAAGTTTGGAGAGTTAGAAAGCGTGAACCCTCCGTACACGATCCATTTTCATAAAAAACCACCCTTTCTGAAAAGAATTTGTATTCAGACATCGATTTCGATGCAGATACTCATAAATTAAGTCTTTACGCGTCTGGTGTATTCCTCGATGAGATGTGGCTGAATGAGAGGATAGGTCCATTCTGTCGGCAGCTCGTCAAAAAGACAAACACATTCCATCTCGCTGTGCAATTCAGCTTCAAAGGAGAATATTTCCGCATAGTAGAGCATGCCGAAGGTCTCCTCGCCCGTTTGATTTACTCTGTTCTTCCCCGTCACGGAATAGACGCACACCGGGAAGATAGAAAATTCCAACGCGCCGGTCTCCTCGCGCAGCTCTCTTTTAGCGGTGTCCTCTATCGTCTCGTTTTCTTCCCGATGTCCGCCGGGTATTTCGTAAGTATCCCGCTCCCTGTGTTTGCAGAATACCCACTTGCCCTCGTGTCTGGAGATTATAACGGCAAATTTCAGCAGAGAGTCATCGGCTTTTTCATAGAAGTTGACCTGAATTTCCATCACTTATCCCTCCACTCCTCAGCCGTCAGACAATAGTAATACATATCCGCCGGATTGCCGTAATTGTCCGCAGCTTCGTTTCTGTGTATCTTTTCGAGCTTCATACCGAGCTTTTCCATAAGTCCGACAGACTTTCCGGTATCGATAGTCTCGGCAAAAATCTTGCACGCTTTCAACTCCGCAAAAGCATGGGCTATCACCGCCCTGCTGGCCTCATAGGCATAGCCCTGCCGCCAGAAGCCGCGGTTTATGAACCAACCGATTTCATACTCGCCTTCTTCAAACTCGTTGAAAAGGATGTAGCCTATCATCTTGCCGCTTGCTCTGTGTTCTGACGCCACGGCAGCTCGCCGCTCTATGCAAAAAGAATTAAGAAAGCTTTTCGTTTTCTCGAAGTCGTATTCCGGTTCAGAATATTTCATAGTTTCGGCATCACCGAGTATCTCATATAGATCGGCAGCGTCGGCCGCCACGAAGTCGCGAATAATGAGCCGCGGCGTTTCAATCCTCATTGCTATTCTCCTGTGCTTGAAATATTATGTAAACTTTTCTGTTTGTTACAACAATTATATCACATACATAAACACATTTCCATATCGCACAAGAGATATAAAAAGACCGCGGTTCTTTCGAATCGCGGTCTTTGTGCTTTATATTGCTATCAGCCCTGGCTGGTGGTGTAGTTGGGAGCTTCCTTGGTGATATAGATATCGTGGGGATGGCTCTCACGCAGACCGGCGGAGGTGATACGGACAAACTTGCTCTTGGTGCGAAGAGCGGTGATGTCGGGAGCACCGCAGTAACCCATACCGGAGCGGATACCGCCGAGCATCTGGAAGATGGTGTCGGAAACAGGTCCGCGATAAGGTACGCGGCCTTCGACGCCTTCGGGAACGAGCTTCTTGTTGCCTTCCTGGAAGTAACGGTCCTTGGAGCCGTTTGCCATAGCGGCGAGGGAGCCCATGCCGCGGTAGACCTTGAACTGACGACCCTGGAACATCTCGTTCTCGCCGGGGCTTTCCTCGCAGCCTGCAAGGAGAGAACCGAGCATGACAACACTGCCGCCGGCTGCAAGAGCCTTGACGACGTCGCCGGAGTACTTGATACCGCCGTCGGCGATGATGGGAACGCCGTACTTATCGGCAGCCTCAGCGCTCTCAAGAACAGCACTCAGCTGGGGAACGCCGATACCTGCAACAACGCGGGTGGTGCAGATGGAGCCGGGGCCGATACCGACCTTTACGCAGTCTGCGCCGGCCTTGATGAGAGCCTCGGTAGCCTCTGCGGTAGCAACGTTGCCGGCGATGAGCTGGATGTCGGGGAAAGCGTTCTTAACAATGCCGACATTGCGCATGATGTTTGCGCTGTGGCCGTGTGCGGAGTCGCGAACGAAAGCGTCAACACCGGCGTCAGCGAGTTCCTTTGCGCGCTCGAGAAGGTCATTGGTGACGCCCAGAGCAGCTGCGCAAAGCAGACGGCCGCGGCTGTCCTTGGCTGCATTGGGATAAGTCAGAGCCTTTTCGATGTCCTTGATGGTGATGAGACCCTTGAGGTGATAGTTTGCGTCTACGATTGGGAGTTTTTCGATCTTATCCTTGCCGAGAATGGCCTTTGCCTCTTCGAGGGTGGTGCCTTCGGGGCCGGTAACAAGGTTTTCCTTGGTCATGACATCAGCAATGAGGCGGTTGTAG
>JAZOBQ010000163.1:0-11636 GCA_045596005.1 Oscillospiraceae bacterium
GTCTGCCGCAAGAAGCAGCTGACCAATATGCGCGCTTCCGGCTCCGACGAGGCTCTGCGCCTTGTACCCCCCCGCCAGATGAGCCTTGAACAGTGCCTTGAGTTCCTCGCCGATGACGAGATCCTTGAGGTCACTCCCAAATCTCTCCGCATCCGCAAGAGCATTCTCGACCACGGTCTTCGCATGAAGAGCGTCCACGGCGGCAAGAACCGCTGCTAAAGATAAGCAAGCAAAAAGGACACCCGACGGGTGTCCTTTTTTATTTGCTTTTTCCGAACATTTGTTCCAGTTCCTCCCGGGACATAGGGTTTTCGGCAATGTATTTGTCAATGCTGTCATAGAAAAAGCGTTCTGCTTCCTCCCTGGCTGCCGCCAGCACTTCCGCCGCCTCGTCGCCCTTGCCCTCGCAGCAGAGATCATACGCCCTCTCTGCTCCCTCTCGGATAATATGGTATGCAGTAAAGAACCAAACCGCCCGTTCCTGTTTAAAAGTGTCCATGGCACGCTCCTATGTTATAAATTATAACATATATCATAACATATAACACCTCCTTATAACAAGATAAAATTGTTCCATGAGGTGAATATTTATGGAAAAGAACAAGCTTATAATAAGCCAAAAACCGCCTAAGGGTGAAGATGGCTTCAGAACATTTTCTATTCGGGTCAAGGACGAACTTGTTGCACAACTTGATGATATCGCGGCTCGCAGCGGTCACAGTCGCAATGAACTTGTATCCATGTTTATAGAATTTGGACTCAGCAACTGTGAACTTGAAGAATGATTAGTATCGAGGTGCTATTTGGACAATAAACATCTTGGACTAAGACTCAATGACGAAACTCACTTCAAGCTGAAATATATTGCAGATTATGAGGGACGCTCTATAAACAAGCAGGTTATTTATCTCATTCAAAAGTGCATACGCGAGTTTGAAAAAGAACACGGCGAAATCGAAATGCAGAAAAACTCCGATTGAGCAAGCAAAAAAGGACACCCGATCGGGTGTCCTTTTCTTTATATATTTATTAATAGTAAAGCTCTCTGATGACTGCCGCGCACTCGTCATAGTTCATGCCGCTGCGCATGGAGGGATGATAGAGCAGCCGGAGGATCAGCACATCCTCGGGACTCATGCCCTGGACATCATTGCTCCACTGATAGATAAGGCTGTCATAGCGGCATTCGGTGTCCTGAACGGGGCCGAGTCCGTTATATATCTCCTCGCGGATTATGGATTCGCGGGCATACTGCGGGATATCGCTGCGGATGGCGATGGTCTCATCGTAGATCTCGTAGTTCTCAAGCCAGAACCAGAAGCTGACGTTGCCCCAGTTTCCTGCCATATCATAACCCGCGATCTCGAGGAAGCCGGCTTCGTCGCAGAAATATATCTCAAGGTCTATGTCGTACTCGCTGTTGGTCTCATACATTCCGGGGAAGCCGTAGATACCGTTGATCTGGGCAACGAAGTCCTCAAGCACCGCCATGTCGGAATCGGTATAGCTGCCGAAAACACGGTAGCCGATAGGCTCGAGCCACTTGCGGACATAGATGCTGTTGGCCTTGTCGCCGTACTCGGTGTCGAGGCAGACCTCGGCGAAGTAATCGATAACGGTCTCAACGTCGAGTCCCTCTATGTAGAGATCGGAGTGGACCACCTCGGGCTTAAGCTCGATGACGACCTTATCCACGAGTCCCGCCATTCGGGCCACGATGGTGGCGACCTGAGCACGGTTGAGAAGCACGTCGGCGCCGAAAACGCCGCCGCCCATACCGTCAACTATACCGGCTCCCGCAAGCTCGTATATTGCGGGGGACTCATAATAGCTGACATCGGAAAAATGGTCGTCGGGCAGGTAGTTTATCTGCTCGTAATATCCGTACCACATAACGCGGGAGAATATTTCGGCAGCCTCTCCGCGGCTGGTGAAGTGGTTAATGTCCTCAGGAATATAGTCAATGAGCACATACTCGTTGGCGTAATCCAGATATATGTCGTACCAAACTTCGGTCTGGTCCTCCGCGCCGTAGACATGCTGTCCCTGCACATACTGGGTCAGACGAACGGCAAAGACCACCGTCTGTATCCAGGTGAGCTCCTTGTCGGGGCCATAGGTGGTGGCAGAGTTACCCGCGGTCAGCCCCGCCTCAGCCGCGGCCATTACGGTGCTGTAAAACCAGTTATCGGGAGTGACATCGGTAAAGCTCAGCCCTGCGGCGGAAGCGCCCATCGTGAGCATTCCGGCAAGGAGGCAGACTACGAGAACAAAGCTGATAATCTTTTTCATAGGTTTTTCTCCTTTCAGCTGTTTGTGGCCAAAAACTCCTATTGAATTGTTTATTATGTCACATGAAAATTATATCGCAAAGCACAGCCTTTTGCAATGAGCATAAATGGAAATGCATTCATAAAAGGGATTAATTTTATTAAAAAGAACCCACATTCGTCTGACAAATGTGGGTTCTTTTCTGCCTCTGGGCGATAAATAAGCTACCGGCTTCCAAGTTCGCATCCAAAAACCAAACGCGAGCCCAGCGTCAGCGGGTCGCGTTTGGAAGCGAGGAGCAGCGTCAGCGAGCGCGAGACGAGCTTTTCATATGGAACATAAAAAGCTCGTCGCAAGCGATGCAACGCTTGCGACGAGCGGGTACCGGTGACCGGACTCGAACCGGCACGGTGTTTCCACCAAGGGATTTTAAGTCCCGCGTGTCTGCCAATTTCACCACACCGGCACATAGAAGCAGACGCGGAGAAAAGTCCTCTCCGCGTCCATTATTATACTTATTAAAACTTCGGGTGTCAAGCCAGCAGCAGCGCGCCGAGCTCCGCCACACTTTCAACAATGGCGTCCGCTCCGGCAGCTTCGTGCTCGGCTCTGTCGCCGTAGCCATAGAGCACGCCGAGGCTGCCGAGTCCGGAGGCCTTCGCGCCGAGAATGTCGTGCTCGCGGTCGCCTATCATTAGCACCTTGCTCCGCTCCGGCGAGCCGCAGCGGGTCAGGGCATACTCGATGACTTCGTGCTTGGTGCCGATCTTTCCGTCAAAGGACGCGCCGCAGATATGGTGGAAATACTCCGCGAGGGAGAAGTGTTCCAGTATCTGCACGGCGAACTTTTCTGGTTTACTCGTCGCAACAACGAGGGTCTTGCCCGCCGCACGGAGAGCGGCAAGCAGCTCAGCGATACCGGGATAAACTTCGTTTTCAAAAAGACCCGTGACGGAATAGTGCTCGCGGTAGAATTTCACCGCCTCAATGCTCTTTTCCTCCGAAAAACCCATGTAGGTCTGATACGACCATGTGAGAGGAGGGCCTATAAACTTGTAAAGCTCCCGGCGTTCGGGAACAGGCAGGCCGTACTTCTCAAGAGAGTACATTACCGCGTTCGTGATGCCAAGGCCGGGGTCTGTGAGTGTGCCGTCAAGGTCAAAAAAGAGTATGTCGTAGTTTTTCATGCGCCAAACCCGCTTTCGCTTTTTTCTTTATTCTACCACAGTTCGCGCTCTTTTCAACAGAAAGATGGCGCCGCTCAGCGTCTTCGCACGGCGCTCATATTCACCACAGAATTGGCAAGGGCATTGAAACTCTCGCTGTCGCCCTCCGGCGCGTAAAAGCTTTTGCAGATATAGTTCACGGTTCCGTCGGAATAAGTGGAGGTATACATTATACATTTAACGTAAATGCGCTCACCGCCGCCGGAGATGAGGCCTTCGGCGGAGGCAAGCCTCCCTGCCACCCCCTCGCTCAGCGGCTCGAGGCTCTCGAACTCACCCTCCGCGCCGTAAAGCAGGCGGAAATCGGGCAGCACACTGCCGCGCATATATTCCTCCATAAAATCCTCTGCCTCGCCGAAGAATTCCTCCGTGACGTTTCTGCCCGTAACATAACCGGAGGACTTGTCCCAGATCACAACTGCGTCGGCGATGAGGTTTTCCGGCGCGGACATCGTGTCCGGATAGCGCAGCGCGAGCTGAAGAGCGTAGTCGCTCAGGCGGTAAGTTCCGCTGCCCTCCTCCGCATACTCTCTGTCGCTGTTTCTCAGCACACCGAGTTCGGAAAAACTCTCCTTTTCCTCCACAGGCAGAAAAAGTCCTGCCATACCGGAGAGCACAAAACCGTCACCGCTGGGGTAGGCATAGGCCTCCTCTCCACCGGCACTGCGGAAAAGCAGCTCCGACTCCGTTGCCGAGTATGTACCCGCGGCGCTCAGTCCCGACGCGGAGAGTACGAATGCACCCTTTCCGTCGATGCGCAGACCGCAGCCGGACGCGGTGTTATAATATTCCCCCGCTCCCGGGCCGGCATAAGGCTCGGCAGAGGCGACGAGTTCCGGAATGGTATTTGCAGACCCGTCCGGCCCGTCGCCTCCCGGCTTTTCGCCAAAATTGCAGCTTCCCAAAAGCAGCACCGCCGCGGCAAGAGCGAGCAGAAGATATATATACTTTCTTTTCATGGCGTTCAACTCCTCTGCTCAATTATAATAAGTACCCACACTCGAATCCGGGCGAAAAGCGCCGTGAGAAAAAGAATAATTATTGTCTCTTGAAAAGTGCAAAAAGTCTGTTATTATTTAATCGATAAGAACGATTCAAGGACTTTGTATATGAAAGAAAAAAAGCTCCTCTCCTATTTCCGCAGACTTTATCAAAAGCGTTTTATCTTCCGCTGCATAGTGTTCGTCATCGCCGCGGCGCTGCTTATTTTCGCCCCGGAGCAGTACGATATCATGTACGGCTTTCATGTATTCGACCGCCTCAGCTTTTTCCACCTCATGTGGATAGTTTGGATGGTCGACATGGTAATGCAGCTCATACCCGCCAAGCGCTATTGGCCCGTCGGTTCGCAGAAGTTTTTTAAGCACACCTTCCAGCCGCTCAAGGATTACATGAAGCGCAGCGACGAAAAGTTCATCCGCTTTATCATCAAGTCCAACCGCGACACCCTGCTCATCGGACTTGTGTGGCTCGCCCTCAACGGCTCCATCGCCGCACTCTACTTCAGCGGCATCATCGGACGCAGAATGCTGCTGCTCATCGCCGTGGCCTTCTACGTTTGCGACCTCATCTGCGTGCTGTACTGGTGTCCCTTCCGCGTCTGGTTTATGAAGAACCGCTGCTGCACCACCTGCCGCATCTTCAACTGGGACCACATTATGATGTTCACGCCTTTGCTCTTTGTCCCCGGCGTTTACAGCTGGAGCCTCTGCGCCGTGGCACTCGTCATCTTTGTCATCTGGGAGGTGACCTTCCAGCTCCACCCCGAGCGCTTCTGGGAGGGTACGAACTCCGCGCTGCACTGCTCCAACTGCACCGACCGCATCTGCGGCGAGCGAAACTGCGCAGCCGACCTTCCGGAAATCAGAAAATAAGAAACGACACGGCTCACCCGGATTTGTGGGTGAGCCGTTTTTTGTCGCTTGCCAGAAAGTTTGGTTTGTGTTACTATTTATCAGGTAAAATAAAGCTTTTTCGGAGGAAATATGGGAATCAGTAAAATTATAATGATAATTATGGCGGCCTTTTTCGTCCTCGGCGCGCTCGACCGACTTATCGGCAACAAGAGCGGCATGGGTGCGGAATTCGAGCGTGCCTTCGGCCTTATGGGCCCCACCAGTCTTACCGTTGTGGGTCTGATATGTCTGGCTCCGGTACTCGCACCTGCACTCCAGAAGATCGTCGCGCCCGTATTCAACCTCATAGGCGCTGACCCCGCCATGCTGCCCGGCGTGCTTTTAAGCTGCGACGTGGGTTACCACATCGGCGCTGCGATAAGCTCCGATCCTCAGATCGCCCTTTACGGCGGTCTCGTTGTCGGCTCGGTCATGGGTTTTGTCATCTCCTTCACCATCCCCGTTGCCTGCGGTCTTATCCGCAAGGACGACTACCGCTATTTCTCCGCCGGCGTCCTCATGGGATATATCTTTGACCCCATCGCCTGCTTCGTCGGCGGCGTATGCATGGGCATCCACCCCCTCGTCGTGCTCATCAACCTCATACCTGTTATCGTCATCGCACTGATCGTCATTCTCGGCCTGCTCTTCGCTCCCGAGGCAACGATGAAAGTCTTCCGCTGGTTTGCAAAGCTCCTGCTCGCGGTCATCACGGTCGGCCTCTGCGCCGCCGCAGTTGAGGCCATGACCGGCTTTGTCGTCATAAAAGGCATGACCCCCATCAATGAAGGCTGGAAAACCATCGGCACCATAGTCCTCTCTCTCGGCGGCAGCCTGCCTTTGATGCACGCGCTGCGCTACGCTTTCTCCAAGCCCATCAACCGCCTCAGCTCCAAAGCCGGCATCAATGACGTCGCCGTTTTCTCCATAATCCTCGCATTCACAAGCCTTGTGCCCGGTTACTCCAAGTTCCACGAGATGAACCCCAAAGGCAAGCTCTACTACGCCGCCTTCTCCGCAAGCGCAGGCTGCATGCTCGCCTGCCACCTCGGCTTCACCTCCTCCATCGACCCCGAGGTCGTTACCCCCATGCTCATCGCAAAGGTCATCGCCGGTGTGCTCGCCATGTTCTCCGTCGCCGTGCTGCATAAGCGCATTTTCAAGGCAGAAGAACTGGAAAGCGTCTCCGCAGAGGCATAAATATACAGAAAAAGAGAGTCGGACAGAGTCCTGCTCTCTTTTTTATTTGACTAGACAATCAATACATGATAATATACCTTGATGTATATTATTTATACGCAAATATATAAAACGGAGCGTGAGAATCCACCATGGATGATGGCAGTATAATATCAGCCATTATAGTTATTTTTCTGCTGCTTTTCTTCGCAGCATACTTTGCGGTCTGCGAGACGGCATTTGCCTCAGTCAGCCGCATCAAGCTCAAGACCGCCCTCGACAGGGGCGACCGCAGAGCAAAAAAGGCTCTTTACATCACCGACAATTTTGACAAGGCCATAACCACCTTACTTATAGGCACCAACATCACCCATCTGGCCGCAGCCAGCTATGTCACCGTGCTCGTCACGCGTGCCTTTGCCGACAAGCCGGACGCCGTGAACCTCGCCGTCAGCATCAGCACCGTCATCACGACCATCGTTGTGTTCATGGTGGGCGAAATGCTGCCCAAGAGCATAGGCAAGAAATACGCCCAGCGTTTTTCTCTTTCCACCGCAGGCTCTCTGAGATTTTTCATGGCGATATTCACCCCCATCAGCTATGTCCTCACCGCAATAGGCCGCTTTTTCGCCTCCCTCACCAAGGGCGACAAGGAGATCACCGTGACCGAGGAAGAGCTGCACGACATAATCGAGGCCATGACCGACGAAGGCGAGCTTGAGGAAGAACAGGGCGAACTTGTCCACTCCGCACTCGACTTCGGCGAGACCACCGTGGACAGCATACTCACCGCCCGCGTTGACCTCGACGCTGTCAACATCGCCTCCGCACCCGCGGATATCGTCGCTCAGGTCAAATCCGCCGTCCACAGCCGCCTCCCCGTCTACGAGGGCAATGTGGATAACATTATCGGCACCATGCAGGTGAGAAAGTTCATCCGCGCATGGCTGAGTCAGGGTGAAAATATGGACCTGCGCGCCATTCTGGACGAGCCTTACTTTGTCCACAGCTCCACCAATATCGACGAGCTGCTTCAGGTCATGAGTCAGCGCCGCTGCTCCATCGCAATCGTCACCGATTCCTACGGCGGCACCCTCGGCATCGTCACGGTCGAGGACATCATCGAGGAACTCGTCGGCGAGATATGGGACGAGGATGACGAGGTCATCGAGACCATGGTCGAAAACTCCGACGGAAGCTTCTCCTTCCTTGCCGATGTCGACATCGAGGACGCTTTCGGCTTCATGGACTATGAAGACCCCGACGACTTCGACTTTGAACACAAGCTGCTCGGCGAATGGGCATACGAGCAGTTCGACCTTATCCCCGCTCAGGGCGACAGCTTTGAGTACAACGGACTTTCCGTCAGCGTGGAAAAAATCGAAAACCGCCGCATACTCAAACTGCGCATAACTCCTCCCGCACCCGAGACCGAGGAAGGAGGCGAGGATTGATATGACCTTTTACATCGTAGCCTGCGTGGTCTGCATCATGCTTTCCGCGTTTTTCTCCGGCTCGGAAATGAGCCTTTCCTCCGCCAACCGCATGCGTCTTGAAAACATGGCCGAGGACGGCAACCGTTCCGCAGCTCTCGCGGTCAAAATAATCGATCGCTATGACCACACCCTCTCCGCCATCCTTATCGGCAACAATTTCGTAAACATCGCTCTTTCCAGTATTTCCTCCCTCATCGCCATCATGGTGTTCAAGGCCGAGGAATTCACCTGGGTGGCCACCGTGATATGCACCGTCGCGGTCATTATCTTCGGCGAGACCATGCCCAAGATAGTTGCCAAGAAAAACGCCAACCGCCTCTCCACAGTCGTGGCCTGGCCCGTGCGTTTCCTCAGCATAATCCTGACCCCCGTCATCTTTATCGTTGTCGGCATCGTACACCTCATAACCCTGCCTCTCAAGGGCGAGAAGGACGACGATGACGACGATGCCGCCGTAGAGGAGCTTCAGAGCATCATCGAAACCGCCGAGGAAGAAGACGTTCTCGACGAGGACCAGAGCGAGCTCATGCAGGCCGCACTGGACTTCAACGACACCTCCGTGAGTGAGGTCATGACCGCCCGCGTGGATATGGAAGCCATCGACATTGAGGACGATCCCGACGAGATCTACGCGTATCTCTCCGAGACCGACTACTCCCGTATCCCCGTCTACGAGGGCAGCATTGATAACATTATCGGCGTTCTGCGTCTCAACCGCTACCTCAAGGCTCTGCTTGATGACCCCAGACCCGATATCCGCAGTCTGCTCATCAAGCCCTGCTACATCTACAAAACCACCAAGCTGCCCAATGTTCTCGAGCAGCTTCGCACCGCCAAGCTCCACCTCGCCGTTGTCACCGACGAATACGGCGGCTGCACCGGCATAGTCACCATGGAGGACGTACTTGAGCGCATAGTCGGCGAGATCTGGGACGATACCGACGAGATCGAGGCCGAGGAAGTCATCGAGCGCCCCGACGGACTCTACGAGCTCGACGGCGACATGGCCATCAGCGACTTCATCGAACTCATGGCTTACGACGAGGACAATTTCGAGACCGAAAGCTCCACCGTCGGCGGCTGGACGCTCGAGATTTTCGACCGTTTCCCCAACGAAGGCGAGAGCCTCAGCTATGAAAATCTCTCCGTTACCGTTCTAAAAATGGACGGACTTCGCGTTGAGCGAGTGCTCATAAAGCGCGAGGAACGCCCAGACGAGGACGACGAGTAAAAAAACCGATCCCCTGCCTGCAGGCAGGGGATCGATTGCTTTTAAGTCCGTTTTATTGGCCTTGAGTTCAGTTATCTTGCTAATGTGAACAAGTCTTGATATAATTATTCCAACATTTCCGAAGGAGGCAGCTGAAGTGCTGAAGCTAATTCTCGGCCGCGCAAAAAGCGGAAAAACCGGCTCCGTGATGGAGGAAATACGCACTCTCGCCGCAGCGGGCGAGCGCGGCATGGTGCTGCTCGTGCCCGAACAGTACAGCCACGAGGCCGAGCGCGAGATGCTGCGCGTCTGCGGCGACAGTCTGAGCCTGCACGCCGAGGTGCTCTCCTTCACCCGCATGGCACACAGGGCGCTGCGCGAAACCGGACAGGGCAGCCGCAAATTCCTCGACGCCGGAGGCAGAGCGCTTTGCATGGCGCTTGCTCTCGACGCTGTCGGTTCGCGTCTGAAGATATACTCCGTCGCCCGCCGCCAGACCGCCATGCAGGAGAGTCTGCTCTCCGCCATCGACGAGCTGAAGAGCGCCTGCGTCTCACCCGAAGCGCTCGATGCCTGCGCCGACGAGCGTCACGACGGCCTTGCCGACAAGCTGCGCGATCTTTCGCTCGTCTACTCTGCCTACGACGCGCTCTGCGCCCGCACCGCCCTCGACCCTATGGACAGGCTCGGTCTGCTCGCCGACTGTTTTCCCGAAAGCTCCTTCGCCGCAAAGCGCATTTTCATAGACGGCTTCACCGACTTCACGCTGCAGCAGAGAAATGTCATTCTCGCCATGCTCCGCTGCGGCTGCCGCGTCAGCGTCTGCCTCAGCTGCGACGGACTTGAGGAGGGGCACGATATTTTTGAACCCAGCCGCCGCGCCGCACTCAGCCTTCTCAGAGCTGCGGAGGAGGTCGGCAGCGAAACAAGCCTCGTCTTCGCCGAAAAGCGTTTGCCCGAAAGTCCCATGGAGCATGTTGAGGCCCAGCTTTTCGCCTTCGGCAGCTATGAAGCCGACCCGCGCGGCTGCGTCAATCTCGCCGTCGCCCCGACGCTGACCGCGGAGTGCGAAGCAGCTGCGGCGCACTGCCTGCGGCTTGTGCGCGAAAGCGGCTGCCGCTGGCGCGATATATCCGTGGCCGTACGCGGCTACGACGCATACCGCGCCGCTATTGAGAACATTTTTGCGCACTACGGCGTGCCTCTTTTCTCCGCGAGAAAGAGCGACATTTTCGAAAAAACCGTGCCCGCCCTCGTTCAGGCCGCTTTCGCCGTGATCGGCGGAGGCTGGAGCTACGACGATATGTTCACCTATCTCAAGACCGGTCTCGCGGGACTGGACACGGACGAGTGCGACGAGCTTGAAAACTACGTCTTCCTCTGGTCGCTGCGCGGCAGCGCCTGGACCCGAAGCGAGGACTGGCGCGCCCATCCCGAGGGTTACGACGCCGAATACAGCGACGAAACATGGGAACGCCTGCGCCGCATAAACGCCCTGCGCCGACGCGCAGCGGCTCCCCTCGCGCTTTTGCAGCGCCTTGGCAGCGAGAGTTCCACCGCCGCCGGACACTGCGCCGCCCTCTCCGCATTTTTCGACGCGCTCAGCCTGCCCGAAACGCTCTCCCGCCGCGCCGGAGAGCTCAAAGCCGCCGGGATGGAGACCCTCGCCGCGGAATATGCGCAGCTCTGGGCCATCATCGTCGAGGCCGTCGAGCAATGCGCCGCCGTTCTCGGCGATACGGAAATGGATTTTGCCACCTTCGGCCAGCTCTTCTGTCTGGTTCTGAGCAAATACAGCCTCGGCAGCATTCCCCTTTCCGCCGACAAGGTCTCGGCAGGCGACATGGACAGAATGCGCCGACGCAGCATCAAGCATCTCATCGTCCTCGGCTGCGACAGCGCCCACGTGCCCTCCACCGAACCCGGAACCGGCATTTTCTCCGACGATGACCGCGAGCAGCTCCTGCTCCACGGCATAGATATCGGCGACAGTCCCTCCGACCGCCTCTACCGCGAATTCGCACTCGTATATAACTGCCTGACCCTCCCCACCGAGAGTCTTTACGTCAGCTACTGTGCAGCCGACGGAGAGGGCGGCAAGGCACAGCCGAGCTTTGTGCTAAGCCGCCTCGAATCCATTTTCGGACTCTGCACCGGCAGCATTGAGCTGTCGCGCTGCCGCGCCGCTGCCTCCGAACCTGCTCTGGAGCTGGCCGCCTCGGCGGAAAAAGGTCCGGTATCCGCCCCCTACGCCCTCGCGGCAAAACAGTATTTCACCGAGAGCGGGCAAAACGAAAAGCTCCGCAAACTCAGCTCCGCCGCCTCGCTGAGCCGCGGCAGACTTTCGCGCGAGAGCGTC
>JAZOBQ010000164.1:0-5505 GCA_045596005.1 Oscillospiraceae bacterium
GATCGTAGCCATGTCGTTCTGTGAGCCAAGGAGTTGGCTAAGACATTTGTCTCCTAAGACCGCTTGGCCTCCGACTTCAGTGAAACAAGGATTGCAATACTTTTTTAGCGGAAAATCTCCATTTTTTCATCAAAAATTTCAAGTCTCTCAAACTCCGCGAAATCGGGTGCTATCTCCGGAGCCTTCTGGCGCAGAGCGGAGACAAGATGCTCGGGATTGAGGGTGGGTTCCTGTGCAGAAATGACGGCCCGGAGAGCAACGCAGCCCTCCCCTGCCTCAAAGCTTATCTCGCGTATGGCGGGGGCGATATCCGCCTCGCCCATACCGCGCTTGGTTTTTTTCTCGATAACGATGCTCTCAGCGGAGAAAAATTCGCGCAGAGCTTCGATCATCTCACCATGCTCGCGCTCGTCGTACTCAAAGCGTCCGGAAACAGAGAGCCACTTAAGCTCTTTTACCTTGCGCTCCGCTTCGTAAACCTCCAGAGCCTCGATACCATCGGGCATGGCGGCGCTGAGACGCGCAGGCATTTCCTTCATATCGGCATCGGTGGTGAGCTGGAAGTCCATAAGCTCGCAGGAACTGGAACAGCCAACAGAAAGGGGCAGAAGAATGGATATCTGGGCATGAGGGTTAAAGCCCTCGGAATACTTGAGAGGATAGCCCGCACGGAGGAAAGCTCTCTGCATAGTGCGCATCAGGTCAAGATGAGAAATATACACGGCCTTGCCCTTTTTGGCAAAGCGAAGACGCAGCTTACTCATTGCAGACACCTCCTGTCAGCTTGTTCGCGCCGCAGCCGCTGCACTTCACGCTGCAGTCGGGACTAAGCTCGGCGGCATAGGCCCTCTCGCGCTCACGCCAGAGATGAGCCTTGCGCACGCCCATGTCGATGTGATCCCAGGGCAGGACTTCAACCTTGCCGCGCTCGCGTGTGGTGTAGAAAGTGGGGTCAACGCCGCACTTTTCAAAGGCTTCGGTCCAGCGCTCATAATTGAAGAAATCGCTCCAGGCCTCCAGTCTCGCACCGCTGCGCCATACTTCCTCGATGACATCTGCTATGCGGCGGTCACCGCGGGAGAGTACTGCCTCGATGACACTTGTCTCAGCGTCGTGCCAGTTATAGGTGACGTTTTTGGCGGTCATGGCTTCACGCAGAAGTTTTACCTTGCGGAGGTATTCCTCGGGTGTGACCTGAGCTTCCCACTGGAAAGGACTGTGAGACTTGGGAATAAAGCAGGAAGTGGAAACGGTGATGCGAACGCCTCTGTCCTTGTTGGTGGAGTGCTGTCGCCACATCCATACAACGCTCTTGGCCATATCTGCGATAGCGAGGACGTCCTCGTCGGTCTCGGTGGGCAGACCTAGCATGAAATAGAGCTTGATATTGTTCCAGCCGCCGGAGAATGCGACCTTGCAGGTCTCCATCAGATCCTCATGCTTTACGTTTTTATTGATGGCGTCGCGCAGGCGCTGTGAGCCGGCTTCGGGAGCAAAAGTAAGTCCGCTCTTGCGCACACGCTGCACCTTCTGCATCAGATCCATGGAGAAATTGTCGGCACGCAGAGAAGGCAGCGCAAGACCTATGCTGCGGGGCACACAGTAATCCTGCAGACCGTCGCATAGTGCCTCAAGTCCGGGATAGTCGCTCGAAGAAAGAGACGACAGGGTTATCTCCTGATAGCCGGTGTTCTCAAGGCTTTCGATACCCTGCTGAACAAGACGCTCGTAATTGCGTGTACGGACGGGGCGGTAGATATGTCCCGCCTGGCAGAAGCGGCAGCCGCGTATACAGCCGCGGAAAAGCTCCAGATTCACGCGGTCGTGGACTATCTCGGTAGAGGGAACGATCTGGTTCGTGGGGAAAAAGCTCTCGTCAAAGTTTTTGACTATGCGCTTGGTGGCCTTTTCGGGCGCACCGGGAAGAGCGCGCATCTCGGCGAGAGTGCCGTCGGCATTATAGACAGGCTCATACAGAGAGGGAACGTAAACGCCCTCGATTTTAGCTGCCTCAAGGAGAAAATCGCGCTTGTTCCATCCCTCGGCTTTTGCTTTGATGAGCAGGCTGAGAACTTCGTTGTCCATCTCCTCGCCCTCACCCACGAGCATGAGATCCATAAAAGGAGCCATGGGTTCGCCGTTGCAGCAGCTCGTGCCGCCGCAGAACACGAGAGGCAGAAGGCTCTCGCGCTGCTCACTTCTGAGAGGGATGCCGCCCATGTCAAGCATATTGAGAACAGTGGTGTAAGCCATCTCGTAACCGACGGAAAAACCGATGGCGTCAAATTCGCTGATGGGGTCTCCGGACTCGAGGGCATAGAGAGGCACATTGTTTTTGCGCATCTCCTCCTCCATATCTGACCATGGAGCGAACACACGCTCGCACCATACGTTCTCCATGGAGTTCATGGTGCCGTAAAGAATGCGCATGCCGACATTGCTCATGCCTATCTCATAGGTATCGGGGAAGCAGAAGGCCATGCGGAGGTCTATCTTGCTTTTATCCTTTTTTATCTCGTTATATTCGCCGCCGGTGTAGCGCGCAGGCTTCTGCACACGGGGCAAAATTCGTTTGCGCTTAGAATCCATATCTTACTCCTGTAAAAATAGTCATAATATTTTATAACACAGGAAAGTGAATTGCAAGCGCGTATTTCTACGGGCTGCCATTTCACGGAAAACGGGTCTAAAATCCCCTGTTGCAACCCGAAATTGCGGAAATTCCCGGTTGCGGTGGTGGACTTCCCACGTCTTTTCATGTAAAATTGAAGACATAAGGAGGTGTTGCGGTATGGATATCGGCAGAAAAATCGCTCTGTGCAGAAAAGAAGCCAGCATGAGCCAGGAGGCTCTCGCCAATGAACTGAATATCTCCCGTCAGGCCGTTTCACGTTGGGAGACCGGCGAGGCCGTTCCGGACACCGCAAAAGTTATAGAGCTTTCGCGCATCTTTTGCGTTACTACGGACTATCTGCTGCTCGACGAGGTGGACGAAGCACGCCGCTATGCACCCGAAAGCAGCATACTTTCCGCGTCTCCCGTCATCGAAAGACGCAGACGCTTCAGAATAGTATTCGGCACTGTCATGTCCGTTCTCGGAACTACCTTTACCAGTGCCTCTCTTATATTCGCCGTTTTCGCCGCCGAAAAGCTGACCCAATGGTGGACAGCATGGGGCCGCTTCGGTACGGCGCTCTTCACCAGCTGGCTCATCGTCCCCTTTATCTGCGGCATTGTGCTTCTCATTGCGGGCGGCATTAGCCTCTTCCGCGAATATCTGAGGGAGGATTGAATACATGGGAAACTATATTTTCTGGGTAATGATGCTCTTTTTTATGATGCTCGTACCTGCGGTGATGATATTTTTCGGCTTGCAGTTCCAAAAGGCCGCACCGAAAAACATCAACTGGGCCTACGGCTACCGCACGGAGCGCAGTACAAAGAACAGGGACACTTGGGTCTTTGCCCATAAGTGCATCGGCGGATTATGGAAAATCTGGGGCATTGCCCTCGTTCCCGTCAGCATTATCCCCCTGCTCTTCGTTCTCGGAAAAGATGTGGGGACTGTCGGAAACCTGTGTATCGCGCTCATGGTGGTGCAGCTTGTTTTTTTGATCTTCCCTATTTTTATCGTAGAAAGCAGACTTAAAAAGACCTTTGACAAATATGGCAGAAGGAAAATGAAGGAGTGACAAGCAAATGTCATTCCTTCATTTCCGTATTATACTTTATCGTAAGGTGGGTTGAGCTAAGTCCGCCGCAAATCATTCAGGGTATCGAAGGCTTAGAAAATTGTACCACGCAAGCCACGCGCCCATAATAAACAGAGAAAACCACCCCAAGCTCAGCCACAGGAAAAATCCGACACCGCACAGCGCGAGACTTATTCCCCGGGAAATATACTTAGCCCTATCCCCCATCGCACATTCCAACAACCGCCCTCCGTCCAGCGGCAGCACAGGCAGCAGGTTAAAAACAGAGAGCACTATACTGATACTTCCGCTCAGCCGCCAGAATTGAGCAGGAGAAAGCATACACAGCATAGAATATACAAATCCTGATATCGGTCCCGCAGCTATCGCCGCAGCACCTCGAAATCCGCAAAGCCGCCCATTATAATCCATCTCCAGGCCAAATATGCCGAGCGAAACGCGTATTACTCTGAGTCCACCCAGGCGCAGAAAAAGAGCATGTCCTGCCTCGTGCACTATCACTGCAGGAAGAAGCAGTGCAAACATCCCGCTGTCATCAAAAAAATACAGCAGCGCGAACGCCAGCACCGCACCCGGATTAGCCTCCCATTTCAGATTTTTCATTCAGTTTACATAATATTCGGGATTGGTATATATCCCGTCTTTGCTTAGTTCAAAATGCAAATGCGGTCCGGTAACAAGACCAGTGTCGCCGACAAGAGCTATCCTCTCCCCTGCCTTAACTCTGTCTCCGTTTTCGGCGTAGAGCACGCTGCAATGAGCATAAAGGCTCTCCCAGCCGTCCTCATGCTCAATGGTGATATAATTGCCGTAGCTGTCGCAGTATCCGGAGAATGTAACTGTTCCGTCGGCAAACGCATAGATATCCTCACCCGACCATGCCGCGAAATCGGTGCCGTAGTGAAATCGAACGTCGCCGTGTATCGGATGGGTCCTGTATCCGAAACCGGACGAGTTATAGCCTACGACAGGCAGACTGTATTCAACCGGAAACTCAATATAATCATAGCTAACCTTGTCCGGCAGTTCGAGTTCGGAAAACTCTTCCTGGCTTTTAAGAAAGGCAGCAACCGCATCGGGAAGCAATTCATCCGAAACAGTATAGTTCTCCCCGCTGTTTGCCGCAATTTCGTCCAGCAGCTCTGCAGAATTGGTGCTCGCATGCTCCGACTGAACGTAAACCGGTCTGATCTGAGCAGTCTGTTCACTGTCGTTTTCCTGCATCGGCGCCGTAGGAGTCGAATTCTCATGAAAAATAGGTATATATTCGCTTATGTCAGTGAACACCTGGTGATAATCAATATCACGGCTGAATATCGAGCCAACCCTGTCGATAATGTTTCCGGCAGTCTGTGGAAACATGGCTTTGAACGCAAATAGTGCGGCAAATATCGCAACCGCAGCGAGGAGCTTGTTTTTAGTCATTGCAGGCCTCCGTATATAGGCTTATGGCAGATAATGTCCGCCTGTATATTATATTCTGCCCAATGTGCAGCCAGAACAAGCCTTTACGAAAGTTCTTGACAGTCTTCCCAATTGCAACTATAATATATTGGCATTTGAATAAATCGGGGTGTAGCGCAGTTGGTAGCGTGCATGGTTCGGGTCCATGAGGCCGTGGGTTCGACTCCCGCCACTCCGACCAAAAATCTGAAATTACTCCCATAAGTTGGACATTTATGTTACAATTTATGGGGGTAATTTTTTATGCGTTTAACAAGAGAACAAAAACTTGAAATGGTGTTGAAGCATCTGGACGATGGCATCAGCTTTGCTCAGCTTGCCCGGGAGT
>JAZOBQ010000165.1:0-19239 GCA_045596005.1 Oscillospiraceae bacterium
GATGGCCTCGGGGACGGTGGACATACCCACAACGTCGGCACCCAGTCCGGCAAAGGCCCGAATCTCGGCGGGGGTCTGGAACATGGGGCCCTTGAAGAAGGCATAGACGCCGGAGGGCAGCTCAATGCCGTGTTCTGCGGCAACGGAGCGGGCAATATCTCCTGCGGAGCGGGAATAAACCTCCGTCATATCCTTGAAGCGGGGGCCGAACTCATCCATGTTGGGGCCACGGAGGGGAGAGGGGCAGAGGAAGCTCAGATGGTCGCTGATGAGCATGATGGAGCCGGGATCGAGATCGTCGCGGATGCCGCCGGAGGCGTTGGTGAGAATGAGTTTCTCAATGCCGAGGCGGGCGAAAACGCGGATACCGAGGGTGACGGTCTCCATGTCGTGACCTTCATAGTAGTGGAAGCGGCCTTTCATGGCGCAGACAGTCTTGTCGCCGATTTTTCCGATGATGAGTTTGCCCTCGTGTCCCACGAGAGTGGGAGCGGGGAAATAGGGAATATCCACATAGTTGATGACGGTGGGATCGGCGATCTCATTGGCGAGAGGGCCGAGACCGGAGCCGAGAACTATGGCGATGTCGATTTTTCCGGGGTAGATGCTTTTGATATATTCGCTTGCAGCGTTGATCTTGCTGTACATGGCACGTCCTCCGTTACTGTTGTTTTATTCAGTATAACACAGTCGTACACAAAATTAAAACTCTTTGAGTATATTTTTCCACTCGCCGCAGAGTTTTTCAAGACTCCACGCGGCATTGGCGGGGGAGGTGGAGGGCAGGCGAATGTCTTCTATCCCCGTTTGGGGGAAAATATGGCGGCGGTACAGCTCGTGCGCCTTGCCGCCGTTCGTGTAAACTGCGTGTATGGGACAAGCGCGCAGGATCATTCCGATATCGTTCGGCACAACGTCGCGTATGCTTGCGTCGCCCGAACCTGTGATGGAGCAGCTCGCAACAGTATCCCAGAGGGCAATATGATGCTTGAGCAGCATAGCTTGCTTTTCCTCAATACTCTCCGGCAGCGGTGCGTTCAGTACCTTCGCGAGCACTTTCCAGAAACGGTTTTGCGGGTGGGCGTAGTAAAACTCCGCTTCGCGGCTTTTGACGGAGGGAAAGGTGCCGAGAATCAAAATCTTGCTGCTGCTGTCATATACAGGGGGAAAATTATGGACGATGTTTGTGTATTGCTGCATCGGGTGTCACCTCTGAATGCAGTTTAGCACATATCGCCTGGAAAAGAAATGCCGTATTTCCCTCTGCCTATATCACGTATCCAGTGATGCATACAAACTGCAGAATGCTGCCAAGCACAACGAAAATGTGAAAAACAGAGTGCATATACCGTTTCTTTTTTCCAAGACCGTAGAGCACGGCACCTATGGTATAGCTTATACCGCCTGCAAGGAGCCATAAAAATCCTCCGAGCGGCAGGCACTCGAGCGTGGGCTTGAGAGCAATGAGAATGCACCAACCCATGCCGATATAGCAGCACATGCTGAGTACGCGGTATTTCTTCAGGTCGATGGCAGTGAAAACAACCGCCATGGCGGCGAGTCCCCAGACTAGTGCAAAAATAGTCCAGCCCCAGCCGGGATATACGGGGCGGATGGAGCATAGAACAACGGGGGTGTAGGTGCCGGCGATGAGAAGATATATCGTGCAGTGGTCGAGCACCTGCATGACCTTTTTGCCGGTGCCGCAGCGCAGACCGTGGTAGACGCTGCTGACGGTGTAAAGGGCGATCATACTGAAGCCATAGATGGCGGAGCTTACGACCGCCCAGCCGTTGCGGTGAAGCGCGGAGACAACGATGCACACCGCGAGCGCGATGATGCCGAAGGCTCCTCCAACGATGTGGGTGACGGTGTTGAAGCATTCTTCGCCTTTGGTATAATCAGGGAGACTGCGTAGGGACAGGGGTGTTCTTTTCATGGGGAGACTGCCTTTCTGCGATGATTTCGAAACTTGTGGGACGGCTGATTCAGCACCGCGCCACGTTCATATTTTAGCCGCAAATGGGAGAAAATCTCAAGCTACAGCCGCCGAAGGCGCTCGACTATGAGGAAATGAGGAGTAGAATGGTATCGACAGGCACTCTACCGGCAGTAGAATCCCTTGCGCCATGCGCTTTTGCGGCCTCGGTGACCGGGGATGGACAGCAAATGGCGGAGGAGCGGAAAAATTTCTAAAATTAACGGAATTTGTTGAAAGGACGCTTGTAAGAGCGGAGCAATGATGGTAAAATCAATTATTATACTTCTTGCATGGAGGACGAAATGAGAAAGATCCTTGCCGCACTTCTCGCGGTTTTGATATTGATAGGAACTGTCAACGTTCTGGCTCTCGCGGCCGAGGAGGGCGGAAATGTTATTCCCGATACATCGACGGAGCAGGCGGCTTTGCCGCCCAGCACGGACACCGATATTCCGGACTCCCCTTCTGCTCCTACAAATCCCAACGAGGGCTTTGTACACGGAACGCCCATCGTCATCCCGCCCGACGAGGATGATGTTATAGATTTTACCCGTTTTGAGGGTAAGACTTTCGACGAGATAATCGAGAACTTCTTTAAGGAAAACAATATCGAACCCGACACTCTCGCATTCGGTTATTACAACACCGTGACGGGAGATGAGCATTATCATAATGGCGACAAGTACATGGTCGCAGCGAGCGTATATAAGCTGCCCCTTAATATGTACTATGCCGAAATGGTCTATGAAGGCGAGATAGAGTGGTCCACGCGCTACGGCAACATTCCCTATGAGAACATTCAGCGAAGCAGCATAGAATCGAGCAACAATGAACTGAGCGAACTGCTGCAGACGGCTATAGGTGACTATCGCGAATACCGCGCCGCTATTGCCCCTATACTCGGAGTTAACACCCATACTGTCGAAGAACGCTACTACAAGGGAAACGATTTCACCTCCGAACAGATAATCTCCGCGCTGAAGAAGCTCTATTTTGACCCCGAGCGCTACCCCAGAGTTGAGGAGTATATGTTCCTCGGAGCACCCAACAACTATTTCACTTACAGCGAACACCGCTACCATGTCGCGCATAAGTACGGTTACCTGAACTATGACGGACATTATTACTTCAACGATGCGGCGGTTGTCTACACTCCCGACCCCATTCTGCTCGTTATGTTCATGGATAACTGCGCGGGAGCTATCACGACGATGACGCGTTTTTGCACTCTCATGTGCGATTACAGTGAATACACCCGCCATCTCCGCGAGAAGGCCGAGGCCGCTGCAGCTCTGGATGACGAAAAGGAGGCGGAACAGCCGGAAGCCACTCCCGAGCCGACTCCGGAACCTACTCCTGAGCCAACTCCCGAACCCACCCCTGAGCCGACTCCGGAACCCACTCCCACGCCCGTTCCCACGGCGACTCCCGCACCGCAGATTCCCGTGGAAAAGGAATTTGAATTCACCAATATACATAAGCTGATCGTTATTATGGTCGCGGCCGGAATAGCGGCACTTGTTTTCTTCCTGCTTAGGAAACGCCATATTGTGCTCAAAATTCTCTCCGCATTGCTGGCAATGGTATTTGGTGTGGCGCTTGTCGCCCTCATCACCGTCGGCGTTGGCAACGCAATAAACGGCACGCTTTTTCCCGATGAACCTAAAGTAACAGCCACACCTGCGCCCGTGACGACACCTGCGCCCACCCCAATACCCACACCTACCCCTACGCCCACGCCCGAGATCACCGAGTATACCATTACCGATGAAAGCGCAGAGGAGATACTCGCTCTTGCAAAGCACAGCAAGCTGCGCTATGTTGACGGCACGGCCAGCGGCGAGTATGCGGCGCTTGCCGCTCTTGCAAAGGAGCTGCCCGAGTGCGAGGTGTCATACGCAGTTGAGCTTTACGGCATGGAGGTCGCTTCCGACAGCACAGAGCTAGTCATCGAGGACTTTTCCATCACCGATCCCGAACCTCTCATGGAGGCTCTTGCATATCTGCCCGCGCTTGAGCGCCTTGATATCCGTGAACTGCCTTTTGACAACGAGAGCGTGGAAAAGCTTATGGCGGAATATCCGGAGATAGACTTTGTCTGGACCGTTACAGTCGGCCAGTGGCATGTGAGCAGCGAGGCCACTTGCTTCTCCACCCGCCAGGTCAGTGAGCCGAAAACAAGATACACGAGCGAGGATTTCGCACCGCTGTTTGAGCACTGCACCGAGCTTGTCGCCCTCGATCTGAGCCATAATGCGCTCAGCGACATCAGCGGCCTCGAAAATCTCACAAAACTCAAGGTGCTGCTGCTCGGCGATAACAAGGAGATAAGCGACGTATCCGTTCTGGAAAAGCTCACGGAGCTTGAGTATCTGGAGCTCTACCGTGCTTCTGCTGAAGACTTCAGCTGCCTTGAAAAGCTCAGCTGCCTGACCGACCTCAACCTTTCCTACTGCAGCGGAGTTGCAGACTATTCTTTCCTCGACTCTCTGCCGGATCTGGAGAGGGCATGGCTGCGCGGAACGGGCATCGCCCCCGCCGACTGGAATAGTCTCGTACAGGCTTATCCCGATGTGAAGATACTGCTCTGGCACGAATCCGGTTCCGCCACCGCAGGCGGCTGGAGAAGCAACGAACGCAATCTGGCCATACGTAAGGCCTTTGAAAACTGGGACTTTGTCACCGACTTCAGAAGCTGGGACGATATAGAATACCGCAGCGAGTACAATCTGACTCCTGTGTATCCCAGCAACACCTGAAAGTAAGCCCACAGCAAGGAGGGGAAAATGAAAATTCTGAAATTTGCCCTTCGGGGTCTGGCGCTTATAGTCGCGCTCAGCATAATGTGCGGCATGCTCGTTATATATGTTGGCGGCACAGGCAGCGAACTTGGCGGCAGTGCCAGCGTTGTGTCCGCGAGCATAAGCTCCAAGTTTGATGATTTTGTCAACAACGCAAATGCGGCCGCGCTCGACGGAATCATGCCGATAAAAAAGGTCTACCGTCTTGACCGGATGAATCCCGTAGCTCCCGAACCCGACCAGAGCTGCTTCGGTGAAACCGACGACCCTGCGGTGATCGAAGCGCTGCTCGATGAGGCTGCCGAGCTTCTTGAGGGACAGGAAATGCAGTGGAGTCCCGATGCCAATTTCCTCAGCGGCAGCAAGATACAGTATTACTACGACGAAACCATCCTTGTTCTGACATGGAAAGAGGTCGTGAACTGGGCTGTATACACTTTCTCCGAGGTCAAGATAGCCCACCCCACTCAGTTCCGCCGCTACCTTGCGGATAACACCTTCGGTTCGAGCGTCCAGTACGCGACGAGCGACATGGCTGCGACGGTCAACGCCGTTGTTGCAATAAACGGAGACTTCTACAAGTTCCGCTCTCTCGGCATGGTCGTGTATGAGAGCGAGGTCAGACGTGTTGCCGGCAACAACATAGAGAGCTGCTGCTTCGACTCTGAGGGCAATATGCACTTTGTACACATGGGCGAAATAATGGACGAGGCCGCCGCAGAGCAGTATGTAAAGGACAATGACATTCTTTTCAGCGTAGCATTCGGCCCGATAATGGTTGAAAACGGCGAGAACGTCTGTCCCCCGGGCGAGTATGTTTTTGGCGAGATAACCGATATTTATGCCCGCGCCGCCATCTGCCAGACGGATCCGCTGCACTACCTGCTCGTCACGGTCAACCACGAGGGCGGCTACTCCAACTGCGCCACCGTGAAGGAACTTGCTGCCGAGTTGACCCGCCGCGGCGTGGACATGGCCTACACCCTTGACGGAGGCCAGACGGCTACCATTGTTATGAATGACCGCGTGATCAACTCCGTTGAGTTTGGCTCGCAGAGAAACATAAGCGATATACTCTATTTCGCAACGGCTTTGCCCGACAAAAAGCAATGATGAAAAAACAAAGGCGTACCGTTTTTTCGGTACGCCTTTGCTTTTTTTACAGATGGTCGCGCATATCCACAGCCAGCTCTTCTTCGAGTTTTATGAGTTTTTTGCAGATATCCTTGCTGTACTCGTCGGCGGCAGCATACTGATTGAGATAGCGGCTCAGACTTTTTACACCCATATTGCAGCCGTCGGTAAGCAGGTCCGCAATTGTGGAATCGGAATCATCAAGACCCATTTTTATCTCGGTTTTCATGCGGCTCATGCTTTTCGCGATAACGGCGGGCTCTTTTCCGTCGTCGCCGCAGCGGTCGAGTTTTTCGCGTATCTCCAGCTTGAGCTTTTCGTGGGACTGTCTGCAGTCGGAGAGCGTACGCCGCAGCTTGTCGCTGCGAACGCGGTCGAGCACATCGTTGATGGCGTCGAGTCCCATTTTTATGCCTGCGTCGCATTCGCGCAGCAGCTTTACGGTATCTTCGTGTATCAAATCAAAATCACCCTTTCTGAGTTTGCATTTAGCATACGCGAAACGGGTGATAATTATTTATGTCCGAAATTTTGTGCCCGAACGAATGCGGAAAAAGGATATGCAAAAAATGTATAAGAAAAAGAAAATGATATTAGAAAAATTACAAAAATCGCAAATTTTTTATATACACGAAGCTGCGGAAATTATATATTAATGTCTAGAGAAAAAAATAACAAACGGTCAGACCGGATAAGGAAAGGAATAAACGAAAATGAATATGTACGAATGGAAAAACCAGATGATCGCAGCTCAGACCAAGAAGGCTATGCCTGTTCTCTCCTTCCCCTCTGTGCAGCTTATGGGCATCAATGTCCGCGAACTTATCTCCAGCGCCGATATGCAGGCAAAGGGTATGAAGATGATCGCAGACCGCGTTGATACTGCTGCCTCCGTCAGTCTTATGGACCTCTCTGTCGAGGCTGAGGCTTTTGGCTCCACTATTCGCGTTACCGATGACGAAGTTCCCACCGTCGTCGGCGCTATCGTTACCGACGAGGACGAGGCTGATGAGCTTGAGATCCCCGAGGTAGGCGCTGCCCGCACCGGTCTTTATATTGACGCTATCCGCCAGGCAAAGGAGCTTATCACCGACCGTCCCATTTTCGCCGGCGTTATCGGACCCTACTCCCTGGCAGGCCGTCTTCTCGACGTCAGCGAGGCTATGATCCTCTGCTACGCTGAGCCCGACATGGTCCACACCGTTCTGAGAAAGGCCACCGATTTCATCATCAAGTACATCATGGCTTACAAGGAAGTCGGTGCAAACGGCGTTGTCATGGCCGAGCCTCTTGCCGGTATGCTCTCTCCCAACCTCTGCGCTGAGTTCTCCGCACCCTATGTCAAGGAGATCGTTGACGCTGTTCAGGACGAGAACTTCCTCTTTGTTTACCACAACTGCGGCGACAACATCAATCTGATGACCGACGCCATCTTCTCCAGCGGCGCTATGGCATACCACTTCGGCAACGCTGTTGAGCTTTCCGAGATGATTCCCCACGCTCCCGCAGACGTGCTTGTTATGGGCAACGTTGACCCCGCAGGCCAGATCTGCAACGGTACTCCCGAGTCTGTCCGCGCAGCAACTCTCCATGTTCTTGAGACCTGCAGCCATGCTCCCAACTTCTGCATCTCCTCCGGCTGCGACATTCCTCCCCAGTCTCCCTGGGCAAACATCGATGCTTTCTTCGCAGCTGTTGAGGAATTCAACAAGCGCTGAAAACGTAAATAAGTATATTTGAAAAAGAGCCTCCTATCGGAGGCTCTTTTTCGTGTCAGTCCATTCTTGACAAGAAATACCGGGAGAGATAAAATCAAAGCAACAAAACTCCGGAGGCGAACAGCAGATGCAGACCCGCGGTTTCAGCTTTTTTCAAAACAAGGATTGCGAATACTTTCCCTGCCATAAAGTGGAATGTGAGGAGCTTTTCAGCTGCCTGCCTTGCTACTGCCCGCTTTATGCCCTCGGCGACAAGTGCGGAGGCAACTACAGCTACACGGAAAGCGGAATCAAGGACTGCAGTAACTGCACGCTGCCGCATATGCCGGGAGGTTATGAGCACATAATGTCCAAAATGCCGGATGTTGCGGAGATAGCCAGAAGAAAGTAAAAAAAGTTTCACCGTGGATCGGAGCACTGACCCGCGGTGAAACTTTTTTTAGTCGTTGTAAAGAATGCAGCAGGTATAGGCGATCTTTTCGTCGCCGTAGTAATAGCTGACGCCGTTATCGCGGCACACACCGCTGACGAAAAGACCGCAGGCCTCCATGGAGGGATAGAGCTTTTCGGGGAAACGGCAGGGCGCATCGGGATAGGTGCACTTCGCGCAGCGGGTGCAGGTGCCGGCGCTCATGGCAACGAAATCTGCTCTCTTTTCGCGAAGAATGTCGGTGTATTCCTCGAAATGTCTGTCGTTGTCCTTAGCGACCTCCATCATCGCCTCAAAGTCGTAGGAATCCTCGCGGTCACCGACAGTCTGGAGAATAAGTCCCTTGGTGTAGGGTTTGCAGCGTTCCTCCCAGTAGTCGAGCTCGCCGCAGGCGGGAGGGCAGGACCATGTCTTGCCGTAGCTCTGGCAGCGGTCGGCAGCACACATGCTTCTCACATCGGGCAGAAACTTCAGCGTTTTGGGATCAAGAGGCTCAACGTTCGAAAAGCCGCATTCAAGGGCAAGTGCTTTGTAATCTGTCATACTATTTCCTCCCATTCGTCAAACATCATTGCATCGATATATTTCCCGTTGAAAAGAGGGGAAGAGCTAAGCTCTTCATAGCTGCACTTTTTGCTTATTTCGGCGAGCAAAGCGCGGCCTTCGTCGCTCAGCGCCATGGCGGCACCCTTACCGGCGCTGTTGCCGATATGAACGGTCTTGTCCATAAGTGCAGGAGGGAGCAGACCGATAGTGCAAGCGCTCTTTATCTTCATGTAAGCGCCGAAGCCGCCGGCGATAAGAACGCTTTCAATGTCGTCGTAACGCTTGCCGCTGCGGCTGAGCAGAGTTTCGATTCCGGCACGGATCGCAGCTTTGGCGAGCTGGATTTTGCGGATATCCTGGGCGGAGATATATACGTTTTCTCCGAAATCATAGCGATCGCCGTCTTCCATGCGCCCGGTCTCATCGACGATTTCATTGCCGAGCAGTGCAGCCACGGCGTCGATAATTCCGCTTCCGCAAATGCTTTCGGGAGCGCATTCGCCGATGACATGGAAACTCAGGTCGGGGTTTACAGTGTCGATCGCTCCGTCGCGCGCGGGAGAACCGCATTCGGTCTCGGCACCTTCAAAAGCGGGACCGGCGGCGGTTGCGCAGCAGAGGAAGCCATCTTTGTTGCCGAGAGCCATTTCGCCGTTCGTACCGATATCAATGAAAAGAATACTCTTTTCGCTCTTGTAAACTTCGGAAGACAGCAGACCGGCGGTTATGTCGCCGCCGACATAGCCTGCAACGGCGGGGCAGAGATAGAGCTTCGCATCGGGGGCAAGACCGGGGATGAAGTCCGCGGCGGGTTTTTCATCGCCGAAAAGACTCAGAGGAGTGAAGGGAGCAACGCCTATGCTCTCGGGAGAGAGCCCGGCGAAAAGATGCTGCATGACAGTGTTCGCAGCGATGGAGACATAACTGATGCGAGCAATGTCGGGGCACATCTCTTTGGCCATATTTGCGAGCTGAGATCGCACAAGGTCACGCAGCTCGGTGAGGCCTTTCTCCGTTGAGGCGTGACGAATGCGGCTGATTACGTCGCTTCCGTAGGCGCGCTGGAGATTCATAGCGCCGCTTTTAGCTATGCACTTGCCGCTTTCAAGATCGTAGAGATAGGCGGCAACGGTGGTCGTGCCGATGTCCACGGCGAGACCGAGTCCCTTGCCACCGGGGGCGATGTCGATCTCATCGGTGAGCACTCTTGAGCCAACGTTTTCTTCGGTGCTGACGCATAGATCACCTTCGGGGAAAAGACAGCAGGCCAGAGCCTCCTCGCCATCATAAAGACGCACATTTCCGTTCATATCGCGGCAAAGACCGCTGACGGTAAGCTTGCACTGGCGGCAGGTGCCGTTGCCGCCGCAGGGGGCGTCGATATGCGCTCCGGAACCTCTTACTGTTTCGAGCAGAGTGGTGTTTTCGTCGGATCTGACGATGCGGCTCTCCGCACCGGAGAGGATAGTGATTTTATATTCGTTCATTGTCCGTATAACCTTTCGGGTTCTGGATAATTAAAATTTCCCCTTGCAGAGGCAAGGGGAAATTTTTGTTTTTATGTGAGGATAACTCAGGCGGTGAGAGCCTCGGCAGCCTTCTTGGCAGCGGAAGCGCCGTCAGCAGTGTAGATGTCTGCACCGATCTGATCGCAGAACTCCTGGGTTACGGGTGCGCCGCCGACGAGGACGGTGACCTTCTCGCGGATGCCGGCTTCCTTGAGAGCGACAACAACCTGCTCCATAACGGGCATGGTGGTGGTCAGCAGAGCGGAGCAGCAAACGAGGTCGCAGTTTTCGTCCTTAGCGGTCTGAGCGAACTTCTCGGGAGCAACGTCAACACCGAGGTCGATAACGTCGATGTTCTGGCTTTCGAGCATGAGCTTGACAATATTCTTGCCGATGTCGTGCAGGTCGCCCTGAACGGTGCCGATGCAGGCCTTGCCGATGGGCTGGTTGCCTTCAGCTGCGAGGAGGGGCTTGATGAGCTCGGTGCCCTTGTTCATTGCGCGTGCAGCGACGAGAACTTCGGGAACGAATGCTTCGTTGCGGGTGAAACGGTCACCGACGATGTTCATGCCGTGGAGAAGGCCGTTGTTCAGGATGTCCTGAGCGGTGTGACCCTGCTCGATAGCCTGGGGAACGAGCTCCTTGATGAGCTTCATTTTGCCGTTCTGTATTGCCTGGGAAATTTCTTCAATAATGGTCATGATGATATCTCCTTATTAGTATTTTTAATCACTACTACAGAATAGTTAAAATCAAAACAAAAGTATATAACGATTTTGTGATTTTTGGTATTTATTCTACATCTGCGCGTTTTGCGACTATTTTCTTCCGAATTCTTTCTCGGTGTCTATGCGTCTCGAGCGTTTTCTGAATTTATCCGGGGTGGTTCCGGAGAGACGTTTGAACACCTTGCAGTAATAACTCTGGTCGTTGAAGCCGACCATTGAGCATATATCCGCGATGGACGCAGTGCTGGAAAGGAGCAGCTTTTTGCTCTTTTCTATGCGTATGCTGTTGAGCGCTTCTTTGAAGGTTATGCCCATTTCGTCCTTGAAAATTCTTGAGAAGTATGCGGGGGAGTAGCCTACGAGGTCAGCTGCCTCCTCCAGACTCAACTTGCGGCTGAAGTTATAGTTCATATACTCCTTGACCTTATGCATGGCTTCGGTATGCTTTACATCCATCATGTCGAAGACATGACCCATGAATCGACTTAAAGTGCCCGCAAGCCAGTGGGTGAGGTCTTCCTGATTCGAGAGAAGGCGCATGTCCTTCATATATCGCTGGCTAACCTCAAATATCTGGCCGGCGTCGGCACCACCGTTTATGGCGGCACGCGAGAGAATAACGAGCAGCTCGTTCACGCGGATGTATATCTCTTCCATACCGCTCGTGTAGAAAAATATATGGCCGAGCAGCTCGTTGAGAAGATGCTTGGCGGCAATACTGTCTCCCTGGGTTATGGACTTGAAAAGCTCTCCTTCCTTTTCTATCGGGTATTTTACTTGTCCTTCTCCGGCTTTGAGTGCTGAGATGTAGCTGCTTATATAGTTTTGCTGTTCATGCTGGTCGCGGAGCATGAAAAGCTCATGGCTGCTGTCGCTTATGTAGACCGCGTTGGCGAAAAGCTGTCCCGAGAGGTAATCCAAACGCTGAGGATCGGTGGCGGGAACCGTGTCCAGCGCGTCCAGCGCGACACCAAGCTTATCGCCGCTGAGATCAAGGCTTGAAAAAGCATCACCGGCCAGAAGATCTTCGGTGTCCATGATGAGCGCGGGGCCGCCGACGAGCGCGCCGGCGTAGACTCCTGCTGATAGTATGGGAGAGGAGTAGAAGGCCATGCCGATAGGGCAGAAGTAGATATAGCGGCCTCCGAAACGCTCGCTCTGACGGGCGGCAAAGGCGTGAAGACCGCCGCAGCCGAAGTCGCAGCCGAGAGCCTGACGAAGTTTTGCACAGGCGGCGCAGGCGGTGGATGCGGGGCCGTTTTCGTACAGACAACGTCCGGCGCTGTCGAGACAGCTGCAGTTCATGCCGCTTGTGTGGGAGAAAAAGTCGACGGCCTCTCTTGCGGCAGAAACGTCGAGTTTCGGGTGCTCGCCCGCGGCGGTACTTTTTGTAGTTTTGGAAGTCCTGTGCAGGCTCACATTCGCGCCCTCCTTTTTACAAACAAGAAAAAATTGTTCTAAAATCATAAATATTTTATATACAAAAGCCTTGGGAGTCAATATAATAGTGGATAAATATAAGTCTGCGGAGGAGAAAAATGTACGAGGGCTTTTACGAGGCGCTGCCCGACAGCGGAGCATATCTTCGGCGCATTGGACTGTCGGAGACAGAGATAAAGACGGATATAGAGGGACTGGACAGCCTTGTGCGTGCCCAGCTCATGAACGTGGCTTTCGATAATCTGGACGTCTGGGGCAAAGGAGCTTGTCCGAATCTGGAAGTGAGAGCGCTTTTTGACAAGATAGTTCTTGGACACAGAGGCGGATACTGCTTCGAACTCAACAGCCTTTTTGAGGCCTTGCTGAGAGCCTTGAGTTTTGACAGCTATAAGGTTATCGCCCATGTTATGGCGGGCAGAAAGGAACTAGGCCCTCCGGCCCATTGCGCTATTATCTGCCGGATTGAAGGGGAAAAGTATTTTTGCGACGTGGGTTACGGCGGAGCTGTACCCTGCGGAGGACTCAGCCTGTCCGGCGAGAGCCGCTTCGGTTTTCATATTGAACGGGAGGGACTTTTCTACAAACTCGTAAACGAGAAAAGCGGAGAAGCAGAGCTTTGGTTCAAAGATGTGCCGGCTGAGACGGTTGAGCTTATACCGCTGAACTTTTTTATCTCGCAAAGCCCCACATCTCCTTTCAGAAACGAAGTACATTTGAATCTCAGACTTCCCGACGGAAGTGTGAGCCTTGTTGACGGAGAGCTCAAATACCGCAGCGGAGAGGAACGCTGGGAGCGGAGGATAGAAGCCGACGAGCTTGCGGAGATCATGGAGCAATTTTTCCGCATACCGTCTGCGGGCGTAGTACTCAGAGAATTCGGTCCATTCCGGGGAAACAACGAATAACATATTAATGTCTGAAAAGCCGTTTCGCACCGTTGGGGTGCAGAAACGGCTTTTTGCGTGGGTAAATCACGCGCCGGAAGACAGAAACACAAGATATGGTGTTAATCGAATGAAAAAAAGATAATTGTTTACAATTTATTGGTTGCACACTATAGAGCTTTTATATATACTAATATGATAGAAGTAATGCGTATTTCTCGAGGAGTGTTGTCCATGTCCGCTCAGAAGGGCGAGAATAAAAACTTTCTGTATCGCTTGGCCGCTTTTATTGTGGACAAGCGCAGTTTGTTTTTTCTTGTTTACATTCTTGCAATAGTTTTCAGCGTATTCTCTCTGGGCTGGGTCCGTGTCAACGAGAGTACCACCGACTATCTGGCCGAAGATACAGAGACCAGAATAGGTATTGAGATAATGGCGGAGGAGTTTTTTGCCTCCGGAACCGGCCGCGTCATGGTGGACAATATCACCAAGGAGCGCGCACATAAGATCGCTGCCGACCTCGGACGCATAGAGGGAGTTGCAATGGTCACTTTCGCCGGGGATGAATCCGCCTACAAAGGAGCCTCCGCGTTATTTGATGTGACTTTCACAGGTGAGACCGCCGACGAAATAAGCATTCAGGCTATGGAGGAAATACGCAGCTATCTTTCGGATTATGACGCGTACATAGATTCCGATGTCGGCTTCGATATGAACGATATGCTTGCGTCGGAGATGCTGGTGATCATGGCGGTGGCATCTGTCATCGTTCTTGCGGTTTTGCTGCTTACGAGTCAGGCATACGCCGAGGTTCTTGTTCTGCTGCTGACCTTTATCGCAGCAGCAGCAATAAATATGGGTACAAACTTCATATTTGGTGAGATAAGCTTTGTTTCCAACTCCGTTACCGTCGTTCTGCAGCTTGCACTCGCGATAGATTACGCCATTATTATGTGCCACCGCTTCTCCGAAGAGAGAGCGAGCCACGGTACCCGTGAGGCCTGTATACTTGCGCTGAGCAAGGCCATCCCCGAGATCGCATCGTCCTCGCTGACCACAATTTCCGGCATGGCGGCGCTTATGTTCATGCAGTTCGGACTCGGAGCGGATATGGGCAAGGTGCTGATAAAGAGTATTATCATAAGCCTGCTCTCTGTTTTCACGCTTATGCCCGGGCTGCTCATGCTTTTCGCGACTGCGCTGAAGAAAACAAAACACCGCTCCTTTATTCCCCGTATAGATTTCTGGGGCAAGCTTATGGTGAAGCTGCGCTATGTTGTGCCGCCGATCTTTCTGGTCACAGTTATTGCCGCTTTCATTCTCTCCAACAACTGCCCCTATGCATTTGGCTACAGCAGTCTTGCCACCACAAAGATGAGCGACATGCAGATAGCCGAAGAAAAGATAAAAGACACCTTTGGAACGCAGAATATCATGGCCATTATTGTGCCGAGCGGCGACTATGAGAGCGAGGCGGCTTTCCTGCATGATCTTGAGCAATGCGAGGAAGTAAACTACGCCATGGGTCTTGCCAATGTTGAAGCCATTGGCGGTTACACCCTCACAAGCGCTCTCACCACACGCGATTTTGCCGAGCTTACGGATATGGATATCGAAGTTGTGCAGCTGCTCTATACTGCCTACGCTGTCTCAAACGAGGACATGGGTGAGCTTTTCAATGATATCAACTCCTATCCAATACCGCTTATAGATATGTTTCTGTATCTCTCTGCAGAACTTGAGTCGGGTTTCATAACTCTCGATCCGGAAATGAGCGCCATGCTCGAGGATATGGGAGGACAGCTTGAAGAGGCGCTCAGCCAGCTGCAGAGCGAAAAACACAGCCGCATGGTAGTATCCCTCGACCTTCCGATGGAGGGTGAGGAGGTATATGCTTTCATGGACATCATGCATGAACTTGGTGAAGCCTACTACGGAGAAGGTAATGTGATAATCGTCGGTGAAGCGACCTCTGCCAGAGACCTTGCCGATTCCTTCTCGAGAGATAACCTGCTAATAAGCATCCTGACCGCGGTATTCGTTATGGTCATTCTGCTTTTCACTTTCAAATCCGCCGGCCTGCCTGTGCTGCTGATCCTTGTAATTCAGGGAAGTATTTGGATAAATTTCTCTTTCCCCACACTGCAGCAGCAGAACATTTTCTTCATGGGTTATCTGATAGTTTCGGCTATTCAGATGGGTGCGAACATAGACTACGCCATCGTGCTCTCGAGTCGTTATCTCGAACTCAAAAAGACGATGCCCTACAAGAAAGCAATGGTGGAGGCGCTCAACCTCGCTTTCCCGACTGTTATGACGAGCGGCGTAATCCTATCGTCCGCCGGCATGCTAATAAGCTTCATCAGCACTGAGCCGTCCATTTATACCATGGGCCTTTGCATAGGTCGCGGTACCATGATCTCAATGGTGCTTGTCCTCGGCGTACTGCCGGAGATCCTCGTGTTTGGTGATGCCATCATCGAAAAGACCTCCTTCAGTGTACCGCTGCCCGAACTCAGACGCGAGATGCGAGGCGAGATAAGTGTGCGCGGCCGTATAAGAGGTCAGGTAAGCGGATATATCGACGCCAATGTTTACGGTACTATTCGCGGCGAAGTCAGCGCCATTGTTGACACCGATTCCGTAAGAGTACGCGGAGAGGACGAGGAGGCGCAGGTATGAAAAAATACAGAATCATTGCGCTGAGTCTTGTCCTTGTGTTTATGCTTTCAATGCTGCCGGCGGGGGTTTTTGCGTCGGGCGATGTTATTGAGCTTAATACGGCGAAAGACATAGTGGATCTTGCGGAGAAGTGCAGACTTGATTCATGGTCTGTCGGCAAGACGGTCGTTCTGAAAAAGGATATTGATCTTGGCGGCTTCGATTTTTCGCCCATACCGTCCTTCGGTGGCACATTTGAGGGCGGAGGTCACACGATAAGCGGACTTTTCGTCACCGGAAACAGTACAGCAACCGGAGGACTTTTCCGATACATACAAATCAGCGGAATTGTGCGGGAACTGACCGTGAGAGGAACGGTATGCCCCGACAATAACGCCGAATATTTCGGAGGCATTGCCGGAGAAAACAGCGGCAGGATCATTAACTGCACATTCTACGGCAGCGTCAGCGGACGCAACAATATCGGCGGCGTGGTGGGACTCAATACTGCGACCGGCGAACTGAGCGGCTGCCGCAGCCTTGCAGCCGTTGTCGGCGAACACTACACGGGCGGAATCGCCGGACGGAACATGGGCAGTATAACAAACTGCATAAATCTGGGCGCTGTAAACACCACAAACCCTGAGATGAGCGGCGATGAGCTGGATATCGACTGGGAAAAAATAAACTCGACGGAAAACTTCAACGCCCATACGGATACGGGAGGAATTACCGGCTTTTCCGATGGAATAGTTGAAGATTGCATTAACCGCGGAAATATAGGCTATCCTCACGTAGGCTACAATGTCGGCGGAATAGTGGGACGTCAGTCCGGATTTATGGATAAGTGCCGGAATTTCGGAACGGTCAACGGCCGCAAGGATGTAGGCGGTGTGGTTGGCCAGATGGTGCCCGCTATAGAGCTGAAGTTCTCAACAGCATCTCTGGCCGGACTTGAGGCCGAGATGCAGACGATGAAGGCGCTGCTCGATGAGCTCATAACGGACTTTCAGGGCTCGGCCAATAACCTTACAGGTATTCTGAGCGATGCTGGCGGCTATCTTGAAAGCGCCGGAGAGTCGGCCAACGCGATGAGCGAGGCGCTGATGGGCGCTATGAACGAGGGGATAGAAACCCTCAAACCGCTTGTTGAGAGATATGCCCTGCGTTTTGGAGAAATAGTTTCCGAAGCCGAGGGCAGCATAACTCATCTGAGCTTAGCGGTGGAGCATCTGCGTGAACTGGCCGCAGCGCTTGAAGAAAGCGGTTTTGAATCCGAAGAGCTTTACGGCTATGTCAGCTATACCATAGAAAAGCTCGACGAAGCTCTGGCACTTACCAGTACGGCACTGGGCATACTGACGGAGCTGAGTGGAGAGATACTTGCCTCGCTTGAACGGGGAGACGAGCTGGGTGAATTCATTGATGTGGTAAGAGGCTCGGCGGACGACATTTCGTCGCTTCTGGAGCAGCTTTCCGATATCAGTTCAATACTGGCAGACGGTATGGAAAACGGATTTGTACCTGCTTTGGAGGAAATCGGCGAAATCATTGAAGCGTCCGACGAGCTCAGTGCGATTATGGATAAGGCCGAGGAGGAATTTGCCCTCGCCGTGGAAAGTCTTGAAAAAACGGCTGAGGAACTTGAACGCTGGATGCGCGACCTCATGGCTGAAGACCCCGAGATGCCCGAGCTTGACGACAGCTTTATGGACGAGGCGGAGCGGCTTGACGCCGCAATCATTGGTCTTGGCGGAGCGATGGAACAGCTCAATGACTCCGTGCGCGGCTCGGCAAATCTTATGGCCGAGGACATGAAAAAAATAAACGACCAATTTTTCCGCGTGATGGAATCGTTTATGAATATGCTCGAGTTCGGTGAGAGTGACCAGACGATATACGAGGATATTTCTGAGGAAGAGCTCTTTGCCGAACGCGACGGCAAGGTGCAAAACTGCGAAAATCGCGGTGCTGTGGAGGCCGATACGAATGTAGGCGGTCTTGTAGGCACCATGGCGATAGAATACGACCTCGACCCGGAGGAGGACATCTCCGTTTCCGGAACGGTTGGAGGCACTTTCCACTATTTCACGAACGCTGTGCTTATGACGGGTCTGAACGTCGAAGAGGTAAAGGCAAAGAAGGACGATGTCGGCGGAAGCGTCGGATACATGGACCTCGGCGTAGTATACGGTTGCGAGAACTATGGAGACATAAGCAGCACGTCGGGTGACTATGTGGGCGGAATAGCCGGTCAATCCGCAGCCGCGGTCAGAAACAGCTGGAGTCTTTGCAGAGTCAGCGGACGCGACTATGTCGGCGGCGTTGCCGGATATGTGGAGAATATCAGCGGATGCCGCGCTATGGTACAGATCTTCTCCGAGGGTGGATGGAGCGGTGCCATAGCCGGAGAGCTTGCGGGCGAGGCGAAGGAAAACTATTTCGTGGGTGAGAAACTCGGCGGAATAGACGGCGTGAGCTATGCCGGAAAGGCAGAGCCGCAGGCCTACCGCGACTTTATCCTCAGCGATAATCTGCCCGGCGAATTCACGGATTTCAAGCTGGTTTTTGCAACGGACAGCATACTTGTTAAAAGCGTCAGCTTCGATTACGGCGACGATCTCGACCTTTCGGAGATACCTGCGGTTCCGGAGCGGGTGGGATATGTCGGCGCATGGGAAGACTATAATTTCGAACATCTGACCTTCTCCGATGTGGTGCATGCCGTGTATACCCCTTATGACACCGTTGTAGCCAGTGCGCAGGAGGAGGGCAAGAGGGCTGTCATTCTGCTCGAAGGCGCATTCCTGCCCGGAAGCGTACCTGTGCTCTCGGAACTTGCGGCGCCTTTGGATGGAAGTGTTGCCGCATGGACGGTTGATGCAGTTGGAAGCGTAGAAGAAGATTTCAGACTTCGATGCCTTGTGCCGGATGACAGCGAGGAGCTCGAGGTATTTATCCTCAGGGACGGAGAGTGGACTTTTGCCGAATCCGAACGCGACGGCAGTTACATCATATTCGACGGCTCCGGCGAGACGGTCAGCTTTTGCGTGACGGCGTATGAGCGTGAAATCCCTGTAGTGGCGCTGGCAGCTGTTTTTGGAGTAGGTCTGGTGCTCGCGATTATCGTTCTGATAGCGGGCAGACGGGCGAGAAAAAAACGGTAAACAATCTATAACAAAAAAGCACCGCGCACATTTTTGCGTGGTGTTTTTTTTAGAATTATCAAAAAAATGCGTCGCATGAGGAACTTTTGATGCTTTTCTGCGTCTATATTTTTGTTGAGTAAATGCGTGCCGTAATATCCTACGGAAATTAAGCAAATCTTAATTATTAATTCGATTGAATAATGGCTTCGGCAGATGTATTATATATAAAAACTCAGATGATTTTTCAGGGAGGATTCAG
>JAZOBQ010000166.1:0-12307 GCA_045596005.1 Oscillospiraceae bacterium
GGGTATGAACATCGGTATCTGCATGATGGCTGTCGGTTTCTTTGGCGTCTGGTACGTCAAGGGCAACATCAACACCGCTCTGAGTCTTTTTAAGAACATCCCTTATACTCAGGCAACCAACTATTCCTTTACGGTCATACCACTATTCGTCCTGATGGGCAATCTGTGCTTCTATTCAGGAATGAGTGCTGACCTCTACGAATGCTTCAGAAAGCTCCTTGGTGGTATCCGCGGCGGTCTCGCCTGCGCCACTGTTGCTGCCTGTGCATGCTTCTCCGCAATCTGCGGCTCCACCGCCGCTACCGCCGCCACCATGGGCGTTGTTGCTCTCCCCGAGATGCGCAAGTCCGGCTATGATGACGGTCTCGCCTGCGGTTCCATCGCCGCCGGCGGGACTCTCGGTATCCTCATCCCCCCCAGCACCGGCTTCATTATTTACGGTATCGTTGCCGGCGAATCCATCGGAGGTCTGTTCGCAGCGGGCATTATCCCCGGCGTTATCCTTGCCCTTTGCTACATAGCTTCCATCATGATCGTCGTCCGCATCAGACCCAATTCTGCACCCGGTAAGCTGAAGTTCACCCTGAAGGAGAAACTCATAGCTCTGAAGGGCGGCATCGCAATGATCGTTCTGTTCGCTATCGCTATCGGCGGTATCTTCCTCGGCTGGTTCACTGCCAACGAAGCTGCTGCTGTCGGCGCAATGGCTGCACTGATCTATCTCATTGGCCGTCGTCGCTTCACCTGGAAGATCTTCTTCGACTGCCTGCGTGACACTGTTAAGACCAGTGGTATGATCTTCCTGATCCTCATCGGTGCATATGTTTTCGGCAACTTCCTGACCATCACCAAGCTGCCCATCACTCTCGCCAATCTTGTCAATGGTCTCAATGTCAACCGCTACGTTGTTCTCGCGGTCATCATCGTTATCTATGCCGTCATGGGCTGCCTTATGGACTCCCTGGCAATGGTTATGCTGACCGTTCCCATCTTCCTTCCCATCATGACTGATGCGCTGGGCTTTGGCTCCATCTGGTACGGCGTTCTCATGATCATGGTCATGGAAATGGGTCTTATCACTCCTCCCGTCGGCATGAACGTCTACATCGTCGCCGGCGTGGCAAAGGACGTACCCCTGCAGAAGATCTTCGCCGGCGTTGCACCCATGGTTTGCGGTATGCTCGTCGCCGTTATTATCGTCTGCGCATTCCCCATCGTTGCCGAGTTCCTGCCTTCTCTGCTCGGCTATAACGTTGGCTGACGCAAATTGAGCGTAAAACCTTTTTCCGCACAAAACAGGTAAAATGCCTTTTTGTAACAAACAAATCAATTGGAGGAAGAAAAATGAAAAAAGCAATAGCTCTTATTCTCGTTGCTGTTCTTTGCTGCAGCCTCTTCGCAGCTTGCGGCAACCAGCCCGCTGAGCCCGCAGCTCCCGCAGCTCCCGCAGATCCCGCAGCTCCCGCAGATCCCGCTGCTCCCGCAGAGCCCGCAGCTCCCGCTGATGGCAAGACCTACACCCTCGTTGTCGTTAACCACGACGCAGCTACCTCCATGTGCGAAGAGTACATCGAGACCCTCTGCAACATGATGGCTGAAGAGTCCGGCGGCCGTCTCGTATTCGAGTACAACCCCGGCGGTTCTCTCCTCGGCGCAACTGAGACCATCGACGGCGTTAAGGACGGCATGGCTGACATCGCATGGTCCTGCACCTCCTTCTTCTCTCAGCGCTTCCCCGTTTCCGAGTTCATCAACCTCTGCGCAAACGGCTGCACCTCTGCACGTATGGCTACCGACGTATATCAGCAGATGTACGAAGAGATCCCCGAGCTCCAGAAGGAGTTTGCTGACTGGAAGGTCGTTGGCCTCCACTCCTGCTCTTACGGTCCCGTTTCTACCGTAGGTAAGAAGATCGAGAAGCCCGAGGACTTCAAGGGCATGCAGATCCGTACCGCCGGCACCATCGCTGCTCAGTACCTCGAGGCTCTCGGTGCTACCCCCGTTTCCATCCCCACCGGCGAAGTTTATGAAGGCGTTTCCAAGGGCGTTTTCGACGGTTTCACCAATGACTGGCACAACATCGACTGCTTCAAGCTCTTCGAGCCCATTGACTACTGCCTCGACCTCCCCATCTCCTACACCTCCTGCTTCGTTCTCATGAACAAGGACACCTATGCAGGTCTCCCCGCTGACCTCCAGGCTATCATCGACAAGTACTGCGGCAACTACGCAGGCGACATGGCCGGTTACTGGTGGGATAGCTGCAACTACTGGGTTGCTGACAAGATGGTTGAAAATGGCGTTGAAGTTTACAAGCCCTCCGATGAGCTCTATGCATGGGCTACCTCTGACGAGATCGTTGGCTCCATCCACGAGTGGTACATTGGCTACCTGAACGACCTCGGTCTCGACGGTCAGGCTATCTACGACAAGTGCATGGCTATCGTTGCTGAGAACGCAGAAGCTCACGCAAATGACTGGGCTGAAGAGTTCCACTACAGCGACTGGACCTACACTCCTGACAACTATTAATCAGACCTGCTGATTCAGCAAAAGCTACTTTAAGCTACGCCTAAAGGCAGCAAAGGAAAGGCGTTAAAGTATGAAAAAAATTATCAATGGCTACTCCCTCGTGACCAGCAAAATCTGCTATTATGTCTGCTATGTAAGTATGATCTTCATCGCATTCATGATGGTAATCATGTTTGTTGACTCCATGCTGGGCCTGTTTGCCAACTACCGCATAACCGGCATTTATGAGCTGGTTCAGTGCCTGCTGCTGGCCGTTGTTTTCACTTCCTGGGCATATGTTCAGACCGTTCATGGCCACATTCATGTCACCATGTTCATCAACATGTTCCCCCAGAAGATCCGTTTCCTGTGCTTTGCTATCACCTCTTTCATTTCCGTTGCCACCATGGCATTCGGTACCTGGGGTGTTGGTAAGGGCATTCTTGAGAAGATCGCGAGCCATGAGATCACTGCAACTCTCATGATCCCCATCTGGCCTCTCTTCGTTATCGAGTGCGTTGTTTTCGCCCTGTTCACCCTCGTCCTTCTGGGCGACGCTATCAAGGCCGTTATCGCAATGTTCGATAAAGAGACCGCTGATGAGATCCAGTCCACCTGGGCATAAACAACTATCAGCAAAAAACAAACAAAAAAGGAAGGTACCCGTGGGTACCTTCCTTTTTCGATTTTAAAAGTAATCTGTGCCTTAGATGTTCAGTCTTTTATGCCCCAGCCGTATTTGAGATCCAGGATCCTCAGCACGCTCTCGTTGATGCGATCTTCGCTGATATTTTCCATGATAGCCTCAACAACAGCGTCGGGATCGGCGGGGGCAAGTATCATGTCGCACCCGGCCTCAATGGCTCTGACGGCGGCCTCGCTCTCGGGCGCGCAGCCCAAACCTGCCATGGTGAAAGCATCGGTGATGACAAGCCCGCCGAAACCAAGTTCGCCGCGGAGTATGTCGTTTATCACGGTGCTGCTGAGTGTGGCTGGATTATCGGGGTCTATGCCCTGCGCAGTTATATGTCCGACCATGACGACCTCACAGCCGGAGTTTATCCCGGCGATAAAGGGGAGAAACTCACACTGCCGAAGCTCCTCGAGACTTTTACTGCTGTAGGCGCTTTTGAAATGACTGTCCTCGGCGGTGTCGCCGTGACCGGGGAAATGCTTGAGCACGCTGATCACACCTCCGGCGTGAAAACCCTGAACGGCGGCGGAGACCAGGGCGGCGGCCTCAACGGGATCGTCGCTGTATGCACGCTTGCCGATCACGGTGTTTTTCTCGTTTGTCCATACGTCGGCAATTGGTGCGAGATCCATATTGAAGCCGAAAGAAGCGATGTCCGAGGCGATGGTTTTCGCGTTTTCAAAGGCTGCTATGCGCCCACCCTCGCGGTATTCGTACATAGGCTTGAAATCTGTTGTGACACCGAGACTGTAAGATAACCGCGCAACGGCGCCGCCTTCCTCGTCAAGGGTGAGAAATAGTCCGGCGTCTGCAGAGCGTATCGCATCCATCATGCCATGCAGCTCGTCCTCGGAGGGCATGTTGTCGGAGACGAAGACTATTCCGCCGGCTGGCCGCTGCTCCAGCGCGCTGAGCCACCGAGCCTCGTCGCCACAGCAGAGCTCGCCGCAGATGTCCTCGGGAAAAACGCAGAGCATCTGCCATGCCTTTTGCTCAAGGCTCATGCTTTCGAGAGCCTGTTCGGCCTCGGATAGGATATTGGCCGTTTCGGCAGGTGAGGGAAGGGGAGAACTCTCCGGCTGCGCTGCATCGGCCGAGCAGGCACAGAGCAGCATGGAAATGACTAGGAGCAAGCAGATATATTTATTTTTTGCTTTTTTCAAATTTTCATCTCCTTTCCCATGGCTTAGTGGACTTATGGGAACAATTATAGTATAATCTTTTACATCAATAATACAAACTTTTTGCATCAGGGGATTTCTTCTGAGAACGCCGGAAATGAGGCACAGATGGACAAGCTTATTTACGTATTTCCAATGGCCCTTGTGGCTTTTATAGCGCTGATCGCTGCTGACTGCCTGTTTTGCAGAAAGGTTGAGCCTTCGCGTCTCGGAGCAGACGACGGTCGTTCCTTTATGCGCAGGGACAGCCTTTCCATGATTTTGATCACTGTGTGCTATGCTATTGCCGCCTTTATAAACCTCGGCAATACCGCGTCGCCGGAGAGCTTCTGCCGCTTTGGAGACAGCGGAGAGTACGCACTCGTGGAGTTCGACGAGCCTACCGACATAGGCAGTATAAGCGTTTACGGCGGACTGCACACGGGCAGCTATTATCTCCAGTTTTCCGTGGACGGCGAGGATTGGACGGACGTGTGTACGATAAGCCAGCAATACTCCGAGCTCTTTAAGTGGAGAAATGTCAATGTCGGCGGTCTTGGCACCGATATAAAGGCGCTGCGCCTCATTGCGGACGGCGAGCTGTGGCTCGGCGAGATAGCTCTTTACGACTTAGACGGCAGACTCATAAGTAAGGGGGTCAGCTTCCCTGAAGGCTGTATTCCGCTTTTCGATGAGCAGGAGACTATACCGGAGAAGGAGAGCTACCTAAACAGCAGCTATTTCGACGAGATTTATCACGTCCGCACGGCTTACGAGCACATGGAGGGGGTCAAACCCTATGAGATCAGCCATCCTCCGCTCGGAAAGATCATCCTATCCATCGGTATAAGCATTTTCGGTCTCAACCCATTTGGCTGGCGCTTTATGGGTACTCTGGTCGGAGTGCTGATGCTGCCGCTGCTCTATCTGCTGCTCAAGCGTATGTTCGGCGGCTGCGCCGTCCCTGCATGCGTGAGCTTCCTTATGGCTACGGATTTTATGCACTTCGCGCAGACCCGTATCGCCACCATCGATTCTTACGCCGTATTTTTTGTTCTGCTGATGTACCTTTTTATGTACATTTATCTCTGCTCGGAGCGAGGCGGCAAAAAGTGGATGCTGCCCCTCGGACTCAGCGGATTGAGCTTCGGTCTCGGCGCTGCGAGCAAGTGGACCTGCATCTATGCCGGAGCAGGACTCGCGCTTATCTGGCTTATTGACCGCATTGAGCGATACCTCGGCGAGAAAAAGGCGGCGGAGGCCGAAAATAAAAAGAAAAAAGCGGAAAAGAGCGATGCTCTCGCCGTTTATTGGCACGAAACGGGTATAAATATACTGTTTTGCCTCGGATTTTTCGTGGCGGTTCCCCTTCTTGTTTACTACGCGAGCTATTATCCCTACGGCAAGGCCGCCGGTATGGACGGAGCGGCGATGTATTTCAGCCGCGAGTATCTGGACATAGTGCTCGATAACCAGAAGTATATGCTCTCATACCATGCTGGCGTGGACGCCACCCACCCCTACTCGTCGCGCTGGTGGCAGTGGATGATAAATGCCCGTCCCATACTCTATTATCTCGATTACCTGCCGGACGACACGAAGTCGACTATCGGAGCATTTATGAATCCGCTTATCTGCTGGGCGGGACTCGGGGCGATGCTTTCGATGATATATCCCGCACTTTTCAAGGGAGACAGAAATGCACGCTTTATACTTATCGGATATCTGGCGCAGCTGGTGCCCTGGATTTTCGTGAAACGTATTACCTTTGCGTATCATTATTTTCCCTCGACCGTTTTCCTGCTCCTTGCCATTGGCTATGTTTTCGATTTTGTCCGCCGCAGGCATGAAGGCTGGAGAAGGCTTATGATATCCTTCTCGGCTGTAAGCCTTGTTCTCTTCGCGGCGTACTACCCGGTGCTTAGCGGTGCAAAGGTGGGCACATATTTCGCGGACAATATTCTCGGCTGGTTTGAAAGCTGGCCATTCTGATGCAAATACAGTACATTTTCAAAATATATTGAGGAAAACCCTATGTTTTTAGCTGATTATCACGTCCATTCCGATGTTTCGCAGGATTCAAAAGCTTCCATGTATGAAATGGTGGAGGCGGAGGCAAGAATGGGTATGGAGCAGATCTGCTTCACTAACCACTGCGACATGTGCCACTGGCGCACCTATGAATTCAATCCACGCTGTCTGACAAGAGTGCCGGAAACGATGGAGAAATACGCCGCGATGCTGAGCGAGCATCCGACGCTCCCTCTGGATGTGCGTCTCGGACTGGAGCTGGGCGAACCGCTGTTCGATACGGAAACAGCGAAAAAAATATCCGCTTCGCCGGAACTTGACATGGTCATGGGCTCGCTGCATATTCTGCAGGAGCACGGAGACCTCTGGCTCGTGCAGTTTGAGTCGCCGGAGCACTGCCGACGCATTTTCAACGACTATATGGATGAACTCATACGCATGGCAGAGCTGGACTTTTTCGACATTATGGCTCACATCGGTTACAGCCGACGCTATATGTGGCAGCAGGGACTTGACGAAAAACTCTCGCTGGAGCTTTACGGCGACAAAATTGAGCATCTTTTGCGGCTTTTAATTGACAATGGACGTGGAATCGAGATAAACTGTTCTGGTATAAGGGACGGCTGCGGACCATTCCCCGAACCGGAGATACTGCGGCTTTACAGGCAGCTTGGCGGCGAGATAATCACCGTCGGCAGCGACGCCCATAATCCCACGGACGCTGCAAAGTGCGTGCGTGAGGGATATGAGATAATCAAAAGCTGCGGCTTTGAATATGTAAGCACATTCAAAAAACGCAAATGCGAATTTATTAAGATATGACGGAGGGTAAAACCATGATAGCTATTGCTTCCGACCACGGCGGATTTGAACTCAAGCAGGAGATAATGAAGCACCTGAGCGAGCTCGGCCTCGAATACAAGGACTACGGCACCTACACCGCAGACAGCTGCGACTATCCCATCTACGGCGAAAAGGCAGCGAGAGCCGTTGCAAGCGGCGAGTGCGACAGAGGCATCATCATCTGCGGCACCGGTATAGGAATTTCCATGAGCGCGAACAAGGTCAAGGGTATCCGCGCCGCTTTGTGCTCCGACTGCTACAGCGCCGAGTTTACCCGCCTGCACAATAACGCCAATATGCTTGCTCTCGGCGCACGCACCGTCGGCAGCGGTCTGGCTCTGAAAATTGTGGATACCTTCCTGAACACCGGCTTCGAGGGCGGTCGCCATGCACGCCGCGTGGCACTTATCCATGAGATAGAGGAAAGAGCGTAAAAATATGTCAAGACCAAGAGCGGTTTACCGTGGAAAACGCAAATACGGCTGGGTGATCACGATAGTGCTTTTCCTGCTGATATTCGCCATAATGGCGGGCATTTGGGTTTTCTACGACCTGCAGAAATATATAAAATACGAAAAAGAGGGACTGCGGCTCGACCTGAGCGGCAGTGAACTCGTCGCGGAAAATCCCGACGCCGACGCGGATGAGGACGTTCTTGCACCGCCTGTGACCGACGCACAGGTGGTCATAGAGCTGCCCGATTTCTCCGACATGAAGAGCATGGTGACTTCCGACCTCGATGAGATACAGGCATTGTATGTTGCGGCCGACAAGATGACGGCGCAGAATATCGCCTATTATCCTGCCATTCTGGCGGAGAGCGAGGTGAAGTACAACTGTCTGGTCATGAACATAAAGAGCATAGACGGAAATCTGCGCTATTTCAGCACGATACCCCTCGTTGAAGGCTACGGCGTAAACGGCACCGAGAACCTGAAGGAGACGCTGGGACAGCTCAAGGACTACGGTCTCTGGCTCGTGGCCGAGGTCAGCTGTCTGGGAGACAGCTCCATGGCTGTGAGAAATAGTCCGATCGGTCTGAAAAACTCCATGGGAGCGGTGCTCACCGACGAAAACGGCAGCTGGCTCGATCCCTATAACAGCGTGACCAGAGGCTACATAAGCGATCTTATGCGCGAGCTTAAGGAGATGGGCTTTGACGAAGTGCTGCTCACCAACGTGTGTCTGCCTGCGGAGATGACCATACAGTATTCCCAGCCTATGACCGCCATGCCCGATTCGGTCAGCGCCATTTCCTCGCTCGGACGCTATCTTCGCCGCGAGGCCGATGACATTGGCATTTATATCAGCGCCGAGCTGGACGGCACTGCTTTGAGAGAGGGCAAGAGCGCGGATATAGGTCAGGACGCAGAGTTTTTCTTCAAGGTTTTTGACCGCGTGTATGTCAGCACCAACACGGATTATTACATCACCGACATGAGTCTGGCCATGGAAATAGCCAATAATGACGCGAGCCGTGTCGTCAGAGCGGCAGAGGGATTCACTCTCGCCGGCGGCAGTTATTTTGTGCGATAAAGAGCGCGTCCGCACTCGACATTTTAATAAAGCTGTACTATAATGGACGATGGATAATAATAAATATCCATCGTCCGTTTATTATATATAAGCGCCCCTTTAAGATGATGATTTGGAGGTGCAAAAATGCCCATTTTTGAAGAAAACGGCCTGTTTCGCCTCGATACGGCGGACAGCTCATACTGGCTGAAAGTCAGCGAATTCGGCCACCTTGAGCATCTGCACTACGGTGCGCATCTCGCCGCGGGAGACTCCGCGCCGATAGAGCTCAAGCGTACCGTTCCCTACGGCAGCGCGGTCAACTATTCCGAGACCGACCCCACATACTGCCTCGACAGCCTGTGCCGGGAGTGGTCGGGCGTCGGCAAGGGCGACTACCGCAATCCACCCTGCGAGATAAAAATGCCGGACGGCAGCTTTGTAACCGACTTCGTGTATGCTGGCCACGAGATAATTCCCGGCTGCGTAGCTATGGAATGCCTGCCCTCGGCCTATGCCGAGTCGGACTGCGAGGGCGTGGAGACTCTGCGAATTGACATGGCAGACACGCTATTCCCGATAAAACTGAGCCTTTACTATACCGTTTTTCCCGATGTGAACGTAATAAGCCGCAGAGCTGTGGTCACAAACTGCAGCGATGCGGATATCTCCCTGCGCAAGTTCATGTCCATGAGCGTGGATATGAACACCCGCCCACTTGAAATGCACACCTTTGACGGAGGCTGGATAAAGGAAGCGCACCACAATATCAGAGCGGTTGAAGCCGGCCTTTACGTCAATTCCTCCTCCACCGGAGCGTCCTCGAACCGCCACAATCCCGGTTTTCTGCTCAGCGAGAGGGGAGCGGGAGAAGACTGCGGCAAGGTCTGGGGCTTCAACCTCGTCTATTCCGGCAGCCACTACGGCGCTGTGGAGCGTTCGGGCGAGGACATTGTCCGCGTGATGCTCGGAATAAACCCGAGCTGCTTTGACTGGACGCTGCATCCCGGCGACGTTTTTGAGGCGCCCGAGGCGGTAATGAGTTACTCGGCGTCCGGCTTCAACGGCCTGCGCAGGAATTTCCACAGCTTCGTCAACGGCAATATCGTTCGGGGCGACTGGAAGAAGCTTGAACGACCGGTTCTGGCCAACAACTGGGAGGCCCATTTTTTTAGATTCACCCACGGAAAGCTGATAAGGCTGGCACGCAGAGCGAAAAAGCTGGGCGTGGAGCTTTTCGTACTGGATGACGGTTGGTTCGGCGAGAGAAACAACGATCATGCAGGTCTGGGTGACTATAACACCAACCTTAAAAAGCTCCCCCACGGCGTTGAGGGGGTTGCGAAGGCTGTACGCGCCATGGGTATGGACTTCGGCCTCTGGTTCGAGCCGGAGATGGTGAACGAAGATTCCGATCTTTACCGTGCTCATCCCGACTGGGCTGTGCGCGTGCCGGGAAGAACACCCGGAAAGGGACGCAACCAGCTCGTGCTCGACCTCACGAGAGCCGAGGTGCGCGATTATATAGTGGAAAATGTGGGCAGAGTTATGGACTCCACAAAACTGAAGTATGTGAAGTGGGACTGCAACCGCCATATTTCGGACGCTTTTTCCGCTGCGCTTGAAAACCAGGGTGAATTCCACCACCGCTATGTGCTCGGCCTTTACGATGTGCTCGGAAGAATATTCAGACCGCGCCCCCATGTGCTGCTCGAAAGCTGCTCGAGCGGAGGCAACCGCTTTGACCTCGGCATGCTCTGCTTTTCGCCCCAGATATGGGCGAGCGACAACACCGATCCCATCGAGCGACTGGATATTCAGGGCGGACTGAGCTATCTTTACCCCCAGTCGACCTGGGGCAGCCATGTCTCTGCGTCTCCGAGCCAGCAGACTCTGCGTGCAACGCCGCTTTCCACGCGCTTCAATGTCGCGGCCTTCGGCTGCTTCGGCTATGAACTCGACCTTAAGTATCTCTCGCGAGCCGAGCGACAGGAAGTCTGCAACCAGATAGCCTATTATAAAAAGCATCGCCGTACTTTCCAGTACGGTCAGTTCACGCGCCGCGAGGGCAATCGCCCCGGCAGCGAGGTGTGGCAGTGCACGGACGGAGATAAGAGCGTCTGCGCCATCTTCCAGCGCGGATATAATGCGGCTCCCGCTGGTGATATCATGCCGCTGAGCGGCCTTGAGCCGAACAAGACCTATAAAGTCGCAGCCAAGGAGCAGAATGTCTATCTCAGGAGCTTCGGCGAGCTTATCAAGCACCTTCTGCCTTTCTCGCTCGACCCGAATGGTTTTATATTCCGCACGGCAGATTCGCTTGTGAACCTTGTGGACGGCTGCGAGGAGTACACGGCGCGCGGCGATATGCTCATGGAGGGACTGCGGCTTGAAAACCAGTTCCTTGGCACGGGTTACCACCCGAATATCAGAGTTTTGGGAGATTTCGGCTCCACACTTTTCAGCATAGAAGCTATAGAAACGGAATCCATTGAAGGAGAATGAATAAATGAAAGCATACGAAAGATTTATAAAATATGTCCAGATACACACGGCTAGCGACGAGAGCGCCGAGTGCACTCCCTCCACCGCATGCCAGTTTGATCTGAGCAATCTGCTCGCCGACGAACTGCGCGAGATAGGCGTCAGCGAGGTATATGTGGACGAGCACGCCTACGTTTACGGAGTTATTCCTGCAAGCGAGGGACTTGAGAAGGCCATGAGCGTCGGCTTCATCGCCCATATCGACACCATTCCCGACTTCCCCGGCGAGAATGTGAAGCCCCGTCTTATTGAAAACTATGACGGCGGCGACATCGTCCTCGGCAACAGCGGCAGAGTCCTCTCTCCCAAGGATTTCCCCCATCTGCCCTCTCTTGTGGGCCGCAGCATCATCGTCACCGACGGCACCACCGTTCTCGGCGCCGATAACAAGGCCGGTATCGCCGAGATAGTGGCTATGGCTGAGACCATAATCAAGGAAGGCCGTCCCCATGGACGCATCGCCATCGGCTTCTGCCCCGATGAGGAGATAGGCCACGGTGCATCTCTGATGGATCTCGAACGTTTCGGCGCCCAGATAGCCTACACCGCCGACGGCGGCGCAGAGGGCGGCATCGAGTATGAAAACTTCAACGCCTGCGGCGCCAAGGTCACTTTCAAGGGCTTCAATGTCCACCCCGGCTCCGCCAAGGACACCATGATAAACGCTTCCCTCGTCGCCATGGAGTTCAACGGCATGCTGCCGAGCGGCGACACTCCCCGCGACACAGACGGTTATGAGGGATTTTTCCACATGATGGCTATGGAGGGCGATGTTGAAAAATGCACCCTCAACTATATCGTCCGCGACCACGACGCCGGCAGCTTTGCCGCACGCAAGGCATGCATGGAGCACGCCGCCAAGCTGCTCAATGCAAAGTTCGGCGCAGGTACCGTTACTCTGGAGATCAAGGAGCAGTACCGCAATATGTGCGAGGCCATCAAACCCCACTTCCATGTCGTTGAAAATGCCCTCGAGGCTATCAAAGCTGCAGGTCTCGAGCCTGTTGTC